>JANMEL010000002.1:0-30760 GCA_031376885.1 Chamaesiphon sp. OTE_70b_metabat_96 | reverse complement strand
ACCGAAAAACTCAAACCCCCGGTGTGCGCCTATTTCACTTCTTTTTTTTAACCCCCCGCGTTGTTTTTTTTTTTTTTTGTTTTTTTTTTTTTTTCTTCGTGGGGGTGGGGGGGGGGTGGCTGGGGGGGGGGGGTGGGGGGTAGTGCAAGATCTTCGTAGGTTGGGTTGAGGCACGTTGGCGTAGCCTCTCCGCTAGGAGATAACCCAACCGCACCAACAGTGTATTGCACAACAAGTATTTTATATTTAACGGAATCAGCGGAAGTCCCCACCCACAGCGAAGCGGGGTGGGGATGGATAGCGAGTGAGGCGACGCGACGTTTTCGGGGGAAGCTTCCCCCGAAAAGCTCGCTTACGATTGCACCCACCACAAGACATGCGGTATTAGCAAGTGGAAGGGTGGCGGGTGTATGAGGAAACGAACAAAATCCTTTGCTTGTCCATCGATCTATTCTGTGTTATCATTAAAGCAATTAGCGATAAACGCAGATGTATCAGTCTATCAAAGCCCGAATCTATCCCACCGATGCTCAGTCTGAAAAGCTTTCTCAGTTTTTCGGATGCGCTCGTTGGTGGTGGAATCGCGCTCTGAACGAGACTACTACTACCTATGCTGAAACAGGGAAAGGGATGTCTAGAGAAGGACTCAATGCACTGCTGCCAGCACTCAAAAAAGAATTTGACTGGCTTGGTGAATGTCATTCTCAAGTCTTGCAATCTGTTACCCTCAACCTCAGTAAATCGTTTATCAACTTCTTTGAGAAAAGAGCTAAGTTTCCTAACTTCAAATCGAAGCATGGAAAGCAGTCGATCCATTACCCCCAAGGGACTAAGTTTGTTGATAACCTGATCTACCTTCCTAAGCTGGGGTGGGTCAAAATTAGCTTGCATCGTCCGCTTGATGGAGAAGTCAAGACTGTTACTATCTCTCGGAATCCTAGCGGTCAATATTTCGCTGCTATTCTTACCGAACAAGAAGGTGAGTATCCTGTCCCTAGTAGTGAGGGAAATGCAATTGGTATCGATTTGGGTATCACAGACTTTGCCATCACTAGCACTGGCTCTAAGTACCCCAACCCTCGACATATCAAGAAGCATGAATCTAACCTCAAGCGGAAACAACGTAAACTATCCAGAAAAGTAAAAGGGTCTAATAGTCGGAATAAAGCTAGAAAACTGGTGGCAAGAGTCCATCAACGAATCAGCAATTCGAGACAAGACTTTTTGCATAAACTCTCTCACAAATTGGTGAACGAAAACCAAGTCATCATTGTGGAAGATCTAGCGGATGCAATCGCGCTGAGGCTTCCTCAGCGTGCGTTGCACCAAGCGGCAGTCAAAAACATGGTGATAAATCATTGTTTAGCAAAAGCTATTAGCGATTGTGGCTGGTCTAGCTTCGTCGGAATGCTCAACTATAAGTGTGAGCGTTCTGGCAAAATATTGGTCAAGGTGGATAGATTTTTTCCTTCATCGAAAACCTGTAGTAACTGTTATCACCGAGTCTCATCCTTGTCTTTAGATGTGCGTCATTGGACTTGTCCTAGTTGTGGAACTAACCACGATAGAGATGTCAATGCTGCTGTCAACATCAAGGCTGAAGGGCTGAGACTCCTCAACTGGGCGGGTGACCCGACCAGAGCATTAGGAACTAGTGCGACTGCTGGTGGAGGGGATGTAAGACCAAGTAGAGGTCGAAAGACAGCTATGCGGCGATCCCCCGCGAAGCCAGAAGCTACCCGCTCAGCGTAAGCGGCGGGTAGTAGTTCACTTCAACCCAGCTACTTAGGTATCAAAAATGCCCCCTCTCCCCCATGCTCCGACTATCCCAAAGACATCTCAAGATTTTAGAAACTTGCCCGCGTCAATTCGAGCATATTTATCTCGATCGATTGAAGCCAATCCAAGAGAATAGAACTCAATTTGGTAGTGATTTTCATATGTTGATGCAGCAGCGAGAATTGGGATTACCGATCGAACCAATCCTCGAACGTTCACCAGAACTAAAACGTTGGGTAGAAGCAATTTTGACCACCGCCCCAGAATTATTCATGTCAGATTCCACCGCTTGGAGAGAAAGCGAACATGTGAGAACATTCGCGATGCCTCAAGGTGGAGGCGGTACCGAGGATCGTTATCTATTCACCACTATCTACGATCTGGTAATTCTCAAACCCGATCGAGCCGAAATCATTGACTGGAAAACTTATCCACTACCCAAATTCAAAAAAGATCTAAGTTCTGAATGGCAAACGAGACTATATTTATATCTGCTCGCAGAAACCAGCCATTATTTACCCAAGCAAATTAACTTTACTTATTGGTTCATCAAATCTTCCCCACGACCAAAATCGGTACGGATTGAGTATACTAATAAACAGCATCGCCAAACCGAGCAGGATCTACAAACTTTACTGAGCAAACTCACCAACTGGCTAGATCGGTCTCGATCGAGTGGGGAAGAGTTTCCCCAAGTAGCCGCGTCAACAGGCTCATGTCAAAAATGTAATTTCGCCCCTCGATGTGGAAGAGAAGGAAAAGATCTGATATCTTTACCAACCTTAACAATCGACGATCTCGGTCAAATTCCAGTTATGGCAATCTAGCCTAAAATAGTGACAAGTTCGATCGATGTGAATTAAAATAATACTCATCTAGAAAATATCTCTCGACCTCAACAGCAAGACCGAGCCATCTACCTGAAATTAACGGATCCAAAATATCTCGATCGGTGCCTTGCCGCTGCTAACCAGATCCCATTGCAATCTCAGATCAACCCCTCAACAACGCCCCCATTGCCACTATGACGCAAGTATCCACATCCAAATTTGTTTGGCAACGTAAACTAGTATTACGCGGAGCGATCCTCACCAGCCTTGTCGCTGCGTCGATACCGATGTTTTCTACATCAGGGCTGGCAAAGGATAGTCCAAAAGCGGTAGTAGATGAGGCATGGCAAATTGTCAATCGCGAGTATGTAGATGGCACCTTCAATCGGCTAGATTGGCAGAAAACCCGCACCGAATTGCTCAAACGCAAGTATGCCAATCGTCAAGAAGCACATTCGGCAATTCGAGCGACACTCAAGAAATTAAACGATCCGTACACTAGATTTATGGATCCTCAACAGTTTCAATCCTTGAATAATCAAACCAGTGGAGAAATGTCTGGCGTAGGTATCAAGTTAGAAGCTCACCCCCGCACCAAAGAGCTAGTCGTCGCCGAAGCGATCGACAATTCTCCAGCATCCAAAGCGGGCATCAAAGCTGGTGATATCATTGTTGAGATCGACGGCAAACCCACCAAAAATCTCAATCTAGATGATGCTGTAACTCTAATTCGCGGCGAAGTTGGTAAATCTATTACCCTGAAAATCGCTCGTGGTGAGATGAATCCGTTCGATCTTTCGCTCACTCGCGCACAGATTGAGGTAGCATCGGTATTTTCTGAGGTTAAGCAAGAAGGCAATTTAAAAGTTGGCTATATTCGACTATCAGAATTTAGTTCCCATTCCTCCGAGCAGATGTCCAAAGCAATCAAGGAACTCAATGGTAAAGAGGTAAACGCCTACGTGCTCGATATGCGCGGAAATCCAGGCGGGTTGCTCCAATCCAGTGTTGAAATTGCGCGGATGTGGATGGATAATGGCACCATCGTTAAGACTGTCGATCGCAAAGGCAGTAATGAGAACTTCAAAGCTGTACAAAGTTCCCTCACTCAACTTCCCCTGGCAGTGTTAGTCGATGGCAATTCAGCCAGTGCTAGTGAGATTCTAGCAGGCGCACTCAAGGACAATCAACGGGCAAAAATCGTCGGCTCCCAAACCTTTGGCAAGGCTCTGGTACAGTCAGTTCATTCCCTCTCCGATGGTTCGGGGATGGCGGTGACAGTCGCCCACTATTATACGCCCAATGGCACCGATATCGGTCACAAAGGAGTCACTCCCGATGTGAAGGTGGACTTGAATTTTACCGAGCAGCGCAACCTCTCTGACTACCCAGATATGATGGGCACTTCCAAAGATACCCAGTATCGCAAAGCGATCTCTGTATTGCAAGCTACTCCCAATCCCGATTCAGGTAAAGTACCCGCAATCAGCAGTATCCGCTAAAACACCACCCAATTAATAATTAATTATTTTAATTATTAATTATTAATTATTAATTATTAATTGCCTGTCGATCTTATGCCTCTAGATAGTCTCATCTCAACCCAAGGTATCATGGTGATGCTGCTTGCAGCCTACGGTGGGGCAATGTGGCTATTTCTCACGAGTGCTCCCAAGGTACATACTGTGATGGTATCCGATCTCAAAGTTGCTCAGGACTTGTATGAAGGATTGTTGAATTTGCAGATCGCGCAAGTTCCATTACACTATTACTATGATTATGAGCAAACTATCGGTACTGCGGGTATCGACCCGATGTATTTGGCTGCACCCATCGGTAGAGCTAGTGTCAGAGGCATGAAGGGTTCGGAAGGATTGTGGTATCAACTCAAGAAAAATACCCAGATCCATATCATTACTGGAGCTAGTGTAGGGGACAAAAACCGCGATCGACATGTTTGTTTCGATCGCGAATGTCTCGAACAAATTTTGATGCGAATTCAAACCCGTGGTATCAAACACAAAATTCGCGCTGAGAAACCACTCAATTTTTTGATTAAGGATTACAATGGTCGAATTATCGAAATGGCCGAAGCAGCTAGCTGATAATTGATAATTGATAATTAATAGTTCACTAGACTACCCCTGTTAAGGTGACTTTTTGTACTAGTCAATCGAAAAAATGACGCAGAAGCGTCAAATATTCCAGATGTTTTTGTCTAACTTAATCTACCCCTCCCACAAACCAACAAAGCGGCTTGCTCCGGTCGGGTTCCCCGATTTGTGACAAGTTAAGCTTCGATCGCAATTGTCAAGCGGGTTTGACGATCGACTGAT
This sequence comes from Chamaesiphon sp. OTE_70b_metabat_96, assembly GCA_031376885.1. GTDB lineage: Bacteria > Cyanobacteriota > Cyanobacteriia > Cyanobacteriales > Chamaesiphonaceae > Chamaesiphon. The sequence continues at coordinate 25,815 of JANMEL010000002.1, read as the reverse complement.
CGACCAGTCCATCACATGTCTAGCGATCGAGAACTTTTGCGCTTCGATCGAGTCAGAAAAATTGATTGCCACATTTAGGGTATTCATTTGACAGATCCACCATATATGGGTGTTGACATTCGATCGACAACCTTAACTTGTCAGGAATCGGGTCACCCGACCATCAGCACTTTTCGCTGTCCCCTCACCCCTGACCCCTGCTATAAATAAATAACTATCCCTGAACCCTGAACCCTGAACCCTCACCCCTCACCCCTCATCGATGATACGATAAATAGATACTAGAGCATGGAGTGTGAAAAATTATACTTCATCACTCATAATCTCAACTTAAATTCTCCTCCTATGCTAAAAAAACTACTGGGCGACCCTAACGCACGCAAACTAAAGAAATATCAACCGATAGTCGCAGAAATTAACCTATTGGAAGAAGAAATCCAAGCGTTGAGCGACGAACAACTCAAAGGGAAAACCACGGAATTTAAGCGTAGGCTAGAACAGGCAAATAATAAAGAAGAGGAAAACGAAATCCTCACAGAAATTCTCCCCGAAGCCTTCGCAGTCGTCCGTGAAGCCGGAAAAAGAGTCCTCGGATTGCGCCACTTTGACGTACAGATGCTCGGTGGCATGGTATTACATGGCGGACAAATCGCTGAAATGAAAACAGGGGAAGGTAAAACCCTGGTTTCTACTTTACCTGCATATCTCAATGCACTGACAGGTAGAGGCGTTCATGTTATCACTGTGAATGATTATCTCGCCCGTCGAGATGCTGAATGGATGGGGCAAGTTCATCGCTTCCTTGGTTTGAGTGTGGGATTGATTCAATCGGGAATGACACCCCAAGAGCGGAAAAAAAACTATGCCTGTGATGTTACCTACGCCACCAACAGCGAATTAGGATTTGACTATTTGCGGGATAATATGGCTGAGTCGATGGGCGAAGTCGTCCAACGTCCGTTTAATTTCTGCGTCATCGATGAGGTAGACTCGATTCTAATTGACGAAGCGCGGACACCATTAATTATTTCTGGTCAGGTCGAACGTCCGACTGAAAAATATCTTCAAGCTGCTGATATCGCCCGTGGATTGACGAAGGAAGAACATTATGAGGTAGATGAAAAGGCGCGAAATGTCTTGCTCACTGACGAAGGTTTTGCCAAAGCCGAGGAAATATTGGGTGTAAAAGATCTTTACGACGAAGCAGATCCTTGGGCGCATTATGTTTTTAATGCGGTTAAAGCCAAAGAACTATTTACCCGCGACGTAACTTATATCATCATGAACGATGAAGTCGTCATCGTCGATGAATTTACTGGACGAGTATTATCTGGGCGACGTTGGAGCGATGGCTTGCATCAAGCTGTAGAAGCCAAAGAAAAAGTCAAAATTCAAAACGAAACCCAAACCCTCGCCACCATTACCTATCAAAACTTCTTCCTCCTCTACCCCAAACTCGGCGGGATGACAGGAACAGCCAAAACCGAAGAAGTAGAATTGGAAAAAACCTACAAAATCCAAGTCACGGTGATGCCCACCAACCGCCCCCGCCAGCGGTATGATTTTCCTGATGTCGTCTACAAAACCGAAGAAGCCAAATGGCGAGCTGTGGCGGAAGAATGTCTGGAAATGCACACAACCGGACGACCAGTACTCGTCGGTACTACCAGTATCGAGAAATCCGAAATTCTTTCCCGCCTCTTGCATGAGAAGGAAATTCCCCATCAACTTCTCAACGCGAAACCAGAAAACGTCGAGCGGGAATCAGAAATCATCGCCCAAGCCGGAAGAAAAAATGCTGTGACGATCGCGACAAACATGGCAGGTCGCGGTACTGATATCATACTAGGTGGCAACTCTGACTATATGGCGCGGCTAAAAATCCGCGAATACCTGATGCCCCGTATTGTCGCACCCGAAGACGATCGTGACTTCAACCCCGCAACTGTCGCCGCCGCTCAAACTAGCAAGGCTTCAGGGCAAGGTTTCGCCCCTGGAAAAAAGGTCAAAACCTGGAAAGCTTCCGCCAGTATCTTCCCCACCGACATCTCCAAAGAGACTGAATCGATGCTCAAAGATGCGGTTAACTTCGCGGTTCAACACTATGGCGAACGCAGTTTATCCGAACTAGATGCGGATGAAGTTATCGCGGTAGCTTGCGAAAAAGCACCTACCGATATCGAAGCCGTCCAAAAATTACGTGCTGCTTATAAAGCCATTCGCCAAGAATATGATGCCTTTACCAGCGTCGAACATGAAGAAGTATTGACAAATGGCGGCTTGCATGTTATTGGTACCGAACGTCACGAATCCCGACGGGTAGATAATCAATTACGCGGTCGTGCTGGTCGTCAGGGCGATAAAGGTTCCACTAAGTTCTTTCTGAGTTTAAAGGATCCTTTGATGCAGATCTTTGGGGGCGATCGAGTCAGCAGTCTGATGGATGCTTTCCGCGTCGAAGAAGATATGCCGATCGAATCCAAAATGCTCACCAACAGTCTAGAAGGTGCTCAGAAAAAAGTCGAGACCTATTATTACGACATCCGCAAACAGGTATTTGAATACGACGAAGTGATGAACAATCAACGTCGCGCCATCTACGCCGAACGTCGTCGCGTCTTAGAAGGGCAAGACCTCAAAGAACAAGTCGTCCGTTACGCCGAGCGCACCATGGACGATATCGTCAACGCCTACGTCGAACCAGACTTACCACCAGAAGAATGGAATATCGAAGGTTTAGTAACCAAGGCGCGGGAATTTGTCAATCTCTTCAATGATTTGACACCCTCCCAACTCGACGATATGAGCTATGACGAAATCAAAATCTTCATGCGTGAAGAAGTTCGTCGAGCCTATGATATCAAAGAAACCGAGATCGATCGAGTTCAAGCCGGACTAATGCGTCAAGCCGAACGCTTCTTTATCCTCCAACAAATCGACACCCTCTGGCGCGAACACCTCCAATCAATGGATGCCCTCCGCGAATCAGTAGGGCTTCGCGGTTACGGCCAAAAAGATCCCCTAATTGAATACAAACAAGAAGGCTATGAAATGTTCCTCGAAATGATGACCGACATCCGCCGCAATGTCGTCTACTCAATGTTCCAATTCGCTCCCCAACAACAACCACAAGCCGTATAGAAGGCGATGAAACCCAACATTTAGATGTTGGGTTGTTTCGTTCCGAAAGGCTACTCCACCATGGTCTTTTATCTATGACATTTGTAAATAGCACAATATCTTGATGGAGTAGCTTAATGGCAGCGAATGCGAAGACACAATTTGAGCTAATGTTAGCCTCTAGCATTGAGAACCAAGAATTTGTCAAACTAACTTTGGGAAATTACAAAGGACAAGAAGATGGGCTAAGGAAGATTTTCGTTAAGATAATCGAGATTAAATCGGGCGTAAAGCTCTCTCTGACTTATAGCTATAAAAATAAAGAAATAGTAAAAAACTATTCAATTGACGAAGGCATTAATACGATCGGTTCTCTAATTGGGAATGAGTTCATGAGTAGTGTCTTGTTTACAGTAAAACAAAATATTCAGCTTGAATATGATAAAAATCGAAATCCAAAAATTTTCTCTTCTAAGCCTACTTCAACCGATCCTTTGAGTGGATTTCCACAAGAGCACGATCGTAAAAAATTCCGCCACATTGAATCTGAAAATAATCCCTACCTTACTGAACTCGGCATTACGACTAAGGAAGGAAGGATCGTAAAAGGTATGGAGTCGAAGTTTAGACAAATAAATAAATTTATTGAAATTATCCATGGATTACTTGAATCGTCGAGTTTGATTTCAAGAGATCGTATTTCAGTTATTGATATGGGATCGGGCAAAGGATATTTAACTTTTGCACTGTACGATTTCTTGAATAATTTACTGAATAAGAAAACATCGATTGTTGGTGTAGAAAGTAGATTAGATTTGGTAAACTTTTGCAACTCTCTTTCCCAGTCAGTTGATTTTGAAAACTTACGGTTTGAACATGGAAATATCAAAAGCTACAGATCGCATGAGGTAGATATCACTGTTGCATTACATGCATGTGATACGGCTACAGATGATGCCATTTATAAGGGAATAATGGCTCAGTCTTCTTTGATAGTCTTATCGCCTTGTTGCCACAAACAGATTAGGAAGCAGATTAATCCTGGCCTGGTTTTGAAAGATTTATTGAAGTTTGGAATTTTGATGGAAAGGCAATCAGAAATAGTGACTGATGGCATCAGAGCACTTCTGCTCGAAGCATTTGGATATGATACCAATGTCTTTGAATTTATATCTCCCGACCATACAAGTAAAAACGTCATGATTGTGGGAATCAAAAATGACAAGCCTATAGACAAAGAGCATATTCTCGAACAGATTAAAGAAATTAAAAAATTCTATGGAATCAGACTTCATTATCTAGAGACTTTACTGTTTCCACAATCTAGTCTTTCTGCCGATCTGCCCGACGGAAAGCTGAACGCGGACTGAGATCTAAAGTGTCCTAACCGATGTGGCGACTGCCATACTGTGACGTACTCCCAACACCAACCGTTCGCGAAGCGTGCCTTCGGCAAAGCGGTATGGTGTGCTGGGCGGGTGACCCGCCTAGCAGGGCATCTCAAGAGTCCGGCAAAGGATATCAAGAGCTTCCTACCCTTCGGGAACGCTTCGCGAACGAGGTACTCCAATTGTTTCCCTCCACAGCATTTTATACTAAATTTAAGGGATTTTATGTGAAACTACTGAGCCATATTGTTTAACATGCTGCGTACAATAGGAACTAAGTTGTGATGGCTAAAGATGATGCGTTTTTTATCGATGCTACCGATCCTGTGGATCGGCGTAATAACAGTAGCTATTACCACTGAGCCATCACCTAATGGTGCCAATCTTCAGTCTTCTTTGCCATTGGGATTGACAAATAATGCCAGTCAAAATCTTGCCAGCCAGAAGTTGCCAACCACACCTGATTTTTTAGTTTTGGGCGGTGGTGGCGCACCATCTTATAACGAAATTGCGATCGAAAAAAATGTTCTTTATTTTCAACGTACGCTGAAGACATTGGGGTTCGATCCCAGCCAAGCGACAATTTTATTCGCCAATGGTAACGATGGACGGGAAACGGTACGCTATTTAGACGCAAATCGCTTAGAACAATTCAAAGCACCCAATATCCCCTATCTCCAAGCTGCGGCGACAGTTGACAATTTACAGCAATCGCTCCAGCAGATCGCCAGCGCAGCATCAGATCGCCGCCCGTTGTTTTTTTACTTTACTGGGCACGGTTCCCGCAATCGAGAAGACGAGGATAACAATACGATGATGCTGTGGAATGAGCAAAGATTGAGTGTGCGAGAGTTTGCGACATTTTTGGATCGATTGCCGCCCACAAAGCCCGTCGTCACTGTGATGGTGCAATGTTATGCAGGTGCATTTGCCAACTCGATTATCTATAAAAATGGCGATCCGCAGGCTAAAATTGCTGAACGATATCGCTGTGGTTTTTTTGCTACCACTAAGCATTTACCGTCGGTGGGCTGTACTCCTGAAGTCAATGAAGCCGACTATCGAGACTATAGTTCGAGCTTTTTTGCTGGTTTGAGTGGCACCAATCGCATCGGGCAGCGCGTAACCTCTGCTGACTACAACCAAGACGGGCGGGTATCCTATCTCGAAGCTCATGCTTTTGCTAAAGTTGACGAACAAGCTGCCGATTTACCGATCTCTACTGCCGAATCCTGGCTACAATCTCAGCTTTCAGAGACAGCCACCGCAAAGCTGCTCGATAAGCAATCGATCTCCAAATTGCTAGCCACCGCCCGCCCCGAACAACAGTTTGTGGTGCAATCTTTGGCTCAACAACTTAATTTCGATCGAAATAAAAGCTATATGGATAACTCCGAACGCGAAGCGCGCCACCAAGGCGGTCGGATCGAGCCATCTGTTACGGAAGATGAATTAAAATCTACCTATCTAGCCCGACTGAAAATGGAGCTAATTAATATTACGATCGAACAGCAGCTTCGGACTAGCAAGAATACCCAAAAAATTGCCATTCTCGATCGATTGTTAAATTGCGAGTCGGGTTCTCTTGGTCAAAGTTAATCGGTTCAAGTTTTGATTATTTACTAGCGACAACCTGTTGACTGAGTTCGAGGATCGTATCTCTTGCCCATCGATCGGCTGCTAAGATATCATCTAAGCTGGGATTTTGGTGATAATCGGCTTGATGTTTGTCGCAGACTTTTTCGATTAATTTAGGGATATGTAGGAAGTGAATTTTTTCCTCTAGAAATAGGGCGACGGCTTGCTCATTTGCGCCGTTTAATACCGCAGGCATCGAGCCGCCAGCTCTTCCGGCAGCATAGGCGAGTTGGATACATGGATATTTGGCCTCATCTGGCTCTCTAAAGGTCAAATCCCCCGCTTTAACCAGATCGAAGGGTTTCCAGTCGGTATGGATCCGATCGGGCCAGGAGAGGGCATATAATAGGGGTAGACGCATATCCGGCCAACCTAGTTGAGCGAGTACTGATGTGTCCTGGACTTCGATCAGGGAATGGACGATACTCTGAGGATGGATGACCACATCGATGCGATCGTAATCAAGGCCGAATAGATAGTGAGCCTCAATTACTTCTAGACCTTTGTTCATCATCGTAGCTGAATCAATGGTGATTTTTTGACCCATCGACCAATTTGGATGCTTGAGCGCGTCAGCAACCTTTACTTGCGCTAATTTCTCGATCGGCAGATCCCGAAATGCACCACCAGAAGCAGTTAAAATAATCCGGCGCAACCCACCCTCTGGCACACCTTGCAAACATTGAAATATAGCCGAATGCTCGGAATCCGCAGGGAGTAATTTGACTCCATACTCTTTGACCAAGGGTAACACGACTGGGCCGCCTGCAATTAGGGTTTCTTTATTTGCTAGAGCGATATCTTTCCCCGCTTTAATCGCCGCAATTGTGGGCAAAAGTCCGGCGAAACCGACGATTCCGGTGACGACACTTTGAGCGTCGCCATATGCAGCGACTTCGATCGTCCCACTTTCGCCAGCGACCACAATTGGGCGATAATCTAAATTAGCAATCGCGGCTTGGAACTCGGACAACTTGCTCTCATTTCCAATCGCCACAATTTCTGGGCGAAACTGACGCACTTGAGCCGCTAGCATCTCCACGTTGCTACCCGCAGCTAGTCCGACAATCCGAAATTTATCGGGGTTGTTTTCGACGATATCTAGGGTTTGAGTACCGATCGAGCCAGTAGATCCGAGTAAAGTAATCGCTTTCACAATATTATTTCGATCGTGTAAAAATATCTACCCTAATCTTACGGTGTTCGGGGATCGATCGACATCAGGATACTAATAAAACTCAAAAAACAAGATAAAATAGAGCTTAGACTAACTAAGCCACCGCTATGATAGCTCAACTTATTACACCCAAAACCAATCATGAGCCACTCGTCACTTGGGAACCTTTGCCCAAAGACTTTCAATTAGAGGACGATCCTGTGGATAATGATGGACAACCACTTTTAGCTGGAGCTTTGCGCGAAAGTTTAGAGTTAAGTGGATTTATTCAGCCAGAGATGCTGATTGTATCCAATTTTGGGCTATGTGCGACGATCGATGAGAAAATCGTTGTCAAGGCTCCTGACTGGTTATATGTTGCAGCGGTGACACCGCTAGATTCGACCCGAAGAAGCTACACACCTCATGCAGAAGGCGGTTTACCTTCGATCGTCATGGAATTTCTCTCGGATATCGAGGGGAGTGAATATTCTGTCAAACGGAGCTACCCGCCTGGAAAATGGTTCTTCTACGAACATATTTTACAGGTGCCAATCTATGTTATTTTCGAGCCAGAGAGTGGACTATTGGAGTTTTATCAGCTTCAAAATGAACGCTATCAACTCATCTTACCCGATGCTGATGGGCGACAATGGATTCCAGAAATGAAGTTATTTCTGGGTACTTGGCGGGGAAGTAAGGAAGGTCGAACGGGTTATTGGCTCCGCTGGTGGGATGAATCTGGTACCATGCTTCCGTGGGCTGTCGAACAGATCGAGCAGGAGCGTCAACGTGCCGAGCAGGAGCGTCAACGCGCCGAGCAGGAAAGTCAACGTGCCGAGCAGGAGCGGGAGCAAAAAGAGCGACTGATGGCTTATTTGCGATCGCAAGGTATCGACCCAGACAATTTACCATCGATCGTGGAATAATCCAATCACTACTAGTGCTACTATCCCCTATCCCCTATCCCCTATCCCCTAATTTTGGATATTTATCAACTCGCTATTCGTCCATTATTATTTTCGGCAATTAAGGCAGATCCAGAAGCCGTTCATCGGCAGTCATTAGCGGCATTACAGGCGATCGATGCGCGTCCGCGTTCTCCACTAAGTATGCTCGCAAAGGCAAGCTTTCAGCAGTATTTTTGTCGGAGTGACGATCGATTATCCCAGTCGTTATTTGGTTTGAATTTTGCTAATCCGGTGGGGTTAGCGGCGGGGTTTGATAAAGATGGGATTGCGGCGGGAATGTGGCAATATTTGGGATTTGGCTTTACAGAATTGGGCACAGTGACATATCATCCTCAACCTGGAAATCCTCAACCGCGCTTATTTCGCCTTCCTCAAGATCGGGCGGCTTTAAATCGAATGGGGTTTAATAACCTCGGTAGTGAAGCTATGGCGATCGCCCTCAAACAGCGTCAATCTAATGATTTTACCATTCCGATCGGCATTAATTTAGGTAAGTCGAAAATTACTGCTTTAGAAGATGCGGCGGGGGATTATTTAGGGAGTTTTAAAAGGCTTCAGGATCTGGGAGATTATTTCGTTATTAATGTGAGTTCACCGAATACACCCAATCTGCGAGACTTACAAGCGATCGCCCCTTTGGGTGTTATTTTCGATGCCCTACAACAGGAAAATCAAGGTCATAAACCGATTTTGGTTAAGATTGCACCGGATTTAGCTTTTGATGATATTGCCGCTGTTGTAGAGCTATCTCAAAAATATCAATTAGCCGGAATTATTGCCACAAATACGACGATCGACAAATCCCAATTAACTACTCAAATAGTTGCAGCAACTGGTAAAAAAGTTATCGAGGAAGCAGGCGGAATCAGTGGCGCACCAGTTCGCCAAAAGTCTACCGAAGTCATTCGATTTATCTACCAGCAGACGGGTGGTAAGTTACCAATTATCGGTGTTGGTGGTATTTTTACAGCAGATGATGCATGGGAAAAAATTACGGCGGGAGCCAGTCTGATTCAAGTTTATACAGGTTGGACTTATAATGGGCCATGGATGGTCGATCGAATTTTGACAGGATTACTCGCCAAGCTAGAAGCACGAGGATTATCTTCAATTTCTGCTGCGGTGGGAATTGGAAATAATTAAATTAATTGATAATTGATAATTGATAAGAGAATTCTACAGAATGATTTATCCAATTTACGTTCAGCACTTTCTACAATAACCCATAGTTGTTGAATTCCGGCATATTCATGACAAACGGAGCAAGACTGATAACCCTTGTAAAGGGTACTTTTACTAAACTGTTCTGGTAATAAATTTGTGGCTAAATCTTTAGCCGCCTTGATTGTGAATGGTACTCGGCTCATCCATTTAATACTATATTGAAACTCACTCAGATTTGATTCAGTATAAAAAGCTGCATCCATCACATAAACAGAAGATCTGCGTCGCTTGGTAGATCGGGGCGTATTGCTCAAATCTGGGCGTGGGATGTACACCCATAGCAGGGGTCAGGGGTGAGGGGTGAGGGGTCAGTTTGGAAAAGCTGACGGCACAATAGTTTGAGCGTTTACATCTGTCCTAACCGCCCTGGCGGTTGCTATATATTGATGCTGAACTCAGCGAACATCATAGTCTTGCCGTTGCCACTCAACGGGTGGAGCATGGGGTAATTTGTCTGCTTTCTGCCCTTCAGTTTCATGGCATCGGGACTCAAGCACCCTTTGAAGTCTGGGTGGCGACCGCCTAGCGGCGCGCAAGCTTCGACGTTCATGCCCAATTATTTAACCTTTTAACACATAATAACATTTGACATAGCAGCGACTCAAACATATCACCTTGGGAGTTTTTGGCTCTTTTTTTAGATATTATCTGAGTCTATTCAAATGGGTAGAGATCGTACAACAAAATTTGAGTTAAAAATCTCTCGATCGGCTGATTTTTTGTTGAATAATTAAATTAATATTAGTCGATATCGGTTGCAAAAAACTCAGCAATAGTAAAGTAAATATTAAGATAAATATTTACCTAAACTAATATTTACCTCACGAAATCCTCACAGTTTTTATCTATGATGAGTTCAATAGGGAGTAGCTTAATTTAACTAGCTCATAGAACCAGTTTTAATTTCATCAATAGACAAATAGTTAGCCCGATCGCAAATTGCGTCAGTCTAAATTCAATTATTTGGAAACAAAATTCATGATTGCAGTTTCATCCATCCCAGAATTCACGCTATTAGGATCGATCTTGGCCAATGATGACATGTCAAATCGGTTGTCAACAGTTCAGTCATTGACATCTAGCCAGTTTAATCTAATTTATAATGCCTTTTCATTTGCGATCGCCGCAATGTTCTCATCCGCATTATTTTTCTTTAGTGCCCAGTCACAAGTAGGTCAGAAATATCGACTAGCATTAATCGTTTCGGCGATCGTCGTCAGTATTGCTGGCTACCATTACTTCCGGATCTTTAACAGTTGGGATGAAGCTTACAGTCTCCAAAATGGTGTTTATACCCTCACTGGCGCACCATTTAATGATGCCTACCGCTATGTCGATTGGCTCCTCACCGTGCCCTTGCTGCTAGTTGAAACCGTAGCTGTCCTCGCATTACCAGGCACAGAGACAAAACCGTTGCTCACTAAGTTGGTGGGAGCTTCAATTCTGATGATTGCGACTGGCTATCCTGGGGAGATCTCCAATGATTTTACAACTCGGATTGTGTGGGGTACCATCAGCACCATTCCTTTTATCTACATCCTTTATGTACTGTGGGTAGAACTGTCCAAATCGTTAGCGCGTCAACCTGCGTCCGTACAGGAGCTAGTCCGCAGTATGCGCTTGCTACTATTACTGTCTTGGGGTGTTTACCCGATTGCTTATATCTTACCCTTGATTGGGGTGACGGGTAATGCTGCAACTGTGGGCGTACAACTTGGCTACACGATCGCAGACGTATTGGCAAAGCCGATCTTTGGTTTATATGTATTTGCCATTGCAGTCGCAAAAACGAAATTCGATCGTGAGGCTGGTAATGATAATACTGTGGCACACGATGCCCCCGAACTTGACTTAGTTCCCGCTCCGGCAAATTCTCAGCTCTAATATAGCAACCGCCAGGGCGGTTAGGACAGATGTAGATGCTCAAACCATCAGTGCATCAGCTTTCCCAACCTGACCCCTGTTCCCTCACCCCTGACCCCTGCTATACATTAAAAATATAGCTATGAGATTGGGCATGGGGTCTTAAACTTCATGCTCGATCTAATATAAATCTATCGATAGCTAATCCAATCGAAAATGGTGTTCCTATGCGCTCAGATCTGACCATTGGTAGTTCCTTTCCCGATTACGAACTACCCGACCACACAGATATACTCCGCCGCCTTTCATTTCTTCAAGGTGACGATCCGATGGTATTAACACTGCACCGTGGTGTATATTGCCCCAAAGATCGCCAGCAGCTCCACGAACTAGTCCATCAAGGGTACGTCGATCGAGGTGGATTTTGACCAGCGATCTTGCTCAACTAAAGTGTGTACTTGCCACGTTCGATCGAGTGTGGGATAATCTGTACGATAGTGCCCGCCTCGACTTTCGATTCTGAGTGCAGCACCAGTCAGAATTAATAAAGCGATATCTAAAAGATTGCGGGTTTCGCCCCATGTTCGCAATTCTCGATCGGTAATCAGATCGGGGAGATCGATCGAATGTGGCGGCGAAAGTTGGATTAATAATTGACTGATAGGTAGGGCATTAAATTCAGATTGCCAAAGTTTGACTCGATCGATTCCCTGAGCGATCTTATCGCCTTCCCGACAAATTCCCGCCGCTTGCCACATTAGACGCGGTAATTCTTGGCGGATGATTTGTACTTGCTGGTGAAAATTGGCGATTTCTGCCCATATTGGTGATGGGTTAATTATCGATGGCTCGACATGCGGAAATAGTGGCAGCGGCTCGATTGAAATTTTACTCAACTGAGCACCGAAAACCACACATTCCAATAAAGAATTACTCGCCAACCGATTTGCTCCATGTACTCCCGTGCTCGTAGTTTCTCCCACCGCATATACACCTGGAATACTAGTCTGTGTCATCAAGTCAGTATAGATACCCCCCATCCAATAATGAGCGGCGGGAGCTACTGGAATCGGCTCATTGAGAATATCAATCCCCCACTTCTGACAAAAGCGCAGAATATTGGGGAACCTGTGCTGAATTTGAGCCACAGGAATCGGGCGTAAATCGAGCCATACACACCCTTGCGTCGCATCTTGGCTATGTTGCTGTAGATGACTAAAAATCGCCCGACTAACGACATCTCTAGGCGCAAGCTCGCCGTCAGGGTGATAATCAAAAGTGAATCGATAACCATCCTTATCCACCAAATGAGCACCTTCACCGCGCACAGCTTCACTGATCAAAAATCGCGGTGCCCCAGCCTTGGTAAGTGCGGTAGGATGAAACTGAAAAAATTCTAAATCTCGCAATAGTGCGCCAGCTCGATGAGCCATTCCCACACCATCCCCAGTGCTAACTTCTGGATTGGTACTTTGAGCATAAACTTGTCCCCCGCCACCCGTCGCCAAAATCACGGCGGTAGCTCTCACCCAACTAATTTTATGCTCATACAAAAGACTAATCCCCTGACATTTTCCTTGCTCCATCCACAAATCCAGAGCAAACGCAGGGGTAAGTATAGTAATATTTGGCTGGGCGAGGACTCGATCGGTTAAAGTACTCACTAAAGCTCTTCCTGTTGCATCCGCCGCATGTAAAACGCGAGGGCGAGAATGAGCCGCTTCCAAAGTCAGAGCCAATTTTCCACTAGTCTCAATACTGCCAATTCGATCGTCGCGATCGAATCCTACACCCAAATCGATCAATGCATCGATACATTCTGCCGCATTACTCACCAGAAATTCTACCGCGACTCGATCGCACAATCCCGCCCCAGCTTTGAGTGTATCCGCAATATGTAGATCGATCGAGTCAGCAGGATCTACTACCGCCGCAATGCCTCCCTGCGCCCAATCACTCGCCGATCGGGGCAAACTATCTTTACTGATTAATGCCACCCTTAACGAGGCTGGTAGGCACAGTGCAGAGTACAAACCAGCCGCTCCAGCTCCTACGACGATGATATCAAAGCTGGTGGGTAGGGGCATAGGGGGAAGGGGAGAGGGGGAGAGGGGGAGAGGGGGGGTAACTAATTATATAGCAGTTAGGAAAACTGAGGTTAAGACTATCCCAAGCCCTAGCTAGTGAAGCTCTCCTAATCCAAAAACCAAAAACCCCCATCTAAAAATAGACTGGGGGTTGCCTTTAGATTTTTTAATGAGTTGGGTTAGTAATAACCGTTGTTATAGCGATCGCCGCCTTCGTTGAAGGTATCATCTGTGGAGGTGAGTGTGAATTTGTCGAGGTTGGCGGTGAGCGTTTCTTTTTGCTTTTCGCTCAAACCAGGAATATTCAGTACATCCTCGATAGTTTTGTAAGGAGCATTGTCAACTACCTTGCTGGCTAGAGTTGGGTACAACCCAGGATACTGGCGAAATGCCCGAACATTAGTATTATTGAGATCGATTTTTTTACCAAAGTCTGTGTTTAATTTATCATCAGCACTATTGGTAATGATTTCTCCAGGTACTGGAGGGGAAGACGCATTAGCAGCCATTTGTGGCGCAAGCCCCAAGAAGCAAGTCAAACAGAGAGCGAAAATGACGAGTAGACGGGCAAACCGTTGCATAAAATTATTTCTCCGATCGCAGTATCGCCAATTTACCATACTCGATCGGCAGGCTGGTATGTCTGCCAGTAATCGTTCACAATTCCACAGTCTAGTTTTAGGGAACGACTACTAGGTCGGTAAATTGGCATTAAATATTTTTGAGTGTACCAGTTATTTTATCCCAATCTATGACGATTGGGATCTATTCGTGACGGGGGATGAGATTGACTACTCTCGTTTCCAGCTTACTTTGGGTAAGATTTGACTTCGATCGACCCGCTCTTTATACTCGATGGCAATGTTCAATAGAGAATCCAGCAGAGAGTCTGACAGCAGATGGGGTTGAAGCCCCAGATTGAGCAGATTGGTATTCTTGGGATTGAAGTAGTGTTGCTCCATCTCGACACGGGGATTTTCCACCTGTTCGATTTTCACATCCAATCCTAGTGTAGAACCTGCTTGCTGAATTTTGCCAGCCAGATCCTTGATACTAAACAGTTCGGTAAATTGGTTGAATACGCGGAACTCTCCAGGCTTGGCTGGAGTAGCGATCGCCAGTTCTACACATCTGACAGTATCACGAATATCTAGGAAAGCGCGAGTTTGTCCGCCTGTGCCATAGACAGTGAGTGGATGTCCGATCGCCGCTTGGATGCAAAAGCGATTCAAGGCAGTACCATAAATCCCATCATAGTCCAATCGGTTGATCAGTAACTTATCCATCCCAGTCTCTTCCGTCAAGACACCATACACCACCCCTTGATTTAGATCCGTGGCACGTAAGCCCCAGACTTTACAAGCAAACTGGATATTGTGACTGTCATGAACCTTGCTCAGATGATAAAAACTACCTGGTTGCTTGGGATATGGCAGAGTATCACTTCGACCATTATGCTCGATCGTGATGTATCCTTCCTCGATATCGATATTTGGCGTACCGTACTCGCCCATCGTGCCCAATTTTACCAGATGACAATCGGGAAAATCATCCCGTAAAGCATACAGCAGGTTGAGATTGCCCACTACATTATTCACCTGAGTCAAGACAGCATGTTCCCTGTCGATCATCGAAAATGGTGCCGAACGTTGCTCTCCAAAATGTACTACCGCTTCGGGTACGAATTTTTGCAAAGATTTTTGAAGAAAATCGTAATTGTTGATATCGCCGATAAATAACTCGATCGATTTACCAGTCAATTCATGCCAACGTTGAATCCGTTGGTGAATGCTCGCAATCGGCGTAAGTGTCTCTACTCCCAATTCTGAATCCCAGTGTCGGCGTACCAAACTGTCCAAAATCCCGACTTCATAACCTCGGTTGGACAGGTATAGCGCAGTTGCCCACCCACAATAACCATCACCGCCAATTACCAGGACTTTCATAAACCGCAAGAATAAGGTTATTAATTTTATGAATCAATCTTCGCTTAATGTATCAGGACGCGGGCAAACAGTAAACAGCAATCGGCAAAATAGCTGTTGGGGGGAGAGGGGGAGGGGGGATATTAACTATTTTTTTGTGATGATGTGGAAGGCGCAGAGGTATGAGAGGGAAATTTCATCGCCGCAATTTGGCTCTAGAACTTGACGCGATTTATCTAATAAGTCTTTTCTTTGGATTGGAGATAGGGCGATACATGGTGAATAAGTTGTGAGAAGCTGGAGATAGTCTTCGATCGGATAGATTACTTCCATCGACTGGTATTCTCGGATCGAGTCTGAAAATAGTGATGACTCGATCGCTGCATCGGCAAATACGCCAATTTCGCTCAATTGGGTATCCCGATCTTTATATTTTGACAAGGTTGGTATATATTCTTGGAATATTCCACTCAGATGCTCAAATATCTCGATCGATGGTTGCATAGCAGTATTCCACAATAAGACCAACGAACCCTTGTCTTTCAGTATTGATGCCGCTTTGATATATTTTAATTCTGGAGTTACCCAGTGCCAAGAGGTGGCAGCAACTATGGCATCAAAAGTTCGATCTATTGGTGCCCATTCTTCAAAAGTAGTCTCAAATACCTCTACTTGAGGATAAGATATTAAGTTCTTGCGAGCTAATTCGCAAGTTTCCAAACTTGGTTCGAGTGCAACTACCGAGAATCCCATTTTAGCTAAATCGATCGTCGCTGTACCTGGGCCGCAACCGACCTCTAAAATGTTAGCATCGATCGATAATCCCGCTACTTCTGCAACCCGATTCAAGAATTTTTCGGTGTATTTTGGTCGCACGCGATCGTAAGTTTTGGCAACAGCAGCATACCAGCTTTTACGTTGCCGATCGTCTGTTGTAAATGTCTGATACCAATCGTTGGCGTAGTCTCTCCGCTGGAGAATCGGTGAGTCTGGATCCGGCATGGTGGTAAGGTAGTAGGGTGGCGGTCAGTGAGCGTCCTTTGTAGCGTCTGCCTTTACCTACGGTAGGCTAACGCCAACGCAGAAGCCGAACTGTAGGGTGAGGAATTGCAGCTCAAAATCTATCCAAGAGCCAAATTGCAGGAGTCGAGAATTTCTTGATGCCACTTCCCATTACTGGCAACCAGACAGCCCCATTGACTGACATCGCCTGTATTGTAGAGTAGAGGATTACCCAGTCGATCGGTAAACTTGCCCCCCGCCTCAGTCAAAATCAATTCCGGTGCGGCAAAATCCCAATCTTTAGGCGCAGACTTTCCAGACACCGACAAATATATATCAGCATCATGTTCGACGATCGCCGCAATTTTACACCCAATACTACCCACTTCGCGCTGCCGCTGACAAGGCAATTGGACTAATAACTGAACTAATTTTTCACTCCGATGATTGCGGCTAGCCACCACCACCAATTCACTCAATTTTCGATCCTCGCCGACACGCACAGACTCTCGAACCCCACTCCCATCGATTCGCCAAGTACCCCCACCCAAAATCGCTGCGTACAATCGTTCTAATTCTGGCACCGCAACCACTGCTAATACCGGACGCTGCTGGTATGTTAGAGCAATATGAATCCCATACTCCCCAGTTTTATCGATAAAATCTCGGGTTCCATCCAAAGGATCGATAATCCATACCCAATCCTCTGGCAGTATTGCATCTGTGGTTTGGTGAGTCTCCTCAGTCAGATAACCACAACTATCCCCACAGATCGATCGAATCCCATCTAATAAGTATCGATCTACTGCCTCATCAGCAATTGTAACTGGCCCTTGACCCTTATTCCGCACATCCAGATCGCGATCGCTACCACGATAATAACCGCGCAGCATCATCGCTGCCGTCTGAGCTAACTCGATCGTCCGTTCTAATATATCAGCTAAAGTCAGGTGGAGTACTGGTGAATTCATGGGAATTGTGGAAAAACTAATACCCTACCACCCTACCACCCTCCCCACCCTCCTACCCTCCCCACCCTCCCCCCACCCCTCTTGTTCGGTTTCCACTATCAGCGATCGCCGATCTGGTTCGGTTTTCTTTTTCCCAAAAGGACTAGACATTTCAAAACTCGATGCTAGAATAAAGGGGAGCAGAAAAATCTGACTCAAAAAAAATAAGTGTGAGGAAATTTAAAATGAATTGGAAGACTTTACTGGTAATTGCCAGCTTAACTTTGACTGCTGGTTTGACTTCTTGCAAGAGCGCGGAAACTGAAGCTCCCAAGACTGAAACCACTGCACCTGCGACTCCCGCACCTGCAACTAGCGCACCTGCGACTGAAGCTCCTAAGACTGATGCCAAGCCTGCTGACGGTATGAAAGCTGGTGAAGCTCCTAAAACCGATGGTATGAAAGCTGGTGAAGCTCCTAAAACTGATGCCAAGCCCGCTGACGCTATGAAAGCTGGTGAAGCTCCTAAAACTGATGCTAAACCTGGTGACGCAAAGAAAGACACCAAGAAAGCTAACTAGTTCAGTCTATCTGAGCCTGTCCGTTAGATTTTGATACATACCAGTACCATCAATGTTCCATCCGACTTATGAGGAGTCGAGAACATTGGTGGTATTGTTTTGGGTGTGGAAGTTTTTAAAAACTTTTGCAGCAGTACCAAATTCTGGAGTGGCAATCTATAATGAAAATGCCTATCTTCTAACCTGTAAAAGATCGATGGCGAAGAAAGTCGATTTTTACAAAAATTCTTATGAGCAATGCTACAGTATCTCCCCTGGAGAATCGAGTGAAATCATCTACCCCACCCGATAATGATTGGCGGTTATTACTGAGGTTAGTTCCCTATGCCAGACGTAGTGGTTGGTTGTTGCTATTGTCATTTGGCTTATTGATCCCTTTAGCCATCGCAAATGCAGTTCAACCGCTGATTATTGGGCAAGCTATTTCTAAAATTAGAGGTGAGAAAACCTGGGATTTTGTTAGTAATTTATCGATGTTGGATGGATTGAATACACTGACGATGTTGTTACTGGTAACAGTGGTAATTCGGTTAGTTTTGAGTGCCGTTCAGGGTTATAATGTTCAACGAGTCGGACAGCAAATTACCGCAGATATTCGGAATGATTTATTCGATCGAGTTACATCTTTAGCGGTGAGATTTTTCGATCGCACTCCAGTTGGGAAATTGATTACTCGACTGACGAATGATGTAGAAGCTTTGGGAGATGTATTTACAACTGGTGCTATTGGCATTGTCAGCGATCTATTTGCGATCGTCGTCATGGTTTATTATATGTTCTCGCTCCAGTGGAAAATCGCCCTGATGCTGGTATTAATGATGGTGCCAGTGAGCGCGCTGGTTGTTTATTTTCAGCATGAATATCGCAAGGCAAATTATCGAGGGCGAGAGGAGTTGTCTCTACTTAATTCGATGGTGCAAGAAAATGTTGTCGGGATTAATGTCGTCCAACTTTTTCAGCGGGAAAAATACAATGCCGAACTATTTAAGACTGTACGCAATCGCTATATTCAAGAAATCGATAAAACTAACTTTCATGACTCGGCTGTATCTGCTACCCTAGAATGGATTTCTCTAGTGGCGATCGCCGCAGTCTTGTGGGTTGGTGGTTCGATGGTGGAAGAGAAAACATTGGATGTCGGTACTCTATCGGCATTTATCGTTTTTGCCCAAAGATTATTTGAACCACTTCGACAATTTGCGGAGAAGTTTACAGCAATTCAATCTGGATTTACGGCTGTAGAACGAATTGGCGATATCTTGAACGAACCGATCGAAATTAAGGATGTCGATAATGTTGTCAATCTACAATTAACCCATATCGATCGTCAAGCTCAGGGGGAGATTTGTTTTGAAAATGTCTGGTTTGCTTATAAAGATGATGACTATGTGATTCGAGATCTGAATTTTACCATCAAACCAGGTGAAAAAATCGCCTTAGTCGGCCCAACTGGTGCGGGTAAAAGTTCGATCGTACGCTTACTCTGCCGTTTATATGAGCCGACGAAGGGGCGCATTTTAGTTGATGGGGTAGATATCAAAACTATCGCTCAAGCCGAATTACGCCGCTATTTGGGGGTGATCCTTCAGGATGGATTTTTGTTCGCTGGAGATGTGAAAGGGAATATTACCCTTGGGGAAGATTATACCGCAGCGGAGATTCTAGAAGCTGCTCGATCGACTAATATCGACCAATTTATCAATCAACTTCCTCAAGGCTATGATACTCAGTTACGAGAGCGTGGCTCTAATCTATCCGTCGGAGAGAAACAACTCATCGCTTTTGCTCGATCGATTATCCGCAATCCTCGGATTCTAGTATTGGATGAAGCTACGGCGAGTTTGGATGTTGGTACTGAAGCTTTAGTTCAAGATGCTCTCGATCGACTCATTACCGATCGTACAGCTATTATTATCGCTCACCGTCTGTCTACAATTCGCAATGTCGATCGGATTTTTGTCCTGAAACAAGGTAGTTTGGTAGAATCGGGTAGCCACGATGAATTACTCGCCGAGGGTGGTTTATATGCCAGTCTGTATCAGTTACAAATGTTGGGTACTTGAGATCGGCTAATTAGTCATCTCAATTTGTGTCCAGTGACCGAGGGTAATTTTATCGCCCGATCGAATGGTAATATCGATCGTGGCGGCAATTTCTCTACCATTTACCATGGTGCCATTCGACGAGCCGATATCTCGCAAGACGAGGGAGCCGTCAGGATTGATTGTCAAAATCGCGTGGCGGGAAGAGACAGCATCATCAAAGTCTAGCGAGATGTCGGGATAAATTGCTCTACCTTGACTAGTACGCCCGATCGTACTAACTGGGTTGATAAGAGGAACGATTGTGGGCTGTCGATCGGGGGCTGGAGGGCTTTCAGGGCTGGCTAAACTGCGATCGATAGAGATTATCGCCTGCCACTTGGTTCCCGCTCCTACAGCGGCAGTTATGCCTGGTTGAATGATGGTAGCTTTGGATATAGCTACTGGATTGGGAAATGGAGCACTACCTCGATCGCCAGACAAGAAATTATAACCGCAAATCTCACAGAAGTTTCCACTATCAGACTCGTGGGGAGTGCTGCAATCAGGACATGATACTGATGAACTATTCGTCGGGATGCTAATTGGATTGGCAGTTAATTCAGGAGTACCCAATCCCAGAATTTTTGCGCCACACTCGGAGCAAAAATCACCTTCAGTAGAGTTATGATTTTTGGGGCAGGTGTACATGGATTAGGGGATAGGGGATAGGGGATAGGGGATAGGGGTTAGAGGATAATTCTTGCCTACAATGTTTGATATAGTTTCTAACTCTTGCGAATTCTAGCTGTTTTGGTAGAGCGAGTTTCTAGCATCATCTCATCTTCTTTGGCGACGGCGCGTTTGATTTTGACGGTACCCGCAGCAGCGTCTTCGACATCGACGACGGTGCGGAGTAGTTTGGCGGTGGCTTCATTGCCAGAGTCGTGAGCGAGTTTGACGGCTCTACCGAGTTTGACGGTGGCTACTTCCATATTTCCTTGTGCTCTGGCTTCCAAACCTTCTTGGATGGATTGACTGAGTTCGGCTTGTCCGGTATAGTGGGCTACGCGTCGATCGATTTTAGCAGTTCTAGCTTCATCTTCTGTCCAAGTGGCGAGGATTTTTGCTTCGGCGATTTTGGTTTCGATGCCATTGGTTTGGGTAATCAAGCTAGCTCTTCCTGCCAACATTTCATCACCGATATTACCCGCATTGATTTGGATACAGAAGTGATAATCGCGGGATTCATCACCACCCCAAGCACCTGTTGGATAGTCTACGATTCGATCGCTAACAATTTTAGCTCGATCGGTCACATCGACAATTTCAGGGCTAACTTGTTTGCAAAATAGCACTTTAGCACCAAGGGGAGTCCATAGACGCAGACTGACATCGCTGACAGTTTTACCCATTGCTTTGGTCAATATTTCTTGAAAGTCTGCGGCAATGCGATCGGGTGATGAAATAATATCTGTTGTTCCCAACAATCTACCAGCAATCCGTTGCAATTGGGCTACTTCCCAATCTGTACCTACCCCCCGACATTCGCACTGAAACTTACCTTCACAGTTAGCTAAAGCCTCAACTAAATTATACTCATCAGCAGGATCGTTTTGCCCGTCGGTTAATAACAAAGCTTGACAAATTGCTTGGGGCATTTTGTTAAATTCACCCACAGCAGTATTCAGCCAAGTAGACATCAAAGTCCCCCCGCCAGCATTAATCGATCTAACTTGAGAAATCGCGCGGAGCTTATTTTCGGGTACCGCATTTACCAATGGTACCAATAACTTCGATCGACTCGAACCTGTCACAATAAAAAATGCGGCATCATTGGGCAGTAAATTAACGATCTGAGCAATTGCATCTTTTGCTGCTTGCATCTTGGCTCCACCCATAGAACCCGAAACATCACAAATAATCCCAAACAACCGTTGACTCTTGGGTGCTGCCACACCAATATCTTCGCCGCCATTCGTCGTAATCGTCATGATGGCGTTTACTTCCCTTGCACCTTGAGCTAGATAAGGATTTTGGAAAACTTCAGCGGTAAACATAATTTAGTTAATTGATAATTGATAATTTAATTAATTGATAATTGATAATTAATAATTGGGTGGTTGGGGTGGGGATTTAGGGGATGTAATCACGGGGAGAGTGGAGGGGGATGTGTTGGATCGAGGAAACATCTGTTGTTGGTTAAGCGTTGAGAACCTTAAAAAAGCACCATCCCAACAGTAATATTATCCTGCCCACCCTGTTGATTAGCATATTGAACCAAGTCACGAGCGATGTCAATAGCCTGGAAACTAGAAACT
Source organism: Chamaesiphon sp. OTE_70b_metabat_96 (assembly GCA_031376885.1). GTDB lineage: Bacteria > Cyanobacteriota > Cyanobacteriia > Cyanobacteriales > Chamaesiphonaceae > Chamaesiphon. The sequence goes on along the minus strand of JANMEL010000002.1, from coordinate 3,568 downwards.
TGTTGAATCAGGCTGTATAGATAACTCGGCTCTGGTGCGTAATTCCACAACCCATCAGTGCATAGCAACAGACAACCCGCGCCTGGAATCGGGAAAGTCACGATCGAGGGTACCCCATCATCTACCGTATCCGCACCGAGCCAACGAACGATCGCATGGGCGTAGGGAGACTTAGCTGCTTCCTCTGCTGTCAAAGTACCTGCGGCGACAACTTCACGTGCCCAAGAGTCATCTTGAGTGAGCTGAAGGGATTTTTCGGCGGCTAACCAGTAGGCGCGACTATCGCCCAACCAACCGATCGTTGCTAAATTATCCCGCACGATCGCCGTGACAATTGTAGCAGAAGATGGATCGGCGATCGGATCGTCAGGATTGAAGGGAATGTTCGCGACAGCTTGGAGCGCGGCATTTACGCCATCACAAATCGCTGCCTCTGCATCTTTGCCTTGTTGCAAAGCGATCTCGATTGCCTCGATACAGGCAGTCGCCGCAAATCGGGAGGCTAATTCGGGCTGTTGGGAAATAGATACACCATCACAAACAACGATAATATAAGTCCGATCGTCAACAATTTTTAAAGTAATCGCATCTTCATTTTGATGATGTCTGCGCCCTTTATCTGTTGCCCCGCCAAAATTAACCGCAGTTGCTAGTAAACTAGTATTATTCACTACCTGCCGAAACCCACACCCAGTACAATAGCCATCGACATCGATCGAATCGGCTGTTGCATCACATTTTTGACAATTATCGCCCATTTGTGGCAGGGTGAATTTAGATTCGAGACTTACACCACATGCTTCGCAAAATCGATCGGTTGGTGAGACTGTTTTAGCGCATTGAGGACAGTTCATAGGCTCGATCTCGATCGGGGGTAGTCACAATTATAAACTAGCTAGATCCCATAACTCACTTTGACGATCGAAATGCTCCAGACAAATATCACCACATGAACACAGTATCCCCAAAATCTCTGTGACTGGGAAATTTTCCAGCTATGCTGAATTAGCCACCCAGAAATCCCAAACAAGGGCATCGCGATCGCCGTCATCCCGATAAAAAGTAAAATCTTAGTATCATAGTACCCTCCAGCTTCGATGATAATTAACTTGATAAAACAGGCAATATAAGCCAATAGATGAACGATAACTTGACCGATCGAAACTCGCCTAAACAACTTACCCGCCACCAACTTCCGCAGCAAATCCCGATCCCCCTCCGTGTTCCTCAGTGCAACCGACCTGTACCTCTGTGTTAAAAAAAGCACCAACCGAGCCATAGCACTCATCCAACCCTAAAATAAAGTTCTCGGCCTAAATTTATTCGCCTCATCAACTAGTTGAATTTTCTCACTCCCCGTAGCCAAATGCGCGATAGATCGCAAAACTTTTTCCAAACCCAACCGCAATTTCACCTCTTCCAATGGCTGCCCAACTAGAGTAACATTGCCTTGAGGAACGATCGCCTTTGAGGTAATCAAATTCAAAGCCGTCTCTAATATTTGTCGATCGAGTTGATAACGTTCGATGCCTTCGAGGGTGAGAGATTCGATCGTTTGATTTGCCAATTGAAGTTCGGTTAGACTGGGTTCAGGATGCTTGGGGCTATTTATTGCTACTGGTAATTGTCGGTCGATCGAAATCCGCGCAATTTCAACTCTCGATCTAGTATACAGGTTAGATGTTGCGGGAACTTGTTGTAAAGCACTAACAGCCCCCTTGCGGTTTCCCTGCATCAAATAACACCGCGCCAAACCAAACGCCGCCGTGGGATAATTGAGATCTGTTCGTGCCACGAGCGCGTACATCTGATAGGCGATCTGATGGTTCGGAGATTGCTCCGCAGCGAGGGCAAATGCTAGCTTGGGGGCGAGTTCGCCAGGTAAATCGAAGTAGACTCGATCGAACAGTTTTTGAGCCTCTTGAGGCCGTTTTTGGGCGAGGTGCGATCGACCCCGATACCAATCTACTCGCCAATCCCAAGCATCTTCTAGGGCGACTGCGGCGAGTAACTTTTCGGCGGTGGTAAAGTCTCCGGCTGATTCAGTTGCACCTCGATCGATTAGACTATTTGCCAAGCGCAGTTTTGCTTCGATCGATGTGGGTAGTTGTTTGACTATTTGGGTTAGTTGCTCGATCCGCCGATCGATATTTGTCGTCATACAGGCATTTAGTACCACGTTTACGCCTGGATCTTTGGCATCAAGGAGCAGATGGGGTAACTGAAGATAACTAGGTTTAATCGGTTTAAAATCACCACTAGCGATGATAGTTAATCTATCACCGTCGAATAAAACACTAGTACTAGGGCGCGGGGTGTTAGTCTCCTGAGCAACGACTTCTCTTAATACGCCCAAAAGTTGCTCTGCCATTTCTTCGGCGGTTTGAAACCTGTCATCAGGATCCATGGCGGTAGACTTGAGGAGGAAGCGATAGAGGGATTCTTGTTGACTAAAAATCGGATCTGATTTGGCACTGGGAAGGGTGAATTCATGCTCTCGACTAAAGCCCGGAATATTCGTAATTAATACGGCTAAAGTTCGACCGATCGTAAATAAATCTGAAACAATTGTTGGCCCCGCACCTGCTTCAGGCGCAGCATAACCGATCGTACCATAAATATCCCCATCTAAATCATCAATTCGTCTCGCGCCACCCAGATCGATCAACTTAATATCGCCTCCTTCGAGCATAAAATTATCTGGCTTGAAATCGCAGTAGACTAAACCCTGCTGATGCAGATAGCCAAACGCTCCCAAGACACGATGAATATAGGCGATCGCTTCACTAGGTGGCAATAGTCCCCGCTCTTTCCTAATTTCCTTGAGCGTTTTACCACCCACATATTCCATCACGATATAACCCTCATTTCCATGAGTAACAAAGTTATAAACGCCCACAATATTAGCGTGTTTTACTGCTGCCAAAAACTGTCTTTCTGCTAATGCTACCGCCGCGCTAGAAGCATCTTCACTATTCAACAAACCCTTGAGTACAACATAGCGCGGTAAGAATCGATCGAAACCCAAATAAATCCAACCTAAACCACCATAAGCGATCGCACCTTTGATTTCATATTGTTCGCCGATGACATCTCCAGCCACCAGACTAGGCACAAATGAGTATTTTTGCCCGCACTTAGTACAAAACCCCCGATCGCGCTTCACCAGCTCATTACAACCCGCACAAAACCGCTTATTCTCTGGCACCTTTGGATCTGCCAAAACTGCTAATTCTGGCTTGGTAGAGGGTAATTCAGGAATAGAAATCAAGCCTGCACCGAGTTGACGACGACTAGTCGATGCGCCTGTGGGTTTACTTCGACGAGTGCCATTTGACGATCTATGACTCGTGGGAGTAGATCCGGTACTTGTGGTAACTGAATTACTCGGGCGAGAGGTTCTCAGGCTCCCACTAGTTTGAAGTGGTTGATTGCTTACTGCCGCAGCCAAAGCCAAGTCAAGCTCTGACTGAGATTTTAGAGCTGCCATTCCACAGGTATCGCAGTAGCCTTCGTCGATCGTACCATTGCAGCTAGGTTGAGTACAGGGTGGGTTGGGCATTTGGGG
>JANMEL010000270.1:0-33897 GCA_031376885.1 Chamaesiphon sp. OTE_70b_metabat_96 | reverse complement strand
TCTCGATCCCGCTTGTGGTTGTGGAAATTTCTTGATTATTACTTATCGGGAGTTGCGAGATTTAGAAATCCTAATTTTATTGGAGTTAAATAAAAGTGGGCAATTGGTGACAGATATTAGCTCGATTATTCGAGTGGATGTAGATCAGTTTGCGGGGATTGAATACGATGAATTTGCGGTGCGGGTAGCTGAGGTAGCGATGTGGTTGATCGATCACCAAATGAACATTAAGGTGAGCAATCAGTTTGGTCAATATTTTGTCCGGCTGCCACTCACAAAGGCGGCAAAGATCGTTCATGGTAATTCGCTTAGGATTGATTGGGAAACGGTTGTAGCTAAAGATAAGTTGAATTTCATTTTAGGTTATCCACCCTTCATCGGCAAACATCTTCAAAATGCCGAACAAAAATATGATATGGAGCATATTTTCAGTGGTGTGAATGGTGCTGGTGTTTTGGACTATGCCGATATTAAGGGTGAACCAACAGAAAGAAAAACCAAAAATATCAATCCATACCTAGTAGAAGGGCAAGACTTAATAATTTTGAAACGAACTAAACCGATCTGTAATATACCAGCAATGTTGGCTGGAAATAAAGCAATAGATGGCGGCAATCTGATTTTTGATGATGATGAAAAAGAGAGGTTTATTGCTGAAGAGCCTCTGGCTCATAAATATTTTAGAAAATTTATCGGTTCGGATGAATTTATTAATGGCAAAAATCGCTGGTGTCTATGGTTGGTTGATGCAAAGCCACAAGACTTAAAACAAATGCCTTCAGTAACGATCGGAATTGATAATATAGCAACCGCCAGGGCGGTTAGGACAGATATTGAATTTTTGTTTGGTTTGTATGAGGCTTTAAATATGCCGCTACTTAAACCAGAGCAAAAGAAGAAAAAATCGCAGAAGATTGGCGCGAAATTAACAAGTGAGTAGCAACAATCTAGGGCGGGCACAAGACTACGCCCCTACAGCCTGCCCCGAAAAATGGGTCGATCCTCAGTGAGGATCGACCCAAAAGTTTGGGAACGCGCAGACGGGTTATTTTTGAAGAACCATCGTGACATTGGCGTTTTGAAGACCAACACGTTGTTGAACTTCTGCTAGAGTTTTGTTGACTGCGTATTTTTGGTTGATGGAGTTGATCAACTCAGTTTGATTGTGCTTTTTGGCAACGCCCCACAAGTCGGCAATTAGGTCAAAGGAACCATCACTGTTGCGCGACCAACCGAGATCGTAGTCACCTTCAAGAATTGCTACGATGTCAGCCCGTACCCGTTGTCCGTGGTAGCCACGGAGATCGGTTTCGGTTTTGACGTTGATACCTAAGTCGCAAAGAGATGTTTTGAGGATCTCAGCATCGGTGATTTTGGTACGGAGAGTGCTGAAGTGAGACATATCGATTTCCTCCAATAAGTATTGAGTTAACAGAAACGACAACTTAAACTATTTTGAACACACCACTTAGTGATAAACTAAGCGGTACACGGTCTCCTTGCCAGCTTCGATAGGGTTATTGTTCCCAAATCGAGATTACTAGCACCTTGACTCCGGTGGTCGGAGCAAGCTTGGTTAGAACTCCAGTCGCTGATATTCGGCGACTGAGGCAGCGGCGGGACGCGCTCGCTGTCTTGCCCAGTCTCGCAAAGCAGTTACCTGCTCTGTCATTGTCCGCGAGAGGGGCAAAGTTGACTTAATGGCGGAGATGATGTCCAGTTGGTTGAATTCCCGATCCTGTGCAAAGGCATCATACATCGCCGCGATTAAAGCCTGTTCTATTTCTGCGCCTGAGAATCCATCCGCAACTTTGGATAGTTGCAACATGTCGAAGCGGTCTAAATCACGCTTCCGTTTACTCAGGTGAATGTTGAAGATCGCTTCTCGTTCGGATTGGGTGGGTAAGTCTACAAAGAAGATTTCATCGAATCGTCCTTTGCGGAGAAATTCACTCGGTAACCGTTCGACGCGATTGGCTGTGGCCATGACAAAGATGGGTGAGGTCTTTTCCTGCATCCATGTCAGGAATGAGCCGAAGATCCGGCTGGAAGTACCACCATCTGAGTCTCCCGAACCGCCTGCTCCACCAAATGCTTTATCGAGTTCGTCGATAAATAGGATGGCTGGGGAGATTGATTCGGCTGTTTTGAGGGCACCGCGTAGGTTGGCTTCGGAACGTCCTACTGTGGAGCCATCGTAAACTCGGCCCATATCCAGTCTAAGCAGGGGCAAACCCCACAGTCTGGCGGTGGTTTTGGCAATCAATGATTTACCACAGCCTGGTACGCCGAGAATTAGCATCCCTTTGGGTTGGGGTAGTCCATATTCTCGCGCTCTTTCGGTGAAGGCATTGGAGCGTTGGACTAACCAGCCTTTGAGTTCTTCTAGTCCACCTACTGAGTCGATGGTTTCGTCCTCTTCGATGAATTCGAGAATCCCATTCCGGCGGATGAGTTGCTTTTTTTCGGATAGTACGATGTCAACTTCGGCTTCGGTGATTTTGCCGCGTTTGACGTAGGCTTTCCGGTAAACCTTTTCGGCTTCGTCTTTGGTTAAGCCTAAGGAGGCTTTGAGTAGTTTTTCCCGCGACTCGCTAGAGAGCTTTTGCCCGCGAGTTCGGTCTAGCTGTTGACTCAAGACTAGATCTAGTGCCTGGAGATTTGGCAGATCGAAGTCTAGCATGACTACTTCTTTTTCCAGTTCGATCGGGATCTGCTGGATGGGTGACATCAGAATGATGGATTTCTGTGTGCCTTGGAAGCTAGCGATCGCATCTCGCAACCATCTAGTCACCGCTGGTGAGTCCTTGAAGGGGTGCAAATCCTTGAAGATGAAGATTGATGGCTCTTTCTCTCTAATAGTCCACTCGATCGCCGCCTCTGGTGAGATCGTGTTGTGTTGAGTAGTCCGAGCTTGTCCGTATTCCACCATCCCATGAGTCAGGGTCCACAAAAATAGTTTCCGTGGTTGCTGTTTCATCTGGGCGATCTTGGCGATTTCTTTTTCGGCACGATCTTCCTCGGCGGTGACGAGATAGATGAGGGGATATTGAGCTTGAATTAGAATGTTTAGCTCTTCTTGCATGACTTCTATCCTCACTAGAATGGTGCTACGCTAGCCTCTTCCTACTACTAGAGCAGTAGTCGAGCTGAATGCTTATCCAACAGAAATTGCGAGATCCTGTTGCGCTGGAGCGGGTGAATTAACTTCAACTTCCAGCAATCCTGGCTGTTGTCCGAGGGCAACCATTTCGCCGTCTTTGATGACTACGGATCGATCGCATTCAGGACAATTGTAGATTTGATGGGTAGAACCATGCAATTCGATGCCATCGACCACTTCAGAATGCTTGAGATAAAAATCTACAGCCCTTTCCACAATGTTCGACATCGAATCAGCATCCACTGCCGATCGGATTTTCAACTGTCGATGTAATTGCGGTGGCAAGTACAACGTGACTTTCTGCTTATCTTCCATACAACACTCAACTCTGTCTAACCCGGGTAGTTGCAACTAATATAACTTAGTGCCGATCGAACTGTCAAGCTGGTAAGACGCTATGCTGTTATAACTTTATATTTGTTTACAATCGGGATGTTAGATTAATTGAGAATTGCGGATGCATTTACAGACGCGGGCTTCGCCTGCCTTTAAAAATGCACCAAGCAGCGGCGCGATATGGGCGGGGTTCCCCCGCACATATAATCGCGACAAGACAGAGAATTGGGTGTTTAGGATGGGGATTTAAACCCCTGCTCTTCGTTAAAATCGCCGATCGATCATTTGAAGTCAAGGATTTGGGCGGCTAGAAACAGCGGATAAATTCTAGCGGTAAGTTGTCAGGATCGGCGATGAAGGCGACTTCATAGATTTTGCTACCAATCGATTGTTGGGTCGGTGGGAGTAAAATATTTGGTGGTGGGAGATCTGCGGTTTGTAAGGTTGTCGCGAATGAGTCGAGCCATGTAGTCAAGTCCGGCGCGAGACGAGTAAGATCGAAGGAGAGATGATAAAATCCGACGTAATGCTCGTCGCCAAAGGCATCTGGAGCTGGTTTCGGTTCGGGAATCTGGATGAGTTCGATCCTCCCACCCATTCCCTCCATCCAGCAAGCAAGGGTATATCCAGTAGTAAAACGTTCGGCTATGACAAATCCCAAGCACTGATAAAAGATCGTCGATCGATGGATGTCCGCTGTTCTAATCGAAACGTGATGGAGCATGGGGGAGAGGGGGAGAGGGGTTTGTCTTGAAAAGGTGCTCTACTTGCGGCGTTTTTATGCGGGGGGAACCCTAGAAATAAAAACGCCGCTTTATGAGATTATCTTGCGGCGCGGCTACGCCCTATCCCCTATCCCCTATCCCCTATCCCCTAAAATAAGGATACTGAGTCGGAATGCCTGGTTCGGTTTCGAGGATGAAGTTAATTATCGCCCAGCGGGGTTGTTCGATCGACGTAGGGCTAAATTCGACTGGCAAGCCAAATAGACGAGGTTGGGAGGGATCTGTGGTGCCTTTGGGCGCAGGATGGGGGTTTTCTGCGGTGGAGATATCGCCGACTAGATAACTGGCGACGGGTTCGCGGTAGCGGTGGGCGATAATAATTTTGGTGGCTCTGGATCCTTGAACGTAGAGTTTGTCGAGAGCATCGTGGATTTCAAACCTCAGCCCATCGGGTTGAGTGTGTTGACGATACCATTCATCTTCCCAGCGACACCACTTGCGGTTGGATTGAAGATGTACCAATTGACTGGTTTCGGGATTTGCTTCAAAGGCTCCATGTCGATCGCACAAATAGGTATCCGTCAGCGTGAGCGCGGGGATAATTTGCCGACAGTGGGGACATGGAATTTCTGGGCCAAAAATGGGGTGTTGAAAGGCAAAGTTCATGTCACCAACTCGTGAGAGACTGCCGTTGGCGTAGCCTTGTGTAAATGAAGATCGATCGTCATTACAGATAACTATGCTCTCAGCATTTTAATACTGCCACGATCGAGATGCAATCGATCGATGATGATAATTGTTAAGCAGATTGGGCACGATCGCGGGCAAAGTTGGTGAGATGCGATCGTTTTGGAGTGTTTGAGGGAATTATAGTACCAACTCTATGTTTAATTCGACTTTTGCGCTCGTGTCTAATCTGCGGGAGTTGCACTAGGTGATAGCAAGGGCTAAGAATACGGGTAATATAGAATCAGCGTAGCTTTTATTAGTGACGCGACGATCGATTTATCCCCTCTTGGAGCGGAATCGTTATTCATAATTTTATTGGCATCACCATATATCTATTGGAATTTCGATCTGAAAAATCTGCTCTAACTGCTAGTCATTTGACGGCAGCGTTGTGGAATTTCTCAAATTTAACATAAGTGACGATCGGCAATTAAATTCTATAGCCTATCTGAACTTCTTCTCGTATAGAGATATAAAAAATATCTGTTTAGGAACAGGAAAATGGACGATAATAAGCAGCAAATTATTCACTATTTCATCGAAGAAGCTCAGGAACATCTTGAGACAGTAGAGCAAGGTTTATTAGACTTAGCAGAAGTGATTGCCGATGCCGAACGTGTCAATGAAATGTTTCGAGCAGCTCACTCTGTCAAAGGCGGTGCGGCGATGTTGGGCTTTGAAAGCATTCAGCAAGCAGCTCATAAGTTAGAAGATTCATTCAAGATTTTACGCGATCATCCGGTGCCGATCGACCAAAAATTAGAAACACTTTTTCTCAAAGCTTATGACGCACTCAAAGCACTAGTTGAAGAATTAGCCAATTCGCCAACTTTGAGTTTGCGCCCAGAAATTGTCGAAGCTGTATTAACAGGCTCGGCGGAAAATTTTATCGCATTAGAAGAGTATCTTGAGGAACTTCTCAACACAAATACTCATACTCAAGATCGATCTGAAGTACCTGCAATGGCACCGATGGCTATGAGTAATGGGGGCGGCACCGCTGTGATGACACCACCAATTAATATCGTCGAAACAGTCACCGCCAAACTCCAACAAATGTTAGTCTTATTCAAACAAGGCGATAATCCAACTACCCGCCAACAATTGGGCGTAGTCTGTCAATCTTTGAGCTTGCTAGCAACTGAATCAACTCATTGGCAAGGCTTAGTCAGAGCGACCGAACAAGCGATCGCCAATCCCCATAACGCATATAATGCAGTAGCTCCTGTTGTCATCCGTGAATTGAAGCAAGCTGGTGACTTACTAGCCGCTCATCGCCATCAGGAAATCGTAATTTCCCCCTCCCTCCAACAAGCCACCGTTACAGCGGCTCCCGTGGCTACTCTACCCCCTGTGGCGGCTCCCCCAACAGCAACCACTGCTCAAATTACGATTCCCGTCGATGTACGTGGTGCGGCACAAGCAATCTTGCAAAACTTCAGCCGTCAACAAGTAACCGAATTAGTCGTCTTGCTCCATCGGGTGATTTCCAACTCTAAGCAAAACTAGTCGTACCCAAATCTGGGGGGATATCTTGCCATCTCCCCTCGCCTACCGCACGAATAGCTTCTACCAGATTAACTTCTCCAGTATAAATCGCTCGCCCGACGATCGCCCCAGTTACGCCCACTCCTTCTAGAGCCAGCAGACTGAGCAAATCTCGGAGCGAACTTACGCCGCCAGATGCAATGGTGGGAATCGAAATTCCACTCGCAAGTTCTCCCAAGGCTTCCAAATTCGGCCCAGTCATGGTACCGTCACGGTGGATGTCCGTATAAATAATCGCCGCTGCTCCCAAATCTGCCATCTGCTTGGCTAAATCTGTGGCCAAAACTTCGGATGTTTCTAACCAGCCACGAGTCGCTACCTTCCCAGCTCGCGCATCAATACCGACGACGATTTGGTGTGGATACTTCTGGCACAAATCTTTGACTAATTGGGGTTGTTCTACAGCTACGGTACCGAGGATGACTCGATCGACTCCCAATATTAATAGCTCTCGTACGCTATCTGCATTTCTCAATCCACCACCCACTTGAATTTGCACGGGTTGGGTAGCATTGCTTTTGACCATCTCTACAATACTCGCGATCGCCGCCACATTTATAGGTTTTCCCGCTTTGGCTCCATCGAGATCTACCAAGTGCAATTTATTTGCTCCCTGCTCCAACCAAGATCGCGCCATCGCTGCGGGATTGTCACCAAATACCTGAGACTTATCATAGTCACCTTGGAATAGTCTGACACATTTACCGTCTAGTAGATCGATCGCGGGAAAAATATCCATAAGAAATTGAGAATTGAGAATTGAGAATTGAGAATTAATAATTGGGTTATTAGGGTAGGAATTTCGACCTCCCCTAATAACTGTTATGAACGGTAGGAGATTTAGGGGATGCATTTACAAAACGCGGGTTCCCCTGCCTTTAAAATGCACCACCCTGTTAGTTGTTAAACTTTTACCAAGACTTGAGTACCAACTATTTTGGCAGCATAGGTAGTCAAAGATTCTGTAGCAGGGCCTTTTAATACTTTACCATCAGCACTAAATTCGGCATCGTGACAAGGGCATTCATATTTTTTGGCTCCTGGTTGCCATGCGATATCACACCCTTGGTGAGTACATTTACGGTTGACAGCCAGTAACTGTTTGGGATTGACAGGATCTCTTGAAATTGATATCTTTGCAGTCTGTAGATATCCAGCCTTGTCTAATTCGGTAACGGTACCGATGGCTGTAAACCCATCAGTTGTTTTGGCTCCGGCTGTTTTTACGGTATTACCTTTATCGCCTGTTGAGGCATCTGCCATTGCTGAGGTACTAGTTTTGGCATCACTTGAATCTCCTGCTGGAGTACAAGCGGCAAGTACGACGGGAAAGCAACTAGCCAACCAACCGACACTAAAGTATTTAACAAATGAGCGACGCTTAATCATACTTTCTAGTGGGTTTATAAAGATCGGGTTAATTTGAGGTGATAATATCTGTAGGCTTGCCTAAAAAGTCTAGTTTGCCTAGCTCTACTCCAGAATGTCTGAGAATATTGTAAGCGGTGGTAACGTGAAAATAAACGTTAGGCAAAACAAAATGGATGAGATAGGGTAATCCCTCAAAGTTAATCGTCTCTTTACCCATGGGTAAAAGGATCGCTTTTGCTTCGGAGCAGTCGATTTGGGCGGCGGTTAATGTTGATAGATAAGTGTTGGTGTTTTTGAGTCGATCGATTAATTGCTCGAACGTAGTCTCATTATCTTCCATTGCCGGAGCTTCTAATCCAGCTAGTCTTGCTGCGCCCCGTCTGGCAACATCTGAAGTAATTTGAACTTGTTTTGCCAAGGGCAACATATCGGGATATAGTCGGCTATTAATCAATACTGTCGGATCGATTTTCTTGGCTTTTGCATGAGCTGTACCTTTTTCAAGGATCGCTATCAAATTATTTATCGACCGCATCATTACCGGAATTGAAGCTTGATACATAGAAATAGTCATCGGTATCTCTCTAAAGATTAATTTCGATTGTTGCTGAATCTATTGTCCGAGATCGTTAACACCGGAACTATGACATTGTACCAATAATTTGAACGATCGAACTATAAAGCTATATTTGACACCAATCTACATCTATCGCATTTAAAATCATACCTATGCCATTGCGCCTCAAGCAACCATGCCCCATCGCAACTCGGACATTTCCGCTGTCTTTTCGTAACTAGTTTAGCATGTGCTTTATGGCGATATAAATTATAGTAAGTAGGCTTGGTGGTTAATTCTGTTAGCCTGTCGCAAATTTTCCGCCCTTGGGTTGCTAAACTACTATGAGGATCGGACATCTGCCCAATTCCAAATCTCTCTCCAGTCATGCAATTCATTTGCAGTGTATCGCAGGATCGATAATCTGCCGCCCATCTCAGAATATTAGAATAGGTATCACTATCATCAGTCTTTGGTAAATGATAGAGCGGTACATCTGCAAAACACGATCCACATTTTATTGGCGATCCGTGTTCGATAAAATCGGTACATAAAATATAACTGTCTGGTTGACAATTGCAACTATGCCCCTCTGAAATTCCTATTGATTCACCAATAACTTTTATTTGTGGCGGCTCGAATCCTAGTTTCATTGCTTTTTCGATCTCCATTCTCACACACTTATTAGCGTACTTGAGATCGAGGGCATCGGCTTCTAGCATACTTACGAATGCCCGTAAGATTCTGCCACATTTGGCGATCCGATAATCTCGCCCGATAATTTGCCCATTCTGATATAACGATCCTAATAAACCATAACTAATTTCGTCTAATCGTTGGCGCAGCCTCTCCTCTGAAGCATCATTAGTCAGATCGGCTGGAATTTGCCAAGTGATTTCAGCGACGAACATGGTTAGTTGTATGTTGAATTGTAGTTTAGACTTCGCTCACTAACCAGAGTGCTGGCATAGCCTCTCTGTCAGAAGACAACCCAACACTTCTAAATATCTTTATTATTTTTCAAGGTTTTATTGTGGAAGATCGCGAGTTTACTTTCATCGATCGACCCTTTGTCATGAGTTAAGGCACGAGACATCAATATTTTCAGCCTCCAATCGATCGTTTTGAATAGACCTCCGGCGACATCGTAAAGATCGGCTCTTAGAGCGATTATATCACCAAATCGCGGTTGTACCCCATCGAAATAATTTGCTCTTCGATCGAGTTTTTATCGATCGCTGTTGTTTGGGTAGTTGGCAGTAGACGAAATGTCTAGATTTACCTATAATTAAGGTATTGAAATATGGGTAATAGATGGATAGACTGATTACTGTCGGTGAGCTAGCTGATTTAAAGGCTGTTAGTGTTGATACCATTCGACGTTGGGAAAAAGACGGCAAGATTCAATCGGTTCGGACTGAAGGTGGTCATCGTCGGTACAAGCTAGCCGATTTTGTTGAGGTCAAGATTGGGAGAACGATCGCCTATGCCAGAGTCTCTAGTCACGACCAAAAGGCGGATTTAGACAGACAGGATGCCGTTCTGTCTGGCTATTGTCAATCTCACAACTGGGACTATGAAGTGATTAGAGACTTAGGTAGCGGTCTGAACTATCGCAAAAAAGGATTAACTAAGCTCATAGATCTACTTCTTTCTGGTGACATCGCTAGGCTGGTCATCACAAACAAGGATCGATTACTTAGGTTTGGCTCTGAACTGATCTTCTCCATTTGCGAACGTTTTGATGTTGAAGTAGTTATTCTCAACAAGAAGGAGGATGCTACCTTTGAGGAGGATTTAGCCTCTGATGTGCTGGAAATTATCACAGTTTTTTCCGCTCGTCTCTATGGGTCTAGATCGCACAAGAATAAAAAGATCCTAGAAAATCTTGCTAAATCTTTGCAAATAGACTAAAATTCCAGGATATCACAACATTGACAGGTCGAATCAATGCTACTTTCCTTCAAAACCGAACTCAAACCCAACAACCAGCAAATCACCAGTTTTCGTCAGCATTGCGGTGTTGCTCGTCATGCTTACAATTTCGGCAATGCTGTCATTCTTGATGCTTTAAAGCTTCGAGAAACTGACAAATCAGTTAAAGTACCTTCGGCTATTGACCTTCATAAGAAGTTAGTAGCTGAGGTTAAAACTGCCAATCCTTGGTATTACGAATCTTCAAAAGCCAGTCCTCAACAGGCACTAACAGAAGTTCGTAAAGCTTGGGACAGATGTTTTAAAAAAATATCTAAACAGCCTCGCTTCAAAAAAAAAGGTAAGTCCAAAGACTCTTTTTATTTGGAGCGAGGTACTATTGCCAAACCTGGAATATCTAATGATGGCAGAAGAATTAAATTGCCGATAATCGGATGGGTCAGATTAGCCGAGCCATTGCCAGTCTCATCTATTCACAATTGTATAATTAGTAGAACTGCAAACAAATGGTTCGTTGCTATCAAGTGTGAGGTAGAAAAACCTCTTGCGAACGCAAATAGACCAACTGTTGGAGTTGATATCGGCATTAAAGAATTGGCTGTTACCAGTGATGGTAAGGTCTTTTCTAATCCCAAAGCATATCGGCGAATGAGTAAGCGGTTAAAGCGGCTGCAACGGGCTGTTAGTCGGAAGACCAAAGGTTCTAGCAATCACCAATCAGCTATCAGTGCATTAGCTAGGATTCACGCCCGTGTTGCTAATATTCGGAAAGATGCTATACACAAATTGACTACTTACCTCGCCAAAAACCACAGCATTGTAAGAATAGAAGATTTACATATTAAGGCATTTTTGAAGAATCATAAGCTAGCTGGTGCGATTGCTGATTGTGGAATGTATGAATTTAAAAGACAACTACAATACAAAGTGGAGAAGTTTGATAGCCAATTAATATTGGTTGACAGATTTTTTCCGAGTAGTCAAATTTGCTCTAATTGTGGCAACCATCGCCATAAAATGCCGCTCAAAAATCGATTGTATGAGTGCCCCGATTGTGGACATTCTGAAGATAGAGATTTGAATGCGGCGAAGAACATAGATCGTTGGTTTGATGGTATTTTTATACCGGAGAGATCTTGACATGCGGCAAGCTCTGTCGTGTTAGCCTGTGGAACAGACAAACCCCTTGACAGTCATGTCAAGGCTGTGACGAAGCAGGAAATAGACAGCAAACCGAAAATAATGCAATTGTCATTATTCCAGGTTTGCATAGGTTCTTTAGAGCGGTGAAACTACTTCTTCCAGATCTAGTGGATTGATGGCGATCGGGATTGGATTGACATAGCAAACGCCAGGGCGGTTAGGACAAATGTAGACTCTCAAACCATTGTGCCAGCCGTTCACAGGATAGTTTCGATCGATCGTCAATAAAATTAATTGATTCGTGCGTTAAGCTATGGCGATAACACACCTACGTTTTTCATGCTTGCCAAAATTCAATCCCTCGCTACAACTCTCACACCACGGCTGATTGAGATTCGCCGTCATCTTCATGCTCATCCCGAATTGAGCGGTAAAGAATATCAGACATCCGCATATGTCGCGGGGGTATTGTCGGCGGCGGGATTCCATACCCAGGAAGAAATCGGCAAAACTGGTGTTGTGGCAGAATTATCCGGTGGGGGAAGAGATCGACGATTGTTGGCAATTCGTACGGATATGGATGCACTGCCGATCGTCGAACGAACTGGGCTAGAATTTAGTTCTCGCAATGAAGGTGTGATGCACGCTTGTGGACATGATGTCCATACGACGGTAGGATTGGGTACGGCCATGGTGCTGGCTCAATTGGGGGTAGAATTGCCAGGGAAGGTGAGATTTATCTTTCAACCTGCCGAAGAAATTGCTCAGGGTGCCGCCTGGATGGTCGCTGACGGCGTGATGAAGGATGTGGATAGTATTTTCTCGCTGCATGTGTTTCCGTCGATTCCAGCGGGTTCGATCGGGATTCGGTATGGTGCTTTGACGGCTGCGGCGGATGACTTGGAGATTACGATTATCGGTGAGGCTGGGCATGGTGCTAGACCCCATGAAGCGATCGATGCGATCTGGATTGCCGCTCAAGCGATTAGTAGGCTTCAGGAGGCTATTAGCCGCACTCAGAATCCGTTACGGCCGATCGTCCTGACGATTGGTACCATTAGCGGCGGACGAGCATATAATATTATCGCCGATCGAGTAAATATGTCTGGTACGGTTCGATCGCTCCATCCCGATACTCGTGCTGCTCTCCCTGAGTGGATCGAGCAAATCGTCACTGGTGTGTGCGATACTTATGGTGCCAAATGCCAAGTCAATTATCGTCATGGTGTGCCTTCAGTGCAAAACGATATCAACCTGACTCAAATCTTGGAATCTTCTGTCAGAGCCGCATGGGGTAATGATAAAGTCCAGATTTTACCAGAGCCTTCTCTTGGTGCGGAAGACTTTTCTGTCTATCTCCAACATGCTCCAGGTTCGATGTTTCGGTTGGGTGTTGGGCTACCGGATGGGAAAAATTATCCCCTTCATCATCCGCAGTTCATGGCAGATGAATCGGCGATTATTACTGGGGTGGTGACGATGGCTTACAGTGCTTATCAGTATTTCACAATTAATAATTAACCAAGAGCAGGGGTTTAAATCCCCCACCTGTTAGGTGGATTGGTTTTTAGGGTGGGGTCTGCTTGGTGTCTTTTCATGGACGGGAAACCCGTCTCGACAAATACATCCGCTAAATCCCCATCCTAAATCCCCATCCTAAAAACCCAATTCTCTGCTTGGTGCATTTTTAAAGGCAGGGGAAGCCCGCGTCTGTAAATGCATCCGCAATTCTCAATTATCAATTCATTTAATAATTATGTCTTACGGACAAATCTTTTTGGGTAGGTTGGGTTGAAGAATGTTGGTGTGTTTGTTGGTGGGGTTAGTTGGGTTTTGCTTGAGCGCAACCCAACCTACCAATTTTGGTCGCTCCAGGAGTTTTGCACTTTACTTATCAGTTATCAAAAATGTCTCAGTTTATCGGTTTTGTTCCTGCTGGGCGCACACTCTGGTTGTTGGCGAGTGGGGGTTTGTTTAGTACGATTGTGGCGATTTTAATTCCTGCACCACAGGGGATAGTTATTGCTGGTGTTGGTACTTTGGGCTGGTATGGTGGCATCCTGATGTTAGCGGGTATCGATGCTTGGCGGGGTAAAGCCAGTCGAGTCAATGTGAGTCGGGAGCAATTGGGGAAATTGTCGATCGGTCGCGATAATCCTGTTAAACTGACGATCGAATCACCCCAAAGTGGGCGCAAAGGGCGGCAATTTAGCTATCAAATTCGGGATGGTGCCCCTCAAGATTTAGCGGCAACGCCTGAATCGATCTCTGGGTCGATCGAATCAGGTACCAGTCAATCGATCGCCTATACAGTTCATCCCTACAGTCGTGGAGAATACAATTGGCAAGGGATTCAAGTTAGACAATTGAGTCCGTGGGGTTTGGCTTGGCATCAGTGGCGGGTAGATGCGTCGCAAACTGTAGCGGTATATCCCGATTTGGTGGGTTTAAAAGCTTTGTCGATTCGGCTGACGCTCCAAGGTACGGGAGCGATGCGTCAGATGCGAAAACAAGGCATCGGGACTGAATTTAGGGAACTGCGAGAATATAATTATGGTGACGATCTCAGACTGATCGATTGGAAAGCCACCGCTAGAACCAATCGCCCTTTAATTCGCGTATTGGAACCAGAACAAGAGCAGACCGTGATTATCTTACTCGATCGCGGTCGCTTGATGACGGCCAATATTCAGGGATTCAAACGATTCGATCTGGGTTTGAATGCGACTCTATCCCTCGCTTTGACAGCGATTGGGCGGGGAGATCGAGTCGGAGTGGGCATATTCGACAGATATTTACATACTTGGATCCCACCTCAACGGGGACAACCACATTTTGCGCGGATCCTCGACAAAGTGAGTCGGATTCAGCCAGAATTGCTCGAACCCGACTATCTCGGAGCTGTCACCACAATTATCAAACAACAAAGTCGCCGCGCTCTAGTCGTCTTAATCACCGATATCGTCGATAATATCGCCTCCGCCGAACTCCTCACCGCACTAAGTAGACTTACCCCCCGCTACCTCCCCTTCTGCGTCACCTTGCGCGATCCTCAAGTAGATCTGCGCGCTCATCAATTAGCCACAGATCTCCAGAGCGCGTACACTCAAGCCGTAGCCTTAGACTTGCTCCAACAACGCCAACTAGCATTCGCCAACCTCAAACGCCAGGGAGTACTAGTATTGGATGCCCCCGCTACCCAAATTAGCGATTTGTTAGTCGATCGATATCTGCAAATCAAAACCAAGCAGCAACTATGAGGGGTGAGGGACGAGGGGTCAGGGGTCAGTCGGAAAAAGCTGGTACACTAATGGTCTGTTGGCGTAGCCTCCGTCTTGCGGAAGCATCTACATCTGCCATACATGGAAAAAGGGTGAATCCAAACTTCAAATGACGATAAAATGCGGATTAAAAGAGTTTTATTTTTAAAAACTATCCCTCATCCCTCAACCCTCAATACGCTTTTTGTCAACCAGCGACTGAAGTCGCGGCACATGAAGCAAAGTCCGCCTAAAGCTGTACTAATATTACGATCGATAATTTATTAACAAAAAGCGTATTGCCTCATCCCTGACCCCTGACCCCTCATCCCTGACCCCTTAATATGTTAAAATGGGGGAGTTGTTAAGCCACGCACCGTCTTTGATTAACGTATCTGAAATCGATACCCTGGCCCAGGAACTAGCTACGATTCAACAGACTGGCTCCAAGAAAATTGCATTATTGGGTTCGCGCCATGTGCCGATTACCCATCAGCATCTAATCGAGATGATGAGCTATGCGCTGGTACTATCTGGAAATCGAATCATTACTTCTGGAGCAGCAGGGACAAACGCTGCGGCAATTCGTGGGGCCATGAGAGCCGATCGAGATATGCTGACAGTAATCTTACCGCAGAGTCTAGCTCGTCAACCACGAGAGTCTCGGACTCAGTTGGAAAACGTGATGCATCTAGTCGAAAATCCTGGTAATGATGCAATGGAACTCGGCGAGGCTAGCGCGCTCTGCAATCAAGAGATTATTTCTCGCTGTCAACAGTTAATCTGTTTTGCCTTCCATACTAGCCAAACCCTCTTGCAAACTTGTCATGAAGCAGAAGAGCAACGAAAAGTCGTAACGCTATTTTACTTTGACTAGCGATCGATTTTTCAACAAGACCAATGTAAACGCACTTCATGCAGCTTGACTACAACCGCCCAATATATGAATTTCGATCTTAATCTGCCTACTGCTACAATTTTACTAGGTTCGATCGCTGCTGCGGCTGGATTAGTATATTTACCCTATCTAGTGGTAGCGGCGACTCGCTTTCAAGTTGGGT
Source organism: Chamaesiphon sp. OTE_70b_metabat_96 (assembly GCA_031376885.1). GTDB lineage: Bacteria > Cyanobacteriota > Cyanobacteriia > Cyanobacteriales > Chamaesiphonaceae > Chamaesiphon. Next base: position 18,070 of record JANMEL010000270.1, on the reverse strand, counting down.
TTGATGCTTCAGCACCACGCGCCTTATTTGACAAACTACCAGACTATGGCAAAAGAGCGACTTGGGCACACCAAAACTCATTTGAAGCTTTTATGCTGTATGGTGCAGCGGCGATAATGGCTTTTGTGACTCATGTACAATCGCCAATGGTCATAAATTGTGCGATCGTCTTCGTAGGTGCCAGATTTTTATATTCAATCTTTTACATTTTTGATATTCCCTTGGCAAGAGCATTAATGTTTGCAGCGGGTTCTGGGGCAATCTACACATTAATGTCTTTGAGTATTGCCAGCACCTTAGTTCAATAATCATCATCAAAAATGGCTTCCACATTTTCATTCGATCTTGCCAGTGAGTTCGATCGAAGCGGACAACTGTGGAAGATATTTGAGGATGATTAGTAAATTATTAACTCAACAATTTAATTAAAATGGCTTCTACCTTTTCATTTGATATTGTGAGTGAGTTCGACAGACAGGAATTGGTTAATGCTCTAGATCAAGCAAACCGAGAGATTGTCAGTCGTTACGATCTCAAAGATACCCAGACTACCGTCGAGCTTGGGGATGATAAAATCACCATTAATACTGCTAGTGAAATGACCCTAGAAGCGGTTCACGCTTCGATTCAAACCAAAGCAATCAAGCGAAATCTGTCGCTCAAAATCTTTGACTATGGCAAAATTGAGGCGGCGAGTGGTAATCGAGTTCGTCAAGAAATAACGCTCACAAAAGGCATCAACCAAGAGATTGCCAAACAAATATCAAAGTTGATTCGCGATGAATTCAAAAAGATTCAAGCATCAATTCAAGGCGATGTCGTTCGCGTCACTGCCAAGGATAAAGATGAATTGCAAACAGTAATTCAAAGACTAAAACAAGAAGATCTCCCCGTCGCTCTACAGTTTACCAATTATAGATAGGTGCGGTATGTATCGAAAGGGTGTCGCATGAAATCCCCTCCTTGGAGGGGTGCCGCAGGCGGGGTGGGTAAATCTACGCAGCAACTCTCCAACTCCCGAATGTTCATCTGGGTGGGGTTTCGATCGACACAGGTTTAGTGTGAGCAGAGGGGATCGATCTTTGGTGGGTAGCGGAGGTGGCACCCACCCCGCCCTGAAGGGCACCCCTCCGAGGAGGGGATTTTACTTGTGGGGCTTTGGGCACCTCTGAACCCTGAACCCTGAACCCTGAACCCTGAACCCTCAATTGTAAATACTATCACTACAAAATCTGAGTAGGCGTGGTTAAATTGGGAGGTAGTTTGACTTTTGGTTGAGCTAGGTCGATTTTAAGCGTGGGGGATGGGGTGATGGAGGTAGTTGTCTTTCAGTTGCGGGAAATCGACGATCGATCTGTAGAGTTACGGTATCGGGTGGCGGGAAAGGTACAGTATGAGTCGAGAAATTTGCTCTCGGAGGAGATTGCCGAGTTGTATGATTTTATCGATTACCGTTTCGAGTCAGATAGTTATCGTTTGGCGAAGATTGGGCGGAGGTTATTTGATTGGTTGGATGGTGGCGAGAGGTGGTTGAGTCGATCGATCGAGCAGAAACGCGGATTATTGATAATTGCGATTCTCGTTCCGAGAGGCTTCGCCAACGAGGCTCAAGGGCGGATGGGTGGTTTGCCGTGGGAGATTTTGTTTGACCATAAGGGCTTTTTGGTGACGAGATCGATCGTGCCGATTCGGGTGGTGGGGGGTTGTAATGTTGGGGCGATCGTTAATAGGGTAACCGATCGCGAATTGCGGGCGTTGTTTATGGCGACAGATCCAATCGGTGTTTATCCCAAGCTAAATTTTGAGCGCGAGGAAAAAGCAATTTTGGCGGCGACTCGCGATTTGCCGATGGAGTTGCGGGTGGAGGAAAGTGGCTGTCTGGATGAGTTGAAGAGTTTTTGGGGGCGGTTTCGGGGTAAGTTTGATGTGTTCCACTTGAATGGACATGCGAATATTAGAGATGGGGTGCCCTATTTTATTACCGAGGATCTAGAGGGGCATCGGGTTGATTCGCGGTTGGAAGATTTTGATGAGGTGTTTGAACTGAATTATCCGCCCCTGATGTTCCTGTCTGGTTGTCGAACGGGGGAAAGTAGCAATCGGGGGGCTACCAGCTCTTTGGCGGCGAATTTGGTGGCACAGGGAGCATCTGCGGTACTGGGTTGGGGTCGCCCAGTGGGGGATGATGGGGCGATCGATGCGGCGATGTTGTTGTATAAGTGTTTGGCGGAGGGTAAGACGCTGGCAGAGGCGTTGGCGTTGACTTATCGTGGTTTGATTCGCAAAAAGGTGCCAGATTGGTGTTTGTTGCGTCTGTATGCGCGGTTTGGGGCGTGGGATGCGCTGGTATTACCGCCGGAAGATGGCGTGTGGCAAGCGTCAGATGAGGCGAGTGAGGACTTTTTAGATCCCCAGGGTTTGGTGAAGGTGGCGGGAAGGGATGGCTTTGTGGGGCGGCGACGGTATTTGCAGCGGGGATTGCGGGGGTTGAAGTCGTCGAGCAATTTGGGGATTTGGTTGTATGGGATTGGTGGAGTGGGCAAAAGTACGATCGCGGCGCGGCTTTTGGATCGACTCTCGGCTAGTTACGAGCGGCGGGTAATTGTGGGGGTTTTGGATGCTGACAAGCTGACAAACTTACTCTACGAGTGGTGTGTAAATCTGACGGGGCACGAAATTTTAGCGAGTAATTTACCGTTGACACAAAAACTCGCCACATTTCTCAAAAATGGACTCAACCAGCCGAAGCAGCGATTTATCTTCGTTCTGGATGATTTCGAGCAAAATTTGGAGCCGAATGGAACTGGGGAACAGGTATTGAAGGGGGCGGTGAGGGAACCGTTGATGGCATTACTGGATGGGATCTTGCTGTCTAATTTGCCCCATCGAGTCATGATTACTTGTCGATATACTGTGACTTTACCACCAAAGTACAGGCTCATAATCCAGCAGTTTCAGGTGGAGCGGATGGATGAGGCAGATCGGGCGAAATTCTCGGAGCGATTGGAGTCATTCTCCCGTGGTTCTAAGGTAGATGAGGAGCTGCGGGAAAAGGCGCGAAAAATCGCTGATGGTTATCCACGGTTATTGGAGTGGTTGAATTTGGTGTTGCTGGATGATGAGATCGATCGCGAGGCAATCTTAGCCGCATTGGTAGGCAAGCAACAAGAATTTTTGACGAATATTTTGGCAAAGGAGCTACTAGCACAGCAACAGCCAGAATTGCGAGTGATGCTAGAGCGGGGAACGATTTTCGATTTGCCCGTACCGTTGGGAGTATTGAAATCGATCTGTGGCGAATTCAATGGGGATAAATTGAAGGGACATGTGGATCGAGCGCGGGCATTGGGGCTATTGGAATCTGGCTTGAATGATGGGTTGGTAAGGGTACCGAAGGTATTGAATCTCACCCTGAAACAGAAGGATCGACAAATATTAGCAGCTCTGGCGGGGCGAGAATTGGATGAGGTATGGATCGAAACAGCATCATCGGCGACGGAGGAACAGCAGGTAGAAATACATCGATTGGCGATCTTGGGCGGTGACGGTGAAATTGCCGTGAAGATGGCAAAGAGATTATCGAATGGCTGGATTGAGATCTCTCGCTACCGCGCAGCTCTAACTCTCTGTAAGGAAACCTTAGCTTTGCAGGAAGACAGCATAATTATTCATAACCTATCGATAATTTACGAAAGCTTAGGCGAATTAAACCAAGCTCTAATCCTCTCCCAGCAATCGCTCGATCTACTCAGAGCGATCGGCGATCGCCACGGTGAAGCGGCTTCTCTCCATCAAATGTCGATAATTTACCAAAGCTTAGGCGAATTAAAACAAGCTTTAACCCTCTCTCAGCAATCGCTCGATCTAAATAGAACAATCGACAACCGCGAAGGTGAAGCGGCTTCTTTAGTACAGATGGCGAGAATTTACCAAAGCGTCGGAGAATTAAACCAAGCTCTAACTCTCTCCCAGGAGTCACTCAAGCTAAATAAATCGATCGACAACCGTAAAGGTGAAGCATCTTCTCTTCATCAAATGTCAAAAATTTACCAAAGCTTCGGAGAATTAGACCAAGCTCTAACTCTCTCCCAGGAATCACTCAAGCTAAATAAATCGATCGGCAACGGTGAAGGTGAAGCGGCTTCTTTGTTACAGATGTCGAGAATTTACCAAAGCTTAGGCGAATTAAACCAAGCTCTAACTCTCTCCCAGGAGTCACTCGATTTATATAGATCGAGTGACAACCGCCAAGGTGAAGCAGCCTCTTTGTCACAAATAGCTGCTCAACAGGGGAATCCTGTGAGAAAGCGGGAACTCTATTTGCAAGCGGCGAGAATTCTAAGATCGATTGGTGACTATGGTGGCTTAATTAACACTCTCTGGCAATTAGGGATTAATAACGACGAACCTGATGCCCTCGGCTATCTCGCCCAATCTCTCTGGCTCACACTCCGACTATCTAACAATCTAGAAAGTGCGATTATCCTCATCCGAGCTATTTTCGACAAAATACATACTGGCGACCCCTTAGAAGCCCTCCTCGGTACCACTGCGGTGCATTTTTGCGCCACCCGTTCTCACCCGGAACTCGAACGACTCACGATAGATAGCCATCAAATGCTCGACTTTGCTGCCCGTCAACAGGGTATCGCTACTCCAGAGCAGCAAGCACAATGGTTAGTTACCAGTCGGTTGGGCGATCCAGATTACTTTTTGGCGGCGACGAGCGAGCTGTTAGAGTCGATGGTTGGGGATGAGTGGTTGTTCGATCGATCGGCGTTTTAGGGGCATGGGGGATCGATCGGTTGTGGGTAGCGGAGGTTGAACCCACCCCGCCCTGAAGGGAATCACCCCGACTTGGAGGGGATTTTGCTAGTGGGGCACCATTCATCCCTCATCCCTCACCCCTGACCCCTGTCCCCTAATTACAGTATTTCTCCACACAACGAACGAACATTTCTACCCCTGTCATTAGAGCAGTTTCATCGAAATCAAACCGAGGATGATGATGGGGATATGCTAAAGATAAATCTGGATTTGCCGAGCCGACAAAGAAATAACAACCAGGCACCTGTTGCAGAAAGAAAGCCATATCCTCACCGCCCATAGTCTGACATTCAGGGACGACACCCATCGGCGTTTCCACCAAATCGCTAGCAACCGATCGAACTAATTCAGTAATCTTTTCATCATTCACAACAGGTGGATAAAACTTGATATAATCCAGGGCATAAGTCGCCCCATGACTGGCACAAATCCCCGATACGATCGCATCAATTCGTTTCCGAAAAAATCCGGCTAGTTCGGGATTGAAATAACGTACAGTTCCCGCCAAACTTGCCGTATCTGCGATGACGTTTTTGGCAGTACCCGCATTAAATTGACCGACTGTAACTACCGCCGAATCGATCGGATTGACATTTCGGGAGACGATCGTCTGAAGCGCACCCACAATCTGAGCACCTAATACCAGCGCATCGACGGTTTGGTGAGGCATGGCACCATGTCCGCCCTTGCCTTGGATAGTCAGGCTAAATCTTTCTACTGCGGCCATTAACGCGCCACTTCTAACGCCGATCGTGCCCAATGGTAAATTATTCCATAGATGTAGGCCGATGATGGCATTGACATCGGGATTTTTGAGTACTCCCGCCTCAATCATCGGTTTCGCTCCGCCTGGGCCTTCCTCGGCGGGCTGGAAGATGATTTTGACTGTGCCCGCAAAGTCGTTTTGATGCTGAGATAGATAGTATGCTGTAGTGAGGGCAATTGCAGTATGTCCGTCGTGTCCGCAGGCGTGCATTACTCCATCGTGACGGGATTTGTAGGGGACATCATTAAGTTCCTGGATGGGGAGAGCATCCATATCCGCCCGAATTGCCAGTGTTTTGAGTCGGTTACTCGTTTTTCGTCCGTAAATTGTCGCGACGATTCCGGTTTGGGCGATTCCGGTTTGATGGGCAATTCCCCACTCAGTTAGTTTACTGGCGATCGTTTTTGCGGTTAATTGTTCTTTGAAGCCAAGTTCGGGATATTGATGAAGCTGTCTTCTCAGGGCGACTAGCTGGGGTTGTAGGGCTTGGATGGTCGATCGAATCTTGTCGGGATTAATTGATTGAGTGGGGGCATTGGTGGCGAACATGGGCGGATGTGAGGAGATTTAACTAGATTGTAGATCCAAACCAAGATTTACAGTCTAGTGAGCGGGTTTAGTATTGTCGAGTTTGGTGCACGGCCATTCATTATTAAAAGTACTTGTCGATCGATCGCACCTGATTAATGACTTAATAATGAGGATTTAATAACTTGCTACAGGTATAGCAGTCGCCAGAGCGGTTAGGACATTGGTGAGGCTAAATCCCCGACTTCTTTGAGAAGTCGGGGATTTGATGTGTCCTAACAATCTTGGCTGTTGCTATATGTAGATTATTTAATCCTCGTTGATGTCGATCGAATCTCTAGCTCAATCGTAGTCGCAACAAATTTAAAGTTTGCAAAGCTGACATGTTGCGAATCAATTCCCGCCCCCGCTGACTCCCCAATTGATACTTGAGGCCCTCTACACCACCATCTGGAGTGGCAATTCCGATATATACTAGACCCACAGGCTTAGTTTCCGTACCACCATCTGGGCCAGCAATTCCGGTAATACTCACACCCCAGTCAGTACCCAACTTAGCCTTGACACCCACCGCCATCTGTCGAGCTACCGTCTCACTCACCGCTCCATTACTCGCCAAATCCTCAGCATTGACACCCAGAAGATCGATTTTAACTCGATCGGCATAAGATATAATCCCACCCATAAAATAACTAGAACTTCCAGGCGTATCGGTGAGCATCCGCCCCAAACCACCACCAGTACAAGATTCGGCGACTGCTAATGTTTGACCCTTGGCGGCTAATAGTTGCCCTACCACACTGGCTAAGGTATCTCCATCAGTACCATAATAATCTGCTCCAGCAATCTGTTTGATTTCTTGGGCAATCGGTTCGATCAGGGCGTTTGCGGCTGTCTCAGTTGCCGCTCTTGCCGAAATTCGTAACCGAACTTCGCCTTTACCCGCATAGGGAGCCACCGTTGGATTTGGCGAATCAAATAGATGGGTGACTTTTTCCGCTAAGGCTGATTCTGAAATCCCGAAGAAGCGGAGACTGCGACTATAGATTGTATTTTGACCGTAACCCTGGGTTTTTAAAAACGGAACGGCTGTATCCCGCCACATTCGGTGCATCTCTTTGGGTACGCCAGGAAAAGTAAAGATCGTCAATCCCTCCCTGGGTTGCCAAATCATCCCTGGAGCAGTACCCATAATATTCGGCAAGATGTCGGCTCCGGCGGGTTGTAGTGCCTGTTTGCGGTTGCTGGGAGACATGACGCGCCCATTTGCTTGGAACTTCCGATCGATATCGGCGATGATTTCGGCATGTTCGACGAGGGGAGTATTGAAATAACTCGCGATCGATTCTGTGGTCAAATCGTCTGGTGTGGGGCCTAATCCACCTGTAAAAATCAGTATACTCGATCGATTAGCGGCAATCTCGATCGCTTGTTGAACTCGATCGATATTATCGCCCACTACTGTCTGATAAAAGTGAGGTATTCCCAATGCGGCCAATTCTTGGGCTAGGTATTGAGAGTTGCTATTGAGGATATCACCGAGTAGTAATTCGGTTCCGACACAGATTACTTCAGCAGCCATAATTTATGAGGTGAGATTTATAAGAGTATATCTAGATCTTGGGATGAAAATATGTTGGGGAATATTGGTACTGAGATCGAGTTGAAGCTATTCAATTTTATCATTTAGTAGCTCCAGACTTTTACAAATCTGAAAATCTACGGCGATCGACCTAGAGAATTACCTAAGTGAATTTACACACCTAAATCTGGATCGGGCGGATCTGATGAGTTTAACTTAGTCATAATCTCGGATGTCGCTGGGAAAAAGTCGGGATATATTTGAGGAACAGTGTCGATATCAATTCCTACCACTAAATTGCTATCGATCTAGCTGATATGTCTCGCTGCACCAAAAATTGATGATCGATTTACTCGATCGGTTAGGTTTTGAAATCGATAACATAAAATTGACGTTGGGCTTACTAAGCTAGTCGCCATACTTTACTACATTTATTTGAGATTGAACCGATCGAATGAATGTTAGATTGAAATTTCCTAACTGGTTTGATTTCAATTTGCGAACAAAGAACACAATTCCCATCATCTACCAATTAATTATAGATTATGTCAACACCTCTTTCTACACGTCCAAGTCTCGGTGAATATAGCAGCATCATTTGCTTCAAATCAGTAATCACTGGAATGGAAGAAGCTCTGGGCGAAAAAGCCACAGCTATTTCCTTGATTGCGGCTGGTCGTAGTCGCGGCAAAAAATTAGCTAAAGAATGTGGATTATCCAATTCTGGAATTGATTTTGAAACCATTGCCACTAAGTTAAATGCAGCCGTTGGTAGTGCTGGTACTCGGCTAACTGCTGTGGACAAAATAGTTGAAGATAACGGATTAATCAAAGCTTATTGTTCTGAGACTGTATGTTCTGCTGGAGAAGTTCAAGGTTCGACCAGAAAATGTACTTTTACAATGGGTGCAGTTTGGGGCGCGATCGAAGAAATCACTGGTAAAAAACTTCGCGGTGTGCATACTGAGTCTGTATTGCGCGGCGGTAGTCACGACGTATTTGAATTCACCGTTGTCGAATAATTCAGCATCTAGTTCTCATTTAACTTCAATCAATCATCATAGGAAAATCATGGGTGTTAGTAAGATCGGTGGAATTTTACAGAATTTTGTATCGGGAACTGAAAATGTTCAAGGTGCTGCATTAGTCTCTCCAGATGGCTTGCCATTAGCGTCTAGTTTACCTAGTGCAATGGATGAAGAGCGGACTTCGGCAATGTCAGCAGCAATGCTGTCACTCGGCGAGCGCATCGGGCAAGAATTGTCGCGAGGTAACGTCGATCGAATCATGGTTGAAGGCGATAATGGTTATGGAGTTCTTGTTGGTTGTGGAGATGAAGCAGTATTACTCGTCTTGGCAAGTCAAAACGCCAAACAAGGATTATTAATGCTCGATATCAGAAAAGCTGTGAGCGAAATCAAAGCTGCACTTAACTAAAGATCGCCAGCCATATTTTTTGCTAATCTCCAAAATTTAAAGCTAATTAATAACTAGGTTATTAGAATAAGGATCTAGCACCGAGCAGGTCCTATTTTAATAACAATTTACTCATTGATTAGGCAATAAAGTTAAACCTTCTATTTTTATTAACTAGATAATATCATCATCGATTCAAAATCTAAATGACCTATTGTAAATATTTCGGAGGGTTGAAATGACACTGATTGGATATTTATCAGAATATTCTCTTTCAGAAGTGTTCAACTTCGTCAATCAAGGAAATCGAACTGGTTTATTATCAATTTCAACAGATCTTAATTCTGTCGAGGTGCCGACATATTCTCACTATCTATGGTTTGAAACTGGTAGAATTGTAGCGGTTTCTAACGTGCTAGATGGACAAGGATTACTCAAGGCGATTTCCCAACGCAAACTAATCGGCGCGGAATATATCGAACAACTCCAAACCCAAGTAGATAAACTCCATGAACCATTAGGTTTGTACCTAAAATCTCGTGGTTTAATTACTGCCGAACAGCTTAAATTATTATTTAATTCTCAATCGACTGCTACCGTTTGCAAGTTATTTGAACTGAGTAATGGTCGCTTTCATTTCGATCCTTGTATTTTGCCTTATGCTGCTGAGATGACTGGGCTTAGTTTACCAGCTCAGGAAGTTGGTCTATTGGCTCTGCGAGTATTAAGAGATTGGACAAACTTACAAGATAAGCTCCCCGATCCAAATTATGCACTGCAAAGATTATCCCTACAACTACCGAATTTTAGATTAGATAGTCACGAATTGATATTGTGGAAATTGGCCGATGGTGAAACCTCGATCGATAAATTTATCGCACCGATGAATCTATCGATCGAGTCAATCCAAAAAGTTGCTTTCCGGCTAATTACATTTGGGTTAGTGCAGGAGATACCTGTTGAAGTGGTGCAGCCAAAGGTCGATCGAGAAATGATGATGCCGGAATTGATTCCCATTCATCAAACCAAGATCGACTTAGATTTAGCGGAGTCGAATCGAACACCTGCTCGTCAGGCAAAGAGTACTGTCTCGACTTCATTTTTGGGTAATTTAATAGGCTTTTTAAAAAGAAAAGGGTAAACGATCGTGGAAATCATGAATCTCGTAGTTACAGGTACAGTCGGAGCGGGTAAAAGTACATTTATTCGATCGGCTAGTGAAATTGAGGTCGTAAATACCGATCGCATGGCAACTGATGAAGTTGCCGATATGAAGCAAAACACCACTGTATCGATGGACTTTGGTAGATTGCAATTTGGCGAAGAAATGGCGTTGCACATCTATGGAACGCCTGGGCAAACTCGGTTTGACTTTATGTGGGAAATTCTGATCGAACGTGCCCATGCTTATATTCTACTAATTGCCGCACATCGTCCGAGTGAATTTCATCATGCTCGACGGATTATGAATTTTATGAATCAACGGATGCAAATTCCGATGATTATTGGCATTACCCATTGTGATTGTGAAGGCGCGTGGAGCACCGAGGATATTTCCTTAGCTTTAGGTTATCAAGATAGTACTCATTCTCCGCCGATTGTCGAGGTAAATGCTGATGAAGAAGAATCAGTAGTAGCGGCACTAATTGTCTTGGTTCAACACTGCGTCGAAACCGCCAATTCAGAGGAATTAGTTAGTTTGTAGGATTACGGCGGTGCGAAATTATACGGCACTACCTCAGATCCCCGACTTCTTTGAGAAGTCGGGGATTTGTTTATGTAGCAGGTAATGCTCCGATCGTAAAGTGCAAATCTTTCTTCAGAGGTTTCGTTATAATAAGGCTGAGACTAAATCTAAAGTAGCTCCTGGAATCCCCCAAGCATCTAGATCTGCTCAAATTTTGCCCTTCCCAACCGCTATGACTCCTCCCGTTTTTCAAGATAGTTTCGATATTGTCGTTGTCGGTGCCGGACATGCAGGGTGTGAAGCTGCCCTAGCTGCCTCCAGATTGGGCTGTCGGACACTATTACTCACCCTAAATCTAGACAAAATTGGTTGGCAACCTTGCAACCCAGCCGTGGGGGGTCCAGCAAAGTCCCAGCTCACCCACGAAATCGACGCGCTAGGCGGTGAAATTGGCAAAATGGCCGATCGCACCTATTTACAGAAGCGGGTCTTGAATGCCTCTAGAGGGCCTGCTGTGTGGGCATTACGCGCCCAAACCGACAAACGCGAATATGCGGCGGTGATGAAACATATTGTTGAGAATCAGGAAAATCTCACCATTCGGGAAGGGATGGTGACAGATTTGGTATTGGGCAAAAATGAGGAAGTTATCGGCGTTGAGACTTATTTTGGGGTGGCGTTTGAATGTCGCGCGGTGATTTTGACTACGGGGACATTCCTCAACGGCACGATTTGGGTGGGGAATAAATCGATGTCTGCTGGGAGAGCGGGGGAATTTGCCGCCACTGGATTGACTGCAACTCTCAATCGCTTGGGTTTTGAGACTGGAAGACTCAAAACTGGTACGCCTGCGCGAGTGGATAAGCGATCGGTAGACTATAGTAAAATGGAACCCCAACCAGGCGATAATGATGTCCGGTGGTTTAGTTTTGACCCTCAAGTATGGGTAGAAAAAGAACAGATTCCCTGCCATCTCACCCGCACGACTCCAGCGACTCATCAGTTGATTCGCGACAATCTTCATCTATCTCCAGTATATGGCGGTTGGGTAGATTCAAAGGGGCCGCGTTATTGTCCGAGTATCGAAGACAAAATCGTTCGGTTTGCGGATAAAGAAAGTCACCAAATTTTCATCGAGCCTGAAGGTAGAGATATTCCTGAGTTATATATTCAAGGTTTCTCGACTGGTTTACCTGAAAATCTCCAAGTCCAAATGTTGCGGACTCTGATTGGCATGGAAAACTGTGTAATGTTGCGTCCGGCTTATGCGGTGGATTATGATTATATCCCTGCGACTCAATGTTATCCGACCCTGATGACCAAAAGAATTGAGGGTCTATTTTGTGCGGGACAAGTTAATGGTACCACGGGATATGAAGAAGCTGCCGGACAGGGATTTGTTGCTGGTGTAAATGCGGCAAAATTTGTCAATGGTGAGGAAACGATCGTCTTCCCACGGGAGCAGAGTTATTTGGGTACATTGATTGACGATCTCTGTACCAAAGATTTGCGCGAACCTTATCGGATGCTCACTAGTCGATCGGAATATCGGTTACTATTGCGATCGGATAATGCCGATGAAAGATTGACTCCATTAGGTCGAGAAATCGGTCTAATTGATGACAGACGTTGGGATTTATTTGTCACGAAGCAAGCTAATATCCTCGCCGAAAAAGAACGTCTAAATAGTACGCGGGTCAAAGAACTCGACCCCGTGGGGCAAGCCATCACCGCCGCCACCCAGGAAATAATTCACGGCTCGATTACCCTTGCCGAACTATTACGTCGGCCTGGTTTTCATTATACACATCTAACCGAGTTCGATCTAGGTAATGAAAGTCTAAATCTTGCCGAGCGAGAGGGGGCGGAAATCGAACTTAAATATATGGGATATCTCCAACGCCAACAACATCAAATCAAACAGGTTAGCAAACAATCAAATCGCAAACTGTCTGGAGAAATCGACTATAACGCGATCGTCACTCTCTCCAAAGAATCACGAGAGAAACTCACCCAAATCAAACCCGCAACGATCGGCCAAGCCAGCCGCATTGGTGGCGTAAATCCAGCCGATATCAATGCACTATTAATTTGGTTAGAAGTTCGCGATCGAGGACTGTCTAAATTAATTAATAATTAATAATTAATAATTAACAATATAACAAAGAGCATGGGTTCTGGTTGGTGCGCCGGAGCGCATTATCAATTCTCAACTCTCAATTCTCAATTCTCAATTAATTTAACAATGTCTTATTACGCGATTTATGATGGAAACTGCAATCTATGTGTCAATTTTGTCAAGCAATTAGAAGAATTCGATCGCGGTAAAATATTTCGATATGTGCCGATGCAAGACGAACAAACCCTAACAGAATTGGGTGTAAGTGCGATCGATTGCGAACAGGGCATGATGTTAATAAATGCCGACAATCCTAGTCAAAGATGGCAGGGAAGCGAAGCCGCAGAAGCGATCGGTAAACTACTTCCAGGCATCAGTTTTGGCATCGATTTCTATCGCTGGATTCCTGGTTTGAAGTGGTTGGGCGATCGCAGTTATATTCAGATTCGCGACAACCGTTACAATTGGTTTGGCAAACGCGAACAAACATATATATCGCCCTATCAATTCAAAACTTGTCAGCAGCTAAACTGTTCGAGCGATTGATTTACTCACATCTTGCATCAAAACAAAGTTACTAGTTTTTTAGGGGATAGGGGATTGGGGATAGGGGATAGAACTGACCACTTTTATTAGTATTTTAGTTCTGGTGCAAGATATGAGTTTATCTACTTCTCGACTACCTTGACGATCGTGCCCACCTTCACCAAAGGATAAAGTGCTTTGACATCGCGATTGTACATCCTCACACAGCCGTGTGAAACCGCCTTCCCGATCGATTTGACATCGGGAGTACCATGAAAGCCAATTAGGTCTTGACCGTCCGTCCAGAAGGCAATCCAGCGTTCACCCAAGGGATTATCTTTGCCTGCTTTAATTACCTTACCATTTTTGAAGTTGGTCCACCCTGGATTTTTGGCTTTTTCCATCACTTGCCATTCACCAATCGGTGTTTCCCAATCTTTTTTGCCGATGGCTACGGGATATTTAGCTAATAGTTTTTGACCTCTATAAACATAAACTCGTCTTTCTTGAAGTTTGAGCACGAGGTTGACAACATCAGCGACGGGTGGTTCGGCTGTCGTGGTGGGGGTAGTCGAGTTGGGAACTGGATTGACGATCGATGGGGATCCAGTTTTTTGGGCTGGAGTTAATGTTCCAGGCGAATTTGGGGCTGGAGATACTTCTGGTTTGGGGGAATTTAGATCTGGTTGAATTACTGGAAAACTAGGTTGAGCATGAAGTCCAGTTGGAAAGCTAGCTAGTAAAGTTGATAGGATTAAGATCGACTTAATTGAAATAGAATCGGTGAATTGAGACACGAGTTGAATACTCCATTAACTATAAAATTGCCAGTAATTTATCCTGAACTATTATTAGTTTACCCATAGAGTTGATGATAACTTTCACGGTGGAAAACATCACAATTTTCTTGTGGGGCTAGATCCAAAGGCTTCTCTAAGAAGCCTTTGGATCTAATATGTACTAAATAGTGTGGCTGTTGCTAGATCATTTGCTGATTAAGAGATTTGACGATCGCGAAAAGCTGGTGAAACGATCGAATTAGATCGTCGAAGTTGAAGTAGTTGCCGAGAGTTTGGTAATTGCCGCCATCGCCTGAAGTCTGATTCGATCGTCTGAGTCTTCTAATAGTTGCATAAGATCGGGGACGATTTCAATATTTCCCAAGTTCCCAAGTGTTGTGGCGATTTCTTGTTTGACGATCGCCGAATATTGAAGATCCTTTCCTCGACGCAAGTAGATTGCTAGTTGTTGACTTGCATATACTTTTTCGCTAGCTGTTTTACCGATACTCACAATTATCGCTCTGACCAAATGCGCTGGTGCAGTTGTCAACATTGCCACTAAACTAGTTATGGCCGATCGACTATCGATCCAACCCAATCCCAGAATTATTGCCGATCTCAGTACATCAGGAGTGTGAGGATCGATCGTCGCCTGGGTTAAAATTTCCACTACCCTCGGATCGTCTATCCGCGCTAATCCCAATGCTGTCGCCGCGCAAACATCCAGATCTAAATCGTACAACAACGGGCGGATGTATGGAACGAGATCCTCTGACTCATCAGCTTCACCGATGAAAGTTGCTTTACCCCGCAGACTCAGAGCGGTTACGGCGGCTTTGCGAACAATTGCGGCTAAATCTGTGAGTTTATCGATGAGAAGCGGTGTAATTCGTGGATCGTGAAAGCTACCTAGTGCTTCAATAATGGTGGTACGAATTTGAGGATCGCCATCATCGATTACACTTAGGAGTGGTTCGATCGTTTTGGAGTGGCGAATTTGAGCTAATGCGGAGATCCCTCGATCGCGATGGGGAGTATGGAGCAAATCTGTCAAAGCGGCGATCGCTGGAGTACCAATTTGTGCTAACGCGCCAGTTAGCATCGCTCTAAGATCGAGATCTTCTTCTCGTTTCAAGACGGCTACTAAAGCGATCGCAATTTGAGGCTGCTTAAACTCCCCCAAAATGCGGGCTACAAACCATCGATCGTCCAAATCGATGTCTGAATCGTTAATAATATCTAACAGCGGTTGGATGGCAATTTCTCCCAATTTGGGGATGATTTTGGCAATTGCCCATTGTTCTTCAAAATCACCTTGGCTCAGAACTTGTAATGAGAGAGCCAAAATCTGTTCCAAAGCCTCCTCAGTAGCCAGATCGATCGGGATGTTTTGGAGGGTATCGATCGCTATCGACCACATCCCACTATTTGCAGCGGCTGTAGCTTTGTCGATCGCCATTATCGTCACTGTCTGGAGTTCGATAGACATTAGACTTCTATGCAACGTAAAAGCACATTTTTTTTCAATCCTATTTTCACCCAGATTTACCCCTATCCCCTAATCCCTAGCGAATTAAAAAGCACAATCCTACCAACAACACATTAATAGCATAGAACAAGCCTACTACCTGAGTTTCTGCCCAACCACTCAATTCTAAATGATGGTGAAATGGAGCCATTCTAAATAGTCTTTTGCCCCTACCATCCGGCCCCTTGGTTGCTTTGTAGTAAGCAACTTGGGCAATTACAGAGAGAGACTCAATTAGAAAAATGCCACTAATCAGTAATAATGACCAGAGATTGTCGGTTAATATGCCTACACCAGCTAGAGCACCACCCAACGCGAGGGAACCAGTATCGCCCATAAATACCCTAGCTTTGTTGCGGTTGTGAACGAGAAAACCCAAATAACTCCCACTCAAACACACACACAAAATTGCCAAACTTGGTTCTTTAGGTTGAATAATCGCGGCTAAACCCAATAGCGCAATTGCACCCGTGCCGCTAGCCAATCCATCAACACCATCAGTGAGATTGGTTGCATTGCTTTCTGCCATGAGTACAAATACCGCCAACAACCAAAAAAATCCACCCAACGGGAGGATGGTATTCAATGGTAAATGAACATTGGTAATTTGACTGCCACGACTGAAGGCTACCCAAACACAAAATGCCGCAGCGATCGCCAATTGCAATACTAATTTACCTTTGGGTGTAAGACCTTCATTTTTGCGATTGCTTAGACTCATCCAATCATCCACCCCACCGATGGCAAAATAGCCCAAACTAACCAGAGCTACGGCGATCGCATCGGGGTTAAATCCCGTCCAAAACATGCCGCCAATCGTGCCCACAGGGACGAAGAAGACCCCGCCCATCGTTGGTGTACCTGCTTTCCGCAAATGGGCTTTGGGGCCATCCTCACGGATAAATTGCCCCATCTTCAGTTTCCTAAGCAAGGGAATAGCTCGGTAGCCGATGAGCGCAACTATTGCCGTACAAAACCAAAACGGGAATAACAAGGGTCTAATTATTCCTCGATCGGCAGCCTGCAAATCTAGGTACACAACTGCTGCGCTTAGAGCAATTCCTAGTCCGATCAGCAACATAGTTCCTGTCGGATTAATTCCCCTTACAGACACCGATTTCCCCTCCATCTATTCCCTCTTTAAATATTTACTTAGTTCAGATTTTTATTTCTCTGGTTGGATCCGAATATATGATGCTTTTCTAAATTAATGGGGGATAATTCCCCATTTAGATTGCAATTGGAAATTAGTAGATATTGCTATAGTTATTTAGTAACTTATCTTCTGTCATCCTCAGTTAATTTACTTAGGCATCATCCCCATCATCGCTATCTTCAAAACTATCGTCCTCTTCTTGATAAGCACTATTATCATCTTCAAATAGTTCTTCTTCCGAGTTGGAACGATCGAGAGAAGAGATAGCGGGATCGCGATCGTCGCGATCGATCAACCGACCTTGAGCTTCGAGCCATTCTAAGATTGAGGTATCTCGTTGAACGGCAATTGCTGGAGCGGGTTCGCTCCGAGGTTGTTGTTTCAACGCTGGATTATAAAAGGTATCACTCATGTTTGACTAATTCGCTCCAATTTACCATATTTTATCACTTTAGTGGATAGTGAATAGTATCTCGCTAACGATCGAAACAATGATTTGAGTCCTTGGGTCGATCTTTCTAGCTACTACATTCTCTCTAGCCATCAATTCTCATGCCCAAATCTAGACTAATGGTAGCAATTGCTGACACAAATCGCGGCATATCGGCGACAATCGCCCAGCAACAGGCAATATTATCCGCAATTAGCCAATTAGAGTCAGAGAATCCTCATCCAGAACCCCTGACAACAGCAATCGAGCTATTGGCGGGCAATTGGCGATTGATTTATACTAGTAGCCAAAGTCTCCTGAAGATCGATCGCTTTCCCCTGATCCAACTCGGTACTATTTATCAATACATCGATCCAGATCGATCGAAGCTATACAATCTAGCCGAGATTAATAGCCTAATCCCTAGTTTGAATGGATTAGTCACAGTTGTGGCCGATTTTACCCCAATTAGCGCAAAGCGAGTGAATGTTCGCTTCAATCGCTCCCTGATCGGCTTACAGAGCTTGATGAATTATCAATCTCCCGATGATTTCATCGCCGCGATTCTCCAGGGGAGAGGCTCCGCCAACGAAAATGGTCAAAAATTCATCGCCTTCGATCTCGCCATCAACGCTCAACGAGAAATCCCCGCTTGGCTCGACATTACCTACCTTGATGATACCCTCCGCATCGGTAGAGGTAATGAAGGGAATGTATTTGTTTT
>JANMEL010000280.1:0-4747 GCA_031376885.1 Chamaesiphon sp. OTE_70b_metabat_96 | reverse complement strand
GGCAGATATGAGGAGGCGATCGCTAGTTACGATAAAGCAATCGAGTTTAACTACCTTGTATCTTACCGAAAGATACACGGTAGTTACGAGCGGGTGGTCGAGTTGAGTCCTAACTCCTTTGTAGATTGGTATAACCGAGGCATTTCGCTAGCTAATTTAGGCAGATATGAGGAAGCGATCGCTAGTTACGATAAAGCAATCGAGTTTAAACCTGACTACCATCAAGCTTGGTCTAACCGAGCCAATTCGATCGGTTTTCTCGACGGCTATCAAGCAAAAATTAACGCCTATTACAAAGCCTTTCAACACATCAAATCTGAAACTCACCCTGAAGGCTGGGGCTTCCTGCAACACAAGATTGGGCGTACCCACCACCAAGAGGGCAACGATCGACTATTTAGCGATCGTAAAAATCCCCAACCCTACTACTATCAAGCCCACACCAGCTACCAACAAGCTCTCAGCACTCTCATCTGCGAACAATTCCCCGAACTCCGCCTCAACACCCTAATCGACACCACCAAAGTCCACCTCGCCCAACACAACACCCCCGCCGCTCGTGAGTGTCAAATCGAAGCTCTCGATATTCTACGGTGTCTCCTCAATGATGAACCCACATTTGCAGGTAAAAAACGGCTCCAAATTGAATATATTACTCTCAGTCAACTCGATGTCGATTTGTTTGTTGCCAGTGGTGACAATATTCGCGCCCTCCAAGCTGCCGAACTCGATAAAAACAACCATCTGATCTGGCTCCTCAGCGCGTTAGAGGAAAAAAAAATTAGCCCTAGTTATGACCAGATGCGCCAGCTACTAGGGACTAAATCGGTTGCGACTACGCTCAATATCCGAGGGTTAGACAGAGCCATAGCATTGCCTTTGGCAAAAAACTCTTCTACTGCGCTCGTCTATTGGCATCTCAGCCCCGACAACCTCAATACCTTCATCCTCCACCCCCACCAACCCGAACCCGAAGTTCTCACTAGCTCCAGTCACCAACTACGGACTTGGCTCAAAACTTACGATTCTGACAAACTCGACACCGCCAACTGGCAGGAACTCGCCAACATCCTCCAAATTAGCGAAATTAACCGCCATTTAAACGGTATCAACCATCTCATTCTGATTCCCCATCGGGACTTACATCGCATCCCCCTGCATATCTACTGGCAACAACTCACCACCACCTATCTCCCCAGTATCCAAATCGGACTCAATCTCCAAGCCAAACCCCAACCCAATTTAGCAGGGGAATTGCTCCTAATCGAATCCCCCGCTTACCATGCTGCAACTAGTCAGACGCGGAAAGACAGACCCCTCGGTATCCTCCCCAACGCGGAAATCGAAGCCGCGATCCTCGAATACTTGTTTCAACCCAAAAACATTCTCAAAACTGGAGCAGTAAGTAAAACCAATCTCCAAACTAAATTAAATCAACCTCATGTCTACGGACATTTTAATGGACATGCCTACCACGATCCGCGTCGTCCCCAAGATTCTAGCCTGATCCTCGAAGGCGATGACGAATTCACCTGTCTAGATCTGAGTGCGATCGATCTTCAACCCTATCATCTGATTAGCCTCTCCGCCTGTCAAACTGGCATCACCACCCACCAAAGCATTGATACCGAATACGTCGGCTTACTCAGTGCTTTTCTCAGTCGGGGTACAAATTATGTCGTCAGCACCCTCTGGTCAGTGGAAGATTTACCCAGTAGTCTATTGATGATGGTGTTCTATATCTACATCAAAAAAGGCACTCCCCCACCCCTCGCCCTTCGTCAAGCCGCTAACTGGCTGCGAAATCTTACCTATGCTAAAGAAGCTGAATTTCACGGCAATATTTATCAGTGGTTAGATCCGCAGTCTAGTACCGCTAGGAGTGTCGATCGAAATCGTCAGAATGCCCTAACCGCAGCACAGACGCAGCCAGAAGACAAACCCTATAGTAGCCCTAAATATTGGGCGGCATTTACGATTAGCGGTTGGGGTTAGATCGATTTGTAAAATATTTATCAACAGTTGCCAGTTACTATAACGATCCTAAATGAGAATCTAGATCTTGACTTCTTCCTCTTTGCGCCCTCTGCGTCTTGAGCGGTTAAAAAATCTTGAAAATCATTTAGTGGACTTTCTAGAATTACCGCAGATCCCCGACTTCTCGGAGAAGTCGGGGATCTGACCCCTCCGATTCACAAAGTCCAGTCTTTAGTCGTTTGCAGTATAGCAACTTAGTTACCATCATCCCGATCGAGTAGGCAAGATCTATAATAAAGTAATGGTTCTAAATACACTCCCCATGCTAAAACCATCAGAAACGATCGATGCGAAGGCTTTAATCATTGCGATCGAACAGCAATCTACTTTACCCACTGAATTGCAAACCGAATTTCACGATATCGGTAACACTCTCGCCGCAGATCCGAATTATATCGATCGAGCCATTCAACGCTGTATCGATTTAGTTGCCAGCTATCCACCACTTCAAGCCGCTTTTCAATCTGCTGGTAATAGTTTGAACGCCGATAGTGGAGAGCGCAGTAAGGGTTTACCACCACAACCGATCGATCCTCATCTCGAATTTAGCCAAGAACTCGCTAATGCTGTGCGCGATGTCTGTTTAGCGGCTGGTAGACAGCCTGAACAATCTGTAGGCTTATGGGGTCGCTTGATGGGCAAAAAATCCAAAATAAGCTAAATCATGGGCATAGAGCTAATTTATCCAACCATTAATTTATTTCAATACAATTTACGCGAGGGATTGGGTGATAGTGATACAGCAAGATTAGCTCGATCGCGTAGTTTCTATGACAAATTCTTACCAAATCTCTCCGCTCCAGATTTGGAATTATACCGCAGCCGCGAACAATCCGATCGAGAGTTCAATCAATTACTGTATACAGATCGATCGAAACTCGTTTATCAACCATTTCCACAACCGCTAGATGGGTTTTATTATCCAGTCCAATTAGGCGATACTTACGCCCTTCAGCTAAATTTTTCTGGCACGTTCGATCGAGGAAACCCTGACAATCGACCGCAAGATTTAGATACTGCCGTTACTAAATTAACCGAAAATTTACTCCAAACTAAAATTATACCAGCCCTTGATGGGAATAGTTTTGGACAGACTTGGCTGGTGACTGCTTTCGTCGATAATCCTCAAGCAAATAGATTAGATATTGCCCAGTCTTGCGATCGACAAATCACTGGTAAATCATCAAATGATTTAAGGCGATCGATGGATCGTGGCGAGTGGCTGGGTGGAGAAATATTTGAATTTTGGACAGCTCCATCCAGTTATCAAGGTGAATTGAGCGATGTATTGGAGCGATGTCCACATACGATCGTCTGTTTATTTCCCGCAGATAAATTTGATGCTATTAATTCCCAACTTCCTGAACATTATCAAAATTGGATCGCTTTATGCCATTATCGGCACAAAATATTTTATGCTTATTACCAAAGTCAGTTTATCAAGCACAAACTAAAATTAGCTAACACCAGAATTAGGCAAATTGGCGAACGCCTACGTTCTAAAAATACATCCTTATCGCATCTACAAAATTTATTATTCGACACGCTCGGAGAATTTCAAGCCTATAGTGAAAATGTCCAAGCTTTAGAAGATCAACAATATACCATCGAGATCGATCGAGACAATTATCGATTGCGTCACGAACGAATCAGGCACAGCGATCCGACTAGTGATTTGGGATTTTTGCTAGAATTCAATCCGAAATATGGTGATAAATACAATCGTCAAATTCGTGCCGATCGCGCTCATTTAGATTCCGGTTTGAAGGTATTAGAAAGCCTCTCCCAAGCAATTCAAGGTACGATCCAAATCGAACAAACAAAAAGCGATCGAACAACCAATTTGACGATCGCCGCTTTTGGAATCGGATTGGCTGTCAGTCAGGTAGTTTCAGCGATCGTTCTGACTCAAACCCCTCCTAATAAAAATACACCTTTCTATCAAACATCCGCTTTTCAAGTTAGTTTGATATCCGGCTCGATCCCGATCGTGCTCCTGCTGATATATTTAGTCTGGTTTAAAGTGCGGAGTTATAAGGAATGACATTGTTAAGATTGCTAAGTGGCAGAATCTAATCGATGTTCAAACCATATATAGGGATGCGGAGGCGGTGGGTAACTTCACCGTTTTCAACATCAAGGGAAATAAGTACCGTCTGATAGTCTCGATCGACTATGAAGCACAGCTAATTTACTACAAATACTTTCTAACTCACACTGAATAAAGGTAAAGAAGACTGGAAAAATGACAGTTACTATTGATAAGAAAAAATATCTAGACTTGATGGATACAGCCGATATCAGCCCCAAGGTGATTGAGACTGAGGAGGAATACGATCGCTTTCTAGCAGTGGCTGAGAAGTTAATGCACAAACGGACTGACCGGACATCGGAAGAAACAGCCTTATTGATGTTGGTAGTTAAACTGATTGAAGATTATGAATCGATCCACCACAATCTTGATGATTGGGAAAAATCTACACCGAACGAGTTGCTACGGCACATGATGGCTACTAGCGGTACTCGCAATGTCGATCTAATTGGCATTATTGGTAGTAGCGGGGTAGTGTCTGAGGTGGTGAATGGACATCGGACTATCAGCAAGGAACAGGCTAAAAGTTTAGGTAAGTTCTTCCAAATATCACCAGCCTTGTTTATTTGAAAACGAGCTAAAACCAAATTATTAGGAGTTAACATCGTGGCAGTTTTA
>JANMEL010000256.1:0-23149 GCA_031376885.1 Chamaesiphon sp. OTE_70b_metabat_96 | reverse complement strand
CTCATGAATCATCTCCCCTCAATCCAGCCAGCCGTCTGGCGAATTCTCGATGCAAACTTAGATCGCGCACGGGAGGGATTGCGAATTATTGAAGAATGGTGTCGATTCGCGCTCAATGACGTGCAGATGGCCAATGAGTGTAAGCAAATGCGCCAAGAATTGGGCATGTGGCATACAGCCGAAATTAGAGCAGCAAGAAATACAGTTGGGGATGTCGGTACAGGATTGACTCATCCTCGCGAAGAAGAGCGTGGGAATATTGAGCAAGTCTTACAAGCCAATCTTTCTAGAGTGCAAGAGGCGTTGCGAGTGCTAGAAGAGTATGGCAAATTGTCTTCACCGCAGATGAGTAGCGGCTGTAAACAGATGCGTTATCGGGTTTATACCCTAGAAAGCAATCTACTTACCTATCGTCGTCGTCAACTCCTGACAACGGCTAAATTGTATCTAGTGACATCTCCACACCCTGATTTGTTCGCACGAGTGGAAGCAGCTCTACAGGGGGGATTGACTTTGGTGCAGTACCGTGATAAGGATAGCAATGATACCGATCGACTAGCGATCGGTCAAAAAATTTGCCAACTTTGCCATAGTTATGGGGCATTATTTATTCTCAACGATCGAGTAGATCTAGCTCTAGCAGTCGATGCGGATGGTGTACATTTGGGGCAGCAAGATATCAGTATCGATCTAGCTAGACAATTCCTCGGCTCTGGGAAGATCGTAGGTCGATCGACCACCAATCCCGATGAGATGGCGCGAGCGATCGCCGAAGGTGCAGACTACATCGGTGTCGGCCCTGTGTACGAAACCCCGACGAAGCCAGGTAAAAAGGCGGCTGGACTAGAATACGTCGAATATGCGGCCAAAAATGCCACAGTGCCTTGGTTTGCGATCGGTGGCATCGATACTGATAATATCAGTGATGTTATCCAAGTTGGAGCATCAGGAGTAGCGATCGTTCGGGCAATTATGGAATCCGAGCAACCCACTCACACTGTCCAATTTTGTCTCTCAATGTTAAATCGGATTGCACCAGCAATAGCGCAACCCTGAACCTGTCTCTCATCCCTAAAAAATGATCGATATACAAGTTAATGGCGACAAATACACCTGTTCGCACCAGACAACTCTACCCCAATTGTTAGCTCAAATGGGGCTAAATCCTCGCCTGCTCGCAGTAGAATATAATGGCGAGATTCTGCATCGGCAGTTTTGGGAACAGACCGAAATTGGTGCTGGCGATCGATTGGAAATTGTGACGATCGTTGGTGGAGGTTGAGACACATCTAAGTGCTCGAACCATACTTAATATCAGTGCAAAACCCCGATGCCTGCCATAAAGTAAACTTAGAAACTTTTTTGCATATGGAGTACGGTTTATGACAGCCATCCAAATTCCTCAGTCAAACCCCTTACCGCCGATTAGATGGGAAAAACTGCCGACTGATTTCATATTACCTGATGAACCTGTGGAAAGTAATCTTCAACCTTTGCTAGCAGCGGCTTTACGAGAATCATTAGAATTAGCGGGGTTAATTCTCGAATCTAGCTTAATTGCCTCAAATTTTGGGATTTGTGCAAAAGTGGGATCCCAGACGATCGTCAAAGCTCCTGATTGGGTATATGTGCCATCTACTCAGCCACTCCCCCAAGGAGAAATTCGGCGGAGTTATACCCCTTGCGCTGAAGGCGATATTCCCGCGATCGTCATGGAATTTATCTCCGAAACAGAAGGAAGTGAGTATTCGATCAATCCTCACTATCCGTATGGCAAATGGTATTTTTACGAACGCATTTTACAAGTTCCCATATATGCTATCTTTCACCCCAAAACAGGAGAGTTAGATGTTTATCGATTGAGTGGTGACAAGTACGATCTATTGTTGCCAAATGATGATAATCTCTACTGGATCGAAGAAATCGGCTTGTTTTTGGGTGTATGGCAGGGCAAGAAAGCAGAAATGACCACTAATTGGCTCCGCTGGTGGGATAGTTATGGAAATCTCTTGTTGTGGGGCAGCGAGCGGCTGGAGCAGGAGCATCAACGTGCCGAGCAGGAGCGTCAACGTGCTGAGCAGGAGCGTCAACGTGCCGAGAAAGCTGAAATAGCTCTCGAACAAGAAAGAAGCTCAAATCAACGGCTGGCAGAAAAATTGAGAGCGTTGGGAGTCGATCCCAATTCGATCGACATATGAACAACGGAGCAAGCAAGAGGTACGATAATTGATGAATGTACGAACTACAGATCCTAGACCAGAATTAATTATTGAAGCGGGAAGAACTGAGAAACAATACTGGAAAGATTTGTGGCGATACCGTGACTTATTTTACTTCTTGGCTTGGCGAGATATCCTCGTCCGCTACAAACAAACCGCTATCGGTGTGATGTGGGCATTAATTCGCCCGTTTCTGACGATGGTGGTATTTACCATTGTATTCGGCAACCTAGCCAAACTGCCCTCAGAAGGTGTTCCATATCCGATCCTGGTATTTTCAGCTATGTTGCCTTGGCAGTTCTTTGCCAACTCTCTATCTGAATGTAGTAATAGTCTGATTAGCAACTCCAATCTCATTTCCAAAGTCTACTTTCCCCGATTAATCGTGCCAATTAGTGCGGTAGTCGTCAGTTTTGTGGACTTTATGATTTCGGGGATCATTTTATTGGCACTGATGGCTTGGTATAGTTATGTTCCTAGTTGGCGGATTTTGATGTTACCAGTGTTTGTCGCGATCGCATTCCTTGCTTCTGTCGGCACTGGTTTATGGTTGGCATCTCTCAACGTCAAGTACCGAGACTTTCGATATATCGTACCATTTATCGTTCAATTTGGGCTATACATTTCTCCCGTCGGCTTTAGCAGTGGGATCGTACCAGAGCAATGGCGATTTATCTATTCCCTCAATCCCATGGTAGGCGTAATCGATGGCTTCCGATGGTCGATTCTAGGGGGAGAGTCAAAACTATACATGCCAGGTTTCTTGCTATCCTTGGCTTTGGTCATGCTATTGTTGCTGACGGGGATTGCTTATTTCCGCAAAATGGAGCGGACTTTTGCAGACGTAATTTAAGCATCGATTGAGTACAACTATGTCCCCAAGTACTAGTCGCTTTCGCCCCAGTGTGGGAACCCGTACTCAAACCTTGCTTGCAATGACACACCGCATTCGGCTAAATTAGCACTCAGCAGTTGAGAGTGCTAAAAACTCAGAATTATTATGGCATCAGTATCTTTAACAGTATCTACGGTCAAACCTTTGGCCGATCGCGTGTTCGTCAAAGTTAGCGCGTCCGAAGAAAAAACCGCAGGAGGGATTCTTCTTCCTGACACAGCCAAAGAAAAGCCCCAAATTGGTGAAGTAGTCCAAGTTGGTTCTGGCAAACGTAATGAAGACGGTACTCGTCAAGAACTAGAAGTCAAAATTGGCGATAAAGTTCTTTATTCCAAATATGCTGGTACCGACATCAAACTCGGTGGCGACGAATATGTCCTATTGTCAGAAAAAGACATCCTAGCTGTAGTCGG
The DNA here is from genome assembly GCA_031376885.1 of Chamaesiphon sp. OTE_70b_metabat_96. GTDB lineage: Bacteria > Cyanobacteriota > Cyanobacteriia > Cyanobacteriales > Chamaesiphonaceae > Chamaesiphon. Next base: position 19,622 of record JANMEL010000256.1, on the reverse strand, counting down.
CTAAATGTGGGTGTGGAGAGTGGGTGAGTCAATTGGTGGGAAAGGCGAGTAAATAACGATTTTTTCTGCCTTTGAGGTTTGCCTAATCCCCTTAGCTACCATCGTTCGTAGTCAATTGCGTTGGCGTAGCGTCGGCTCTACGGAACCTTCGATCGGTGTCGAATGCAATTGACGCTAAATAGATATAACAATAAAAATACACACTAGATCGACATCATGGCAAAGAAAATTGTTTATAACGAAAATGCCCGTCGCGCCCTCGAACGCGGTATGGACATTTTGGCAGAAGCGGTAGCTGTTACCCTCGGCCCTAAAGGTCGTAACGTCGTCTTAGAAAAGAAATTTGGTGCGCCCCAAATCGTCAATGATGGAATCACCATCGCCAAAGAAATCGAACTCGAAGATCGGATCGAAAATACTGGTGTCGCTTTGATTCGTCAAGCAGCCTCCAAAACTAACGATGCGGCTGGCGACGGTACCACCACAGCTACCGTACTAGCACACGCGATCGTCAAAGAAGGACTTCGCAACGTCGCCGCTGGTGCAAACGCGATCTCCCTCAAACGCGGTATCGACAAAGCAACAGCTTTCCTCGTCGAAAAAATCGCCGCTCATGCCAAACCAGTCGAAGATTCCAAAGCGATCGCTCAAGTAGCTTCGATCTCTGCTGGTAACGACGATGAAGTTGGCGAAATGATTGCCAGTGCAATGGATAAAGTCGGCAAAGAAGGAGTCATCTCCCTCGAAGAAGGTAAGTCCATGACTACCGAACTCGAAATCACCGAAGGGATGCGCTTTGACAAAGGTTATATCTCTCCTTACTTCGCTACCGATATGGAGCGGATGGAAGCTGTTCTAGAGCAACCTTACATCCTCATCACCGACAAGAAAATCAACCTCGTTCAGGATATCGTTCCCATCCTCGAACAAGTTGCTCGTTCCGGTCGTCCTTTGCTCATCTTAGCTGAAGACATCGAAAAAGAAGCCCTCGCAACCTTAGTTGTCAACCGTCTCCGTGGCGTACTCAACGTAGCAGCAGTCAAAGCCCCTGGTTTTGGCGATCGTCGTAAAGCTATGCTCGAAGATATCGCTGTATTGACTGGCGGTCAACTCATCACCGAAGATGCAGGTCTCAAACTAGATGCAACTAAACTAGATGCACTCGGTCAAGCTCGTCGCATCACCATCACCAAAGATAGCACTACCATCGTCGCTGAAGGCAACGAAGTCGCCGTGAAATCACGTTGCGAACAAATTCGTCGCCAAATGGAAGAAACCGAGTCTACCTACGACAAAGAAAAACTCCAAGAGCGTCTAGCCAAACTAGCTGGTGGTGTTGCTGTAATCAAAGTTGGTGCAGCGACCGAAACCGAAATGAAAGATCGTAAATTACGCCTCGAAGATGCCATCAACGCTACCAAAGCAGCAGTTGAAGAAGGTATCGTCCCTGGTGGTGGTACAATCTTGGCTCATCTAGCTCCCGAACTAGTAACTTGGGCAAATGCTAACCTCAAAGATGAAGAGCTAACTGGTGCTCTAATCGTCACCCGCGCCTTAACAGCTCCCCTCAAACGGATTGCTGAAAACGCCGGACAAAACGGTGCAATCATCGCCGAGCGCGTCAAAGAAAAAGAATTCAACGTTGGCTATAACGCAGCAACTAACGAATTCGTTGACATGTTCGCGGCTGGTATCGTCGATCCTGCCAAAGTGACTCGCTCTGCGGTGCAAAATGCAGCTTCGATCGCGGCAATGGTCTTAACTACCGAGTGTATCGTCGTTGATAAACCAGAAAAAGAAGCTGGTGCTTCCGGTGGCGGCGGCGGCATGGGCGGCGGTGACTTCGATTACTAAACTCTCCGTCGAATCAGTTGTCGATGGGAAAACCCATCATTAGATCTCAATAGCTATCTCTTCTGCGAGATAGCTATTTTTTTGCCGAAAGGTAATCGCCACTCAGATATATGTAGTTCTGATGAACATACATTCGCAATCTGAACTATGATATTGTTACACGATCGGGCTGGGTCGGTTATGGCTCCATCTGAATGCTCAAAACCCTTACACAGAATAGATTTTCAACTCTCATCATATCATGTACACGGCAACGCTCCGCTGGACAGTGATAATTTATTTATCGCTACTCTGTGGCTATACTACCTCAAAGCTTGTCAATTCGTCAAGCATATTGAGATTAGCGTCAATAAATCCGCGATCGAAATCGTGTAACCAGTGCTTATGTTAAGATATATTAAGTTTTGTTAATCTAAAGGTCGAGATTGTATTTCATAGCTCAATGAGATAGGTTTACCATTAGGTAATTTAGTCGAGTCGAGTTGATGACTAAAAGATATATCGATCGATTGTTGGCTGAGACTCTTCTTTGAATAATTGTTAGCTAGAGCTGCTGTCCACTTTTCACCTGGACAAATACTGGATGGTTGACTGAACTCTCGAGCAATATCGGCGGCGGTGTTTCCTTGAGTTAGATCTTGATTTACTTGTAGGATCGCTTGAGTCAATTCAAGCTGTAGACCAGTTATTTGAGTGAAATAAGGCTGAAACTCAAAACTGTCTAATTGTGAGCTGGGTACAAGCCAACTCGCTCGTTCTACCTTTGGCACTACCCCACTGCAAATATTGCTAGTATTCCAAACCTGGGACATTTTGGTATTCACTTCTAAATAACTAGCTGCTAGCAACCGATAGTAAGGTAAGGTGATATATCCATGAGAGATATGTGTCATAACTCGATGGGAGCTACCATTCTCAATCCAAATAGCATCATACATCGCACTGTCGCGATGATTCCGAGCAATTGTTTGAAAAAATTTCTGGGTGCTTTGGCTACTGAGTCGATCTTGCCATTGAGGATCGATCGGTTTGATGACACGCAATAACTTCGCAATTACCCGACGCTCCAAATTAATTAGATCGTATAAAGGTAATGTTTGATTAGATTGATGGATTTGCCATACAGCTTCAAGGCTTGCTAAAGATTGCTGTCTGTCGCCTTGCTGATGAGCGAAGAGAGTATTTAGTACGAATAATATCTCTAATCTAAATAGTGGATCGATTAAATCTGGATTGGATTTAAAAATTTCCGATGGGTTGCCCCAGGATATTCCACCGATCGATCGAGAGTCGATGATAACTTGCTGTATCTTGAGGATTTTGGATTGATACTTTTGGAGATAAGCTACTAGTGGCTCTGATAAGGGTTTACCCTCGCTTACATAGGCTCCAATAGATTGCATTCCTAATGCTTCCCAATCTTTTTCTGCTAATTTATTTACCTTTACCGCTGGATTGGCTGGGGTACCATCAGCAAATTTATCTATTTTCAATCCCAACTCTGCCATGAGTGGTTGTAATACGATCGCCGTAGAATTTGGTGGAGTCGTAGGATGTTGTTTCGCATAAAGTGCCATCTCATACCTGAGCGGCTTCATTGCAGACATCGCAAATACGCCCACAACACCCAGCCAAATAGCCATCAGATAAATTAAACTCAGGAAGACTATTTTAGCTAGTTTTTCAAACCATCGTTCTTCTCGTCGAAATATTTGCTCGTGTGCGAGTGCTTGAGAGAGAGGATGCTCGGTACCAGCATACTTGTCGATCGATTCCTTAAATTTTAATGGTTTCGATAAGTAAATAGGTAAGATTATTTTTTCTCCTGTAGTTGTTTCGATCTCTAGATACGGCCAAAACATCCATTTTTTTCTAACTGTGCTAATTTCTGTCCAAAGGGTAGACTGATAATGAAACGATCGATCGATTCTCCAGTAATGCCATTTGGATTTAGGCACTAAAGAATTATGTCTGAGGTTTTCAAAATCTATAGTGAATTTATACGTAATAAATAGGCACAGCCATAATAAAATAGTAAAACCAATTATACAAAGAGCACAATTGGCTAAAAGTGGACTGAAATAGAGATCGAATGGCCATATTTTTAATATTAGCTCTAGCAATGTCTTTGCTACTGAGAAAAGAATAACAGCGATCGCAAATGGCCAGAAAGCAATTGTATGAATAGACATATAAGACCCAAGGCAAGTTATGTTAGTATGCCCTAGCCGAAGATCGAATTCTCCATAGCAATCCTTTCAGTAATGGGTATTGCCCGCACAGCCATTATCAAAAATCAGTCAATCACTAGCCCAAGCCAGTGCTTCCGCGAAGGTGAATTCAGAAATCTCATCGATGATACCGATCTCGATGACAGCTTGAAGAACGATCGAACATTGTCTACCTGTAATAGTTTCGCGATCGAGTCCCCAACTTTTAAAAAAAAGTGAGATAACTTTAGGTGCTTGTCCACAAACGATCGAACAATAAGGTCGATCGACTGCGATCGAGTATTCTACCAAGGTAAATGTATTGCTTAATTGTTTTTCCCATACAGGTCGATCGGGCATATCTCAATTTTTCATCCTACCTTTCTATTTTCCCAGATAAATAGCAATATATAATATCAATAATCCATCACCCATCCGGCAATGGTTCAAACACCGATTAAACCGATCGATCTCGACACCTTTCTCAGACTACCGGAGACAAAGCCTGCGAGTGAGTTTATTGTCGTTGGCAACGCCTCTCCCGTGGAGAATCGCATCATCCAAAAACCAATGCCCCAAGGAAAACATAGCACCATTCAAGGCGACCTTGGCTCCGCTCTAAATATCGCACTCAAGCCCGATCGAATTGCTCGCGCTTATCCCGAATTACGTTGCACTTTTGGCGGACGTTCGACGGTACCCGATCTTGCTGTATTCACCTGGGAACGCATCCCCCGCGATCGTGATGGCAAAGTTGCCAATATATTTGCACTCGCGCCCGATTGGACGATTGAAATTCTTTCACTCGAACAAAGCCAAAGCAAAGTCGTCCGCAATATTTTACACTGCCTCAGCCACGGTACCCAAATGGGCTGGTTAATCGACCCAGAGGAAGAACTAGTATTCGTATATTTAGCCGATCGAACGATCTCAGTTTTCGAGCGAGATGATTTATTACCCGTGCCTGATTTCGCCCGATCGTTTCAATTGTCTGTCGCTCAACTATTTGGTTGGTTAGAAGGCTAGAAGCAAAACCCCTGACTTCTTGAGCTGATTGTAAGGTGCAAATCTTTTTTCGTAGGTTGGGTTGAAGAATGAAACCCAACCGCTCTAGGGTGTTGGCGTGGTTCGATGGGTTAAGCTTGAGCGCAACCCAACCTACGATTTTTCAACGTTTCAGGAGTTTTGCACCTTACAATCAGCTTCTTGAGAGAAGTCGGGGGTTTGAGCGTCTCAGACGATTAAGCTTTAAACGTGAGAATCGGTCGCATTTTTGCCACCACTTCGACCATTCCCGCCCCCACTTGGGTATCGATAACTCGATCGATCGACTTATAGGCTGCTGGAGCTTCCTCAATTCGTCGCTCTGGGCGTAGAGTGATACAGTCTACCCCCTCGGTCAAACCTAAATCTGCTTCGGTATATTTTGCCCCTGCGCGAGTCAGCTCAAAGCGAGAAATTGCTCTGCCCGCACCGTGAGCCGCTGAATGGAGATATCGATCGTTGCCCAATCCGACAAGCAGATAAGAAGCTGTACCCATCGAGCCAGGGGTAATCAATAATTGCCCAGCAGCGGCGGCGCAAGCTCCCTTACGGACGATCCAACCGTCGGCTTGGGGAAATGTGAGGTTGTGGGGAATATCGCAGACTAGGGGAGCTGCTAGCTCGCCGTAGACTTGGCGCAATCGCAGCCGGAGTAATTCGGCGAGAATTAGCCGATTGACGAAGGCATAATTAGCCGCTGTTGCTTCGGCTTGGAGATATTCGGCGACTAAATTTGGATCCGTGGTAGTGGAGAGGGGGAATAGGCTAGAATTGGGGAAAGGGTAGCCTTTGAGCCAAGCTGCTTTGGCTCTGTCTCGCCACATTCCACCGATATACTTGCCCACTGTGCGGGAGCCGGAGTGGATGGCGATCGCAAGTTGTCCGACTTTCACATTTGATTCGTACGCAAGTTGGGGATGGCGGATTTCGACTACTTCTTGGATTTCGACAAAGTGATTGCCGCCGCCAATAGTCCCCAAATCCCCATCGCGAACTAATCCTGTGGGTGGAATTAGTTCGCTCGGTGCCCATTTTGAGCTTCCTGACATCGAGCCGAGAAATTGTACTCGTTCCATCTCCCGCCACAACTGACCAAAATCCGATTTCGCCACACTGCCGATCGGCTGCTTGGCCATCTGCTCCAACCAGCCAGGGATACCATCATTAAACATGGCATGACTGGTGGCGGCTGTCATCGTCACATCCCGCGTGCCGAAAAAATAGTCTCCCCGCATTAAAGCGACAAATTCATCCCGTTTGGCGAGGAAATCTTTTACAGAGAGATCGACGACATGGAGACGCATCCCGCAATTGATATCGCTCCCAACGGCTGCTGGTACGACCATCCCTTGGGTTTGAATGACCGAGCCGATCGCAACTCCGGTATCTCCAGGATGGAAGTCTGGGGTAGCAATGGTGCGAGTTACTTTACCACCGCCGGGATGGGTGAGGTTAGTCAATCCGGCGAGTTGTTGAAAGGCTAGAGATTCGATCGGGAAATCTGGCGGTAGGAGTACTTCTGCGGTATCTTGGCAGTTATTTAGGCGAATGGTATAAACTTTGTCGTCATAACTAACATCCAATCCTTGCTTGGCGAGAGCGCGGAGGAGTCTGAGGGTATTCTTGGGCTGCTGCATAAAAGTCTGTCACCAATACCGCTTTTGGGTGTTGGCAATTGTTCTTGTATAGGTTGACTGGGTTTCAGCAGCCGCAGTCTTTGGTGGTTGGATTTTTTTATTAGTTAGTTTGGGCTGATATGCCCTAATCTAATATTAGCTTGGGGGTTCGATCGATGTCAATACCTCGAAATCAGCATTATGTTCAAGATTTTTGAACCGCAAAGACTTGTGATGAGCGTCCTTTGTAGCGTCTGCCTTTACCTCCGGTAGGCTAACGCCAACGCAGAAGTCAAATTACGCAGAGGGCGCAGAGAGGAAGAAGTCGAGATCTAGATTTTAAGTTAGGATTGCTATAGTGTCCAAAATCCAAAATCCTACCCCCATCATCTGCTCAAAGTCCGCATAAATCGGCCCAAACTGGCAAAAATACCGATCGACTTTGGCGTAGATCCACTGTCTGAATCTGCTGAAGTTTGTCTCATGAGGATATCGTCCAAGTCATCGCCGACGGGTTTCTCAGGACGTTCGGCGAGCAGGTTATAATCATCATTTTCTTCTAACCAAACTTGCCATAGCCCAGGATAGCAGTGATAGATGGCAGATGCTTCGAGGGGTTTGATATAATAGGCAGAATGCAGCGTCGAGAGAAATCTGTCGCGCAATTGACGGGCGGCATAACCGATACCGACAATTGCGGTATCTTCCAATCTTGGTAGGAATAATATCACCGGACGATCGCCTGCGGCATTGCAGAGTTTTTCGATCTGTTCTACTTCGATCGAGGAAGGTTCGATCGCGATAAATAGTTCGTCAGTGTCTTGGATTTTATCAGTTACTGGCGATCGACTGCTACCCAGATCGCTGATTTTGAAATTGATATCTGCCCAATCTCGTTTGGCCAAAGCTGCGGCTCCCGTATCAGCAAATAATACCTTGAGCGTGTTACCGCGATCGGTAAAAGGAGCGATAAATTGTCGAGCCAAATCTAATGATTTGAGTTCGGGAATCAAAATTTCGACAGTGATGCGTTGATAGCCATCAGCGATCGCCGTTAAAGCAGCAGTCTGTGCTAACGCGATCGATTCTTCGAGATTGGTGGGTAATTTTGACATGGGAATCAGATCGAATGAGCGGAATGAGTTTACACCTGATATTCTCTGAGCCGATTGTTAACTAACCCCCGCAAGATATTTTAGCGCGCAATTTAAGCTTATTCATCATACCTCGATCGAGGACAATTCAGTATAAACACTCAATTATTCGTGATATTTTGGATTGCCTCAATTGGGTAATTCTCAGGATATTGTTACACAGTGCGGAATCTAGCCGATTTAGGGCCAAGTTTAGTCAAAATCTTCAGGTCGAGCGACAGTTACAAATATAGTATAATTTCAAAAAACCTATTTCGGTACAGTTTGGCAGATCGGGAAAAAATTACCGATGACTGTTAACCATTGGGATGAGTTCAAAGATCGAATCAATACATTATGCTAAATTCTCAATCTCTCCAAACAGTTTACAAGCAGTTAGTCACCTTCGCCGCTCAGGATAATTTTGAAGACTCGATCGAACAAATTTTTGGTAGTAAGATCGATCGGGTAAAATTATCTATTCTTCGCGATCGATGGCTCAATGATGACTTTACGACTATCCCAGAGATTGAAATCCTTTCAGGTGGTGAATTAGGCACGGCAAATGGCGGATATGCCGCTAGTACTAACAGAATCTACCTATCAGCTAGTTTTCTTTCTACAGCCAACTCAACAGCAATTGCGAATCTACTTTTAGAAGAGATTGGACATTTTATCGATACTTTCATCAATCAACAGGATACCTTTGGTGATGAAGGTGCAATTTTCGCTAATTTCGTTCAAGGAAATCGGTTGACGACGACGGAACTAAATTTATTAAGAGCTGAAGACGATCGAGGCTCGATCGTATTAAATGGTCAACAAATCCTCATCGAGCAACAGAATATTCGAGGTGACTATAATAATAACACTCTAACAGGTACATCCGACAGCGATCTAATTGAGGGACTTGGTGGTAGTGATAGTTTGTCTGGGCTAGGTGGCAATGACACCTTAAATGGTGGCAGTGAAAATGATACGATTGTTGGCGGTACTGGGAATGATTCAATTATATTTGAATATGCTCAGAATGATGATGTCATTACAGATTTTGTGCGGGGGCAGGATAAGGTAGATCTACGTAACCTGCGGATTAGTGACTGGGAAACTGTCAAAAAGTTAACTACTGATGATGGTCAAAATAACGCACTCATCACTACTTTTTATAATGGTGTTCGCTCTCAACTTAAAATTCAGGGTGTCAATCCAAATTTATTACAAGCTACTGATTTTATCTTAAATAATCTAGATGTTGACGATCTGATTAATGGCTCTACTTTTGGGGACGATCGATTATTCGGCGGTCTAGGTAATGATACTGTTAATGGATTGAGTGGTAATGATATTCTTTATGGCGAACAGGGTAATGATATCCTCAATGCTGGCGGCAATAACGATCTAATTGTTGGCGGTGCTGGGAATGATTCAATTATATTTGAATACGCTCAAAATGATGATGTCATTACAGACTTCGTGCGTGGGCAGGACAAGGTAAATCTACGTAACTTACGAATTAGTGATTGGGAAACTGTTAAAAAAATAATTACTGATGATGGTCAAAATAACGCGGTCATCACTACTTTCTATAATGGTGTCCGCTCTCAACTGAAAATTCAGGGTGTCAATCCAAATCTATTGCAAGCTACTGATTTTATCTTCAATAATCTAGTCGTTGACGATCTAATTAATGGCTCTACTTTTGGGGACGAGGGGTTATTTGGCGGTGCAGGTAATGATAGTATTAATGGATTGGGTGGTAATGATACTCTCTATGGCGAACAGGGTAATGATATCTTCAATGGTGGTTCGGGAAATGATACGATTCATGGTGGATTAGGTGATGATACTGCTGTTTATGCTGGTACTCGTGCCCAATATCAACTGACTAATAATAATGGTGTATTTACAGTTACCGATTTAGTCGCGAATCGTGATGGTATCGATACCTTGCGGGATATCCAGACAGTCAAATTCTCAGATCAAACTGTCATTATTGCACCTGTAGAAGCAACCATCACCCTCTTCGTCAATTCTAGTAGCGTAAATGAAGATGGTACTCCCAACCTCGTCTACACCTTCACTCGGACAGAGCCAAGCACCAACCCCTTGACCGTAAAATATACAGTATCGGGAACTGCGACCTTAAATACCGACTATACTCAAACTGGAGCCACCAGTTTCAGTGCTACCACTGGCACTATTACCTTCGCCGCAAATTCAGCTACCGCGACCCTAACTATCGACGCAATTGCTGATACCATCATCGAAGGCAACGAAACTCTCTCGCTCAAACTAATCGCCGACCCAACTTATCTCATCGGTACGAGTGCTATAATCACCGGAACCATTACTAATGATGACGTTGCCAACCAGATTGGTGTATCTCTATCCATCAACGACATTACCGTTGTCGAAGGTAAAGATGCTAATGCGCTGCTCACTGTGAGCCTCAGCAGCACGAGTACCCAACCCATCAGCGTCAATTATACCACCACAGCAATTAATGCCACTGCCAACGGCGATTATACCACCACCACTGGAACTCTAATCATTCCGGCGAATAGCTCGATCGCTACCATCCGCATTCCAATTGTGAATGACAATCTCAATGAAGCTGACGAATCATTTATCGTCACTCTCTCCAACCCGATTAATGCAACCCTCGATCCTGATGCTAGTATTGCCGAAGTAACCATTACCGATACTCTCCGCAGTGCCATTACCCGCATCTTACCAGCCAATGTGGAAAATCTCACCCTAACTGGTGCTGGGGCGACTAACGGTACAGGTAATGCAGGTAATAATATCATTACTGGGAATATTGCCAATAACATCCTCAATGGCGGGTTAGGCGTAGATACCCTGATTGGCGGTATGGGGAATGATACCTATGTCGTCGATAATATTGGCGATATCGTCACCGAAACTTCTACCCTCACTACGGAAATTGATACCGTTCAATCTTCGGTCAATTATACGCTAGTATTAAATGTGGAACAATTGACGCTCACGGGCACCTCAGCTATTAATGGTACTGGTAATGAAGGTAATAACTTCATCACGGGTAATAGTGGTGCGAATATCCTCTCTGGTGCGGCAGGTAATGATACTCTAGTAGGTGGATTGGGTAGTGATGTTCTAATCGGTGGATTGGGTGTCGATCGATTCTTATTCAACAACAAAACAGAAGGCATCGACACCATCAATGATTTTACTGCTGGTGAGAAGATTGTGATTTCTGCTCTGGGTTTTGGCGGTGGTTTAGTCGCAGGTGCGATTAATGCAAGTCAATTCCTGTCGGTAACTACAGGCGCGGCGGCCACTAATACCACTCAACGGGTAATCTATAATTCGACTACAGGCGGATTGTATTTCGACGCTGATGGCTCTGCTGCGGGTGCGGCGGTGCAGTTTGCAACTTTAGCAACCAAGCCAACTTTGATGGCAACGGATTTTGTAGTTAGTTAGCTTTGGTTCAAATCCCCGACTTCTTGAAGAAGTCGGGGATTTAGGGGTTATTTTTTCTGAGCAGAGCTACCTCGTGCGGCTATTTTGACCTGTAAGGATTGAAGTGCTTTTACATATTGAGGATCGGCACTGGTTGCTACTTTTTCTCGATCTTTGACTAATGCCTTGATTTGTGCTTTGGAAAGCTTGACTTCTACGTCTGGTTTGATGCCAGAATGGTTGATATCTTTACCACTGGGAGTGAAGTATTTGGCAATAGTCACGGCCATTCCCGAACCATCGGCTAGGGGGCGGACAGATTGGACTAAACCCTTACCAAATGTCTTCGTACCGATTAATTGGGCGCGCTTGTTGTCTTGGAGGGCACCAGAGAGGATTTCGCTGGCACTGGCGGAACCTCCATCGACTAGCACGACGAGAGGTTTGGTGGTAATTGCGGTGTTATTTGCTGAGTTGACTTCGCCTGTGCCTTGACGATTGGCGGTGGAGACGATCTTACCTTCATTCAACCACATCCGGGCGATGTCGATCGCACCGTATAATAGACCACCAGGATTCGATCGCAAGTCAAGGACATAACCATTTGCACCTTGCCCTTCGAGCTTCTTGATGGCTGCTGCCATTTCTGGTGCAGCGTTGGCACTAAACTGTTTGAGTCGGATATAGCCAATTCCACCTAGTTCTTTGGGTCGATATTTGGCTTCGACTGGGTGAATCTCGATTTGTTTGCGAAGTAGATTAAAATCTAGGACTTGACTACCATCCCGTTGGATCGTAAGTTTGACTTTGGTGCCTTCTTTGCCGCGAATTAATTGGACAGCATTGTTGACATCCATACCTTTGGTACTTTTGCCATCGATTTTGATGATAATATCTCTGGAGATGATTCCCGCTTTTGATGCTGGGGTATCTTCGATCGGTGCAATGACTACCAGTTTTTTGGTTTTCTCATCTTGACTGAGCTGAATCCCTACTCCTACTAGTTGACCGGAGGTTTCGACTTGAAGATCGCGAAATTCCTTGGGATCCATGAAGCGGGTGTAAGGATCGTTGAGGTTTTTGAGCATCAGTCGAACTGATTTATATGCTTCTTGTTTAGTTGCGTAGGTTTTGCCCAAATACTGCTTGCGGATTGCGCGCCAGTCTTTCTGGTTGAAGGTGCCATCGACATAGGATCTGTCAATAATCTGCCATACTTCGTCAACTAGCTCTTTGGGACTATCTTTGAAGAATGCTACTCCTTTGGGAAGATTAAGCCCTGCACCAGTAACTGCTACTGCCGTGAGCACTAATGCTGTGGCACCAATAACTAACCCTTTTTTTTCGATCTTCATGATTTATCCAATTGGCAGGATGAGGAGAAGTAATAGGAAATTATACCCAATTTAACACATCTATAGTTGGAACGAGTAGAGATTGGTTCTGTCCGATCGCAAGTACCCAACAAAACCATTTTAATCGGTGTTACTGATTTTCGGTACTATCTGCCCGAAATGTAGAGTAGATCGTACCGCAAATCAGCACAGCCGCTCAATCTATATTGCTAGCTTACTCTGGTTCGACCCAGCGATCGTCAGCTTTGATGAGGGCGATTAGTTCGTCTACTCCATCGGCTTCGGGGACGCGTTTAATCTCGTCCCGACCGCGATATAGTGAGATATACCCAGGATTTTTGCCTACATATCCATAGTCAGCATCCGCCATTTCCCCTGGGCCATTGACGATACAACCCATCACTGCAATATCCAACCCTGTCAGGTGTTTGGTGGCTTCTCGCACTTTGTGGAGCACTTCTTCAAGATTGAATAGGGTTCGTCCGCAAGATGGACAAGCTACATACTCAACCATTGTTTTTCGCAGTCCTAAGGATTGGAGGATGCTATAACAAACGGGAATCTCTTTTTCGGGAGCTTCCGTGAGAGATACTCGCAGGGTATCCCCAATTCCTTCGGCTAGGAGGGTAGCAATTCCGGCGGTAGATTTGATTCTGCCATACTCCCCATCCCCAGCTTCGGTTACGCCCAAATGAATCGGATAATCCATCCCTTGGGCATCCATCCGTTGGGCGAGTAGGCGATAGGCGGCGAGCATCACGGGCACGCGAGAAGCTTTCATGGAGATGATGATATTATGAAAGTCAAAAGATTGACAGATCCGAACGCACTCTAGAGCCGACTCGACCATGCCTTCGGGTGTATCGCCATAGGTAAATAACATCCGCTCGGCGAGGGAGCCATGATTTACGCCGATTCGCATGGCTTTACCACTATCTCGCAGGGCGATAATTAGGGGTTCGAGCATATCGCGAATATGCTCGCCAATTTCGGCAAATTCTGCTGGTGTGTATTCGGTTCGATCGGCTTTGGGCTTCTCAAATACGTATAATCCAGGATTGATTCGCACTTTATCTACATATTTGGCTACCTCTAGGGCAATTTTCATCCCGTTATGATGAACATCAGCGACTAGGGGCACCCGTTGATATGTGTCAATGAGTTGTTGTTGGATCTGCGCCAAAGCTTTGGCATGTGCCATACTGGGGACGGTGACACGGACGATTTCACAGCCGATCTCATGGAGACGACGAATACCAGCTACAGCTCCATCAATATCAAGAGTATCTTCATTAATCATTGACTGAACTACCACGGGATGGTTGCCACCAATAATTACGCTCCCAATGGCTACAGGACGGGTCTGACGACGATGAATTGTGGTATCGGTACCTAAATTACTATAAGCTGTCTGAGCGGGTGCTGGAAGGGTCTGCATATTCAAAAACTGCTGGGGTAGATCTGGATCGATCGCAATATTTCTTCTTCAGCTTGCCACAGGTTGGACATTTGGGAGTAGATTGGGGCGGGCACATGCTCACATCCTGCACGAATACAGAGGTACTATTACTGTAATCATCCAGGGCGGGCACACTTCGACTTCGCAATGCCAAAGGCAAGGCTAACGCCAACAGTGCAAGCAAGACCGCATCTTGTATCAATGCAGAGGTACTATTACTCCAATAATCCAGGGCGGGCACAAGACCGCGCCCCTACTTGATGATGAATATTTTGGTGAAGAGAAAGCCGATCGTACCACAAACGATCGCCATGCCGAGAAAAACTACCAGGATTGAAAACCACCGTTTGCGCGGTTTCCGCCGTTTGGTTGTGGGTTGAGGAGATTTTGACCGAGATTTATTTCGAGGCGGTGAACGCCGAGTCCCTGATGGAGGCGGTTTTCGACTACTCATTCGCTGGATTTTTTGGGGTGAGTTGAGTATTCCGCCGTTGAAGTTGGCAAGGGTTGGTGTTGCCAAATTTTGGTTGTTAATTTGGCCGATCGACTCCCCTGATGAGTATTTTCGGACTGAGTTAAGGATAAGTTATTCTGTGCTGGCTGTGGTTGTGTCACTTACGTCTATCCTTACTCTAGATAATCAAAATAATAGTAATCTAGTTCCTAGTTAAAGTCATGCCGATCGATCGATTTAAGTATCGCCAAGGTCCCATGGCTATGCGTTAATGTTGTATATATCCTCATCGACAGCAGATCGACTTCGATTTGAGCTACCCCTTTCCTTTGCGATCCAATTTACGCATATGTCTAATCCCCATAGCCATTATCCACCCAAGTTTGTCCGTGAAATACGTTTGGGTTTGGTAGTTCATGGCGGTATCTCCTTGGCAATTTATATTCATGGTGTTTGCCAGGAATTTTACCATGCAGTCCGAGGGCGAGGTATTTATAAGTTGGTTAAAGCTTTGACAGATGCGGATTTAGTGGTTGATGCTATTTCGGGAAGTTCGGCGGGAGGGATTAATGGGATACTGTTGAGCTATGCTATTGCTAATAGTACCGATCGAAAGTTGGTCGATTTTAATTCTTTTGCGGGTATTTGGCGCAATAGTGGCGATCTACTCAAGTTGTTGCACAAACCCCATATTTTAGAATCAACCGCTGCACGATCGAGTTTGGGTAGGGATATTTTTTATCAGCGGGAATTGGTTTCTACTTTGACTAGGGGTGTGGAACATAAATTATCGCGATCGAGATCGGAATGGTTCTCGCCTAGTTGTGAATTAGATTTGGCGATCGTGGGAACTGATTATTTGGGTAGAATTGATGCCCATGCCGATCGAATTTTAGATGAAGCAGATCTGAGTTTGGGTGGCAAAAATCATCATGTACTGTTTCATCTCAAGCATCGACAAGGGCGAAAGGAGCCATTCAATCCTCACTATATCGATGAAAATTTACCCCGCACGGCGGCAGATACTTATCAAGCTTTGGCTAAGTTGTGTAGAATTACGGCGGGGATTCCGATATTTTTCCCTTTAGTAGAAGTAGATTTGCAAGATCCAGAAAATTTGGTCGATCGGCAGTTGGTAATGTGGGGAAAATTATGTCGGACTTATTTACCAGATCTTCATCGCGATCGAAATTATAAGTTATATTTTCTTGATGGTGGGTTGCTAGATAATGCACCGTTGACTTGTATCATGAAGGAGACTTACTATCGGCTACCCAGTCGATCGAGTCAGCGCAAGTTGTTCTATATCGACCCCGCTCATAGTGATTCGCTCCATCAACAAGTCCAAAGTATCTATTCTATATCTTCATCTCGTAGACAGAAAAATAGACGCAGACAACTTTTGGAGTCGGCGGTATTTTCAGCCCCAATTTATCAAAGTATTGCCAACGATCTTCGCACAATTCAAGAGCACAACTATAAGGTGCATCGTTACCAAGCATTGGTCGAAATAGCCGAATCCGCGATTGATTCTCGAACAATTTTAGCAAGTGCCGATCGAAGTGAATCGCGAATGTATTTGCGGGGTCGTTTGTTTGATTTTCGCGATCGCAACTTACCTTTACTATTGCAAGCAAGTTTAGGATCGGGAAATATTTCTCATTCAACAATTTTCGACAAGATCGATCGAAATATGACGAGTAAGAATACCGATGCTAAAGAAAAAATACATTATCATAAATTGTTCGAGCGATTTGAATTGCAGACGATCGACCTAGATGTTGAATATAGTATTCGGCAGCATTTTTACACGATCGATCGAGTCTCTGAACTCATAGAAATTAACCTCGATCCGCAGATCCAAAATCAACTGCAACATCTATCTAGACAATTAAGCTGCAATATTAAATTACTCGAAGTGGTGCGGGCAAGTCTGGAGCTACTATTTAAAGATCGATCGATCGGCAACTATTTTTATTATCTAGTCAATCAAGAATCTAGCGATCGACGACTTCAGACTCTCATCTACGAACTTATATTTCGACTCCATCGATTTCTGCTAGATGGAAGTAAATTTTCCTCATTTATTCCCCCTGATGAATCTGGAGCGAATCTAGAAACTATCCAAAGTTATTTTTGGATGTATTTACCAGAATTGGCAATCCAAAGTGAGGGAGAGCGGTGGCTATCGCAAACTCGCATCTCTAGTGTATTTGCTCAATTAAAGCAGCGAATTACGGAACTTCACCAAACACCAGATTTACATCGATTGATTTGGATGGATCGGCACTTGGAATACGATCGCGATCGAAATCAGCACTTTCCAAGCATCTTAAAACAAGTATCCTTAGCCGCATCAGCTTCGATCGAAAAATTAGCTGGAGTACATAGTGCTAAACTATTAAAACAATGGCAAACATTTAGTACGATCGATTGTGAGACATATCCATTTGAATATCTGACCAATCTAACTGAAAAACAATTAATCGATCCAGTTGGCATTAGTCCCAATAATGCTCAATTAGGACTAGGTAAAGGTAAAAATATTCAGGAAAAATTAGCCGGAAATAAGCTTTATAAAACTGGTGGCACCTTCACAAAATCTTGGCGAGTAAATGACCTAATTTGGGGCCGATTGGATGGTTTAAATCGAATCATTGAAGGTACCATTACACCAGAATCAGTAACCGCTTTTGCCAATCTAGTCGAACGAGAATCTAGCAAAAATAATTGCACTCACCAAGACTATTTAGAATGGTTGATCGGCGAATCACTTCCCCATATATCTGGGATCGATCGGCAAAGAATTCTAGCCCATCTCAACCACTTAGCACAACCAAAATTGCAAATCGATCGAGTAGAACTAGAGCGAATTTTAGCAGATATCATTCTCGCTGGTCATCGGGAAATTTTGACTGGCGATAATCACTATATAATTGAAGGTGCAAACGATCGCAGCGGCTGGTGGCAATTACCAGAAAATAGTCAATTTTTTACTAAAGCTTGGACTTTCATTCCAGTCAATCGACCATTTGGGGGACCAGTTCCAAATCCAAGTACGATCGGTCGAATTACTCGACAATCTTTGGCAAATTTATCTGCAAAAAATCAGTATTTTTTCCAGAGTCAATATCGAATTGAAGTTGAAAAACTGTCTGGTAAAATGCCATTGGTAAGTTTGATTAGTATTTTTACCAAAGTCATTCTGAGTCTGCGCCATTCACTATTACAACTATTTGGGATCTCTAGTCACCACCATACCCTACATCATCCTCTCTACCACTGGCTCGATGGTAATTTACAATCACTCTATTGGTGGTTGCAAGGTGGTAGCATTAAGCTCGGTGCATTTCATCGACGACCGAGAATTATTTTATTACAACTGGCTGTCTCGATCGCCGCGATCGGCATGATATTCTTGGCATGGAAATCCTCGCCCTTGTGGTTATTAGCCTCCTTTCCCTGTGGGGGAATTTGCTGGTTTTTACAAACTATGCGGCTGAAACGGCTAACTCCTGTTAAGGGGATAGGGGATAGGGAATAGGGGATAGGGGGAATTTTAGTCTTGTAGGCGGTCTAATTTATAGCCATAAAAAAAAGGCTGGCGACTAATCGCCAGCCACTATGTAAAAATTAGACAGTCATAATATCTTTTTCTTTCTCTGCTAATACCTGCTCGACTTTAGCCGCGTATTTGTCAGTTAACTTTTGGATTTTATCTTGAAGATCTTTCGATTCATCTTCAGAGATATCACTAGACTTTTCGTCTTTCTTGACACGATCGATCGCATCACGGCGAATATTCCGAATCGAGATTTTCCCTTCCTCCGCATACTTACCAGCCTGTTTGACAAACTCCTTCCGTCGCTCCGTAGTCAACGGGGGAATATTCAGCCGAATCGTCGAGCCGTCATTATTCGGAGTCAATCCGACATCAGAGAGGGAAATCGCCCGCTCGATCGCCGCCATACTTCCTCTGTCGAAAGGTTGTACCGTAATGGTTGTGGCATCTGGAGTGCCGATATTTGCCAGAGATTTTAACGGTGTGGGAGTACCATAATAATCGATCGTCACTCGATCGAGTAAACTAGTACTTGCCCGCCCAGTCCGAATCGTATTAAACGATCGCTGAGTGGCTTCGATCGCTTTCTGCATATGACCTTCAACATCAGCAAATTTCACAAGAACCTCCTACAAAAGTACCAATTTTCTCCCCTGCTACCACTCTTTGGATATTTCCGCGCTCGAATAAATCGAAAACGATAATCGGAATATTATTTTCCCGACACAGCGCAATTGCCGTACTATCCATCACCCGCAGATCCTGATTCAACACATGGCTGAAAGTCAGACTCTGAAACCTTTTTGCATCTGGATTGACATTCGGATCGGCATCATAAACGCCATCAACCTTGGTAGCTTTAAAAATCACATTTGCATCGATTTCCGCAGCTCGAAGTGCTGCGGCGGTATCTGTAGTAAAGAATGGATTTCCCGAACCCGCACCAAATACCACTACACGCCCCTTCTCAAGATGACGAATCGCTCGACGACGGATATAAGGTTCGGCGATTTCCTGCATCGCAATGGCTGATTGCACCCTTGTAGGCACGCCTTTTTGTTCGAGTGCATCCTGAACGGTAATCGCATTCATTACCGTCGCCAGCATCCCCACATAGTCCGCTGTTGCCCGATCCATGCCCTTGGCGGAAGCTTTGACTCCACGGAAGATATTACCACCACCGACGACGATCGCCACTTGGACACCACTAGCGACGACTTCGGCTACTTCTTGCGCGATAGCTTGAACGATCGTCGGATCGATCCCATAGCCGAGATCGCCCATCAAGGCTTCACCACTCAACTTGAGCAATATTCGCTGGTAAGTTATCCCCATGCTGTTATCTTTTCAACTCAAATTTTCTCCCACTTAGGATAGCAGGTAATGGTCACAGGGGATAGGGGGAGGGGGAGAGGGGGAGAGGGGGGGAGGGGGAGAGGGGGGGAGGGGGAGATGGGGGGAGGGGGAGATGGGGGGAGGGGTCTGTAG
>JANMEL010000207.1:0-7246 GCA_031376885.1 Chamaesiphon sp. OTE_70b_metabat_96 | reverse complement strand
TATTGTTCATACCGATCGACAGAGCCAGATAGTGCTCTAATCCTTTGTGGCGTGCATTTTATTTGAATATTTAGCTATCAAAAAGCTGAGATAAATTCACGTCTATCGTATTTAAACAACTAGTTTCTTACAGATATTTGACAAGCTCGATCGCTAATAAATAAGGCCAAAATCATGATTGACAACAGACAATTGACTGGAGAAAAATCGGTTTTATCTGCCAATAGGTTGCGCTTTGTTGTTCGAGCTGCTACCATCGCGGTGACGATGGGACTTACAGTAGCTTGTAGACAACCTGTTAGTCCCGATATTACCCCATCTCCATCTGGCTCTCCATCCGCAGTTGGGGGGAGTAGTTCCTCACTCAGCGGTGCAGGGGCATCTTTTCCGGCTCCTTTATATCAACGCTGGTTTACTGACTACAATCAGGCAAATCCGGCAACTCAAGTTAGCTATCAATCGGTGGGGAGTGGAGCTGGTGTCGAGCAGTTTTTGGCGGGTACTGTTGATTTTGGCGCGACAGATGCACCCCTTACGTCTGAAGAGCGCGCGAAGTTTAAGGCGAAATATAGTGCGGAGCCAATCCAGATCCCGATGACTGGTGGGAGTGTGGTATTTGCTTATAATCTGGATGGGGTCAAGGATCTGAAGCTATCTCGCGCCGCCTATTGTGGCATTGTCGCTGGAAAGATTAGCAAATGGAACGATCCGGCGATCGTCAAAGCCAATCCAGGTGCTAAACTACCCAATGGAACTATTCAATTTGTCCATCGTTCTGATGGCAGCGGTACGACTTACCAGTTTACGACACATCTCAAGGCTGCTTGTCCGAACTGGACAGTGGGGGCGAATAAATCTGTAGCATGGCCAGTCGGAACGGGTGCGAAGGGTAATGAAGGTGTGGCGGCTCAAATCAAACAAACAGCCAACGCGATCGGTTATGTAGAGTATGCATACGCTAAACAGACCAATTTGTCAATGGCCGCGATCGAAAATAAGTCTGGAAAGCTAATTATGCCATCTCCAGCCGCAGGTGCAGCGGCATTTGCCGGAGAAAAAATACCTGGCGATCTTGCGCTGATGGTGCCAGATTCGCCCAAACCCACAGCTTATCCGATTTCTGGATTAACTTGGTTGTTATTATATCCCCAGTATAAGGATGCAACCAAACAAACAGCACTAAAAGCGGTCGTTGATTGGTCATTGACAAAGGGTAAAGCTACCGCTACCGAGCTTGGCTATGTTCCATTAGATGATGGACTGGTAGCAAAAGTCAAAGACGAACTTAACAAAGTGAAGTAAGCCATGACTTCACCTTCCAAACAGACACTTCTACAAGCATCGATCGAGTTTCATCCAGCCAGGTCGATCGATCGAATTTTTCGATGGTTCACTTTGGCACTGGCGATCTCCATATGTCTCATTCTAGTGTGGATTGCCTACTCACTGCTCATCATTGCTCTACCAGCGATCGAGAAGTTTGGGTTAGGGTTTTTGGCGACGACTACCTGGAACCCAGTTGAGGATATCTATGGGGCACTCCCTCATTTGTATGGTACCGTTTTGAGTTCTTTTCTAGCACTGCTCTTTGCGGTACCCTTGGGAGTCGGCGTAGCAGTTTTCTTGACTGAAAACTTCTTGGCTCCAAAAGTTGCCCAACCGATTGGGTTGACGATCGATCTACTCGCCGCAATTCCGAGTGTGGTGTATGGATTGTGGGGACTATTTGCGTTTCTACCCGCGATTAAACCGCTCTTGCAGGCTCTTCACCAGAGTTTTGGCTGGATTCCCTTCTTTTCCACTGAACCTGGCGGTAGACAGCTTCTAGGAGCCTCTCTGGTGTTAGCGATAATGATTCTCCCGACCATTATCGCACTTTCTCGCGACACCCTAAATTCTCTACCCTCAAAACTCCGTCAGGGAGCCTATGGATTGGGTGCTACTCGGTGGGAAACAATTATCAGAGTCCTAATTCCGGCAGCACTTTCGGGGATTATTGGGGCGATTATGCTGGCACTCGGACGAGCATTGGGCGAAACAATGGCATTAGCTATGTTAATCGGCAATGCCGATCGAGTCAATATATCTTGGTTGGCTCCGGCTTCGACGCTTTCGTCACTAATTGCCAATCAGTTTGGTGAAGCCAGTGGTCTTCAGAAGTCATCGCTTTTTTATGAAGCCTTGATTTTGATGGTTTTGACGCTATTTGTTAATGTATTCGCCCAATTTCTCGTCAATCGTTTCGAGCAAGTTGAGTAAATTAGGGGATAGGGGATAGGGGATAGGGGATAGGGAATAGGGAATAGGGAATAGGGGGGATTTAGGCGTAAAAATAGCATTGAGAAAGATCGTCTTTTTGCTCTTACACCATCCAACTTTTCCCCCAAACCTTAAACCCTAACTGCTATCCCTTATCCCTTAAACCCTAAACCCTAAACCCTATCCCCTATCCCCTATCCCCTATCCCCTAAAATGACTCCTTCAAAGTTAGATCCATTTGGTAGTCAATTTGCGATTTCTCCGCGTCGGAAATTATTCGATCGAGTGATGACAGGTTTGGCATTTGGATGTGTAGCGATCGCACTTATCCCCCTTGTTTCAATTCTATTCATGGTGATTAGTAATGGATTGGGTGGATTTTCTCTGTCAGTATTTACCGACTTACCCCCAGCCGCAGGGATGTCAGGCGGTGGGTTTAGAAATGCGATTATTGGGACATTAATTACCTGTCTAATTGGTGGAATTATTAGTGTACCTTTCGGAGTTTTAGCTGCAATTTATACTGTCGAATTTGGTCGAGGAAATTGGATATCTCAGCTCGTGCGTTTTTGCACAAATGTACTTAGTGGGGTGCCTTCGATTATTGCTGGATTATTTGCCTATGGGATTGTCGTGTTGACTACAGGCGGCTTTTCAGCGATCGCTGGTGGAGTCGCACTTTCTGTCTTAATGTTGCCTACAATTATTCGCACCACTGAAGAAGGATTAAAATCTCTTCCCAAAGCCACCCGCATGGCAGCCATCGGCGTAGGCGCGACAAATTTTCAAAGTGTGACTCAAATTATTTTGCCTTCAGCAATGCCCTTTATTGCCACAGGTGTTACTCTAGCACTCGCTAGAGCTGCTGGTGAAACAGCTCCTTTATTATTTACCTGTTTGTTCAATCAGTACGATATCAAAGGTCTCTGGGAACCAACAGCAACTCTATCAGTTTTAATCTATAACTTTGCAATTTCTCCATACAATAATCAGCAACAATTAGCTTGGGTAGCTGCATTAGTTATCGTCGTCCTAATCGTAGGTGTCAATATCATTGCCAGAACTATTTCCCATCGTAAATAATTAGATTTTTAACCCAATCACTATTAGATTATGGTTACCTCGCAGAATCAAGACATCATCATCAAGACAGAGAACGTCTCAATATTTTATGACAAATTTCAAGCAGTTCGGAATATATTTCTAGATATTCCCAAGAATAAAGTCATCTCCTTCATCGGGCCTTCTGGCTGTGGCAAAAGTACTCTACTCCGTTGCTACAATCGGCTCAACGATCTGATTCCTACCGCAAAAGTCCAGGGCAGCATTACCTATCGAGATACCAATTTATACGATCCCAAAATAGATCCTGTCGAAGTTAGACGGCGAATTGGGATGGTATTTCAACAACCAAATCCTTTCCCAAAGTCTATCTATGAAAATGTGGCATTTGGGTTGAGAATCGCCGGATTCAAGGGAAATATCGACGAGCGTGTCGAGCAATCTCTGACTAAAGCTGCACTGTGGGATGAAGTCAAAGATAAGCTCAAAGCTAGCGGTTTATCTCTTTCTGGTGGACAACAACAGCGGTTGTGTATTGCTCGAACAATTGCGATCGAACCTGAAGTAATCTTAATGGATGAACCATGTTCGGCACTCGATCCAATCTCGACTGTCAAGATCGAAAATCTGATCCATGAATTAAAGGATCGATTTACCATCATCATCGTTACTCACAATATGCAACAAGCAGCGCGGGTATCAGACAAGACGGCTTTTTTCAATGCTGAAGCAGCAGAAGGTAGCAGCCGCTTTGGGTACTTGGTAGAATATGATAGTACCTCTAATATCTTCAATTCCCCCAAAGAAGAGAAAACCCAACAGTATATTAGTGGTAGATTTGGATAGACTCACATCCCGATTACTGAAAACTAATGACTGTTATTTCGCTTGGTGAAACTCTAATCGATCTGCTGGCAAATCAATTGGGTACGCCATTAGCCCAAGTGCGCGATTGGGATGCTTATCCTGGTGGTGCGCCAGCAAATGTTGCCTGTGGATTGGTAAAATTGGGCACTCCAACAGCCTTAATTAGTTGTTTAGGTAAAGATGAGGTTGGCGACAAATTAACCAGGTTGTTGACCGATATTGGGGTGGATGTAACGGGGATCCAATATTCTGAGACTGCACCGACGAGACAAATATATGTACTTCGATCGGCTGATGGCGATCGAACTTTTGCCGGATTTATCGATAATCTACCCACAACCAAATTTGCCGATGTTTATCTAGCATCGGAACTATTGCCACACTCACTATTTGTAGATGCTAAGTTACTCTCGATCGGCACGATTAGTTTAGCTCATCCTGTTAGTGCTGCGGCTACTTATCGAGCGTTAGAATTAGCTCAAAAATATCACCTGAAAATTTTTGTCGATGTCAATTGGCGATCGATGTTTTGGGATAATATTCAGACGGCAAAAATAGTAATTTTAGAAGTTTTGGCACTAGCTAATTTTGTCAAAATGTCTGATGATGAGGCACAGTGGTTATTTGAGACGATCGATCCGCAATTAATTCGCGATCGATTACCTCATACTCAGGGAATTTTCATCACTGCTGGCGCACAGGGTTGTGGTTATTCACTCGGCGAGCAACATGGATTTGTGCCAGCTTTTGATGTTGTTAGTATAGATACAACTGGCGCAGGTGATAGTTTTGTTGCTGCTTGCATTCATCAGTTATGTCACCAAGGATTTGACTCAATCCAAACCGCAGAAATGGCCACAAAGTCGATCCGATATGCAGCAGCAGCGGGTGCCATCGCCACATTATCTGCTGGAGCGATCGATTCTCAACCTACCGATGCAGATATTCTACACTTCTTATCTCAATTGACTTTTCAAACACCCTCTTAAAACCCCAATTATTAATTATTAATTATTAATTAATTTAACCAGCACCTTCAATCGCAGCTCGATCGGGAATCAGCCGATCGATCCCTTGTTTGACGACAGTTTGTAGATAAGCTCCTCGTTGATTGGCTTCAAATACCTTGCTAAGAGTATTTGCCAATACATCGAGATTCCACGATCGAGTGGGTTCAGGCGCAATCAGATCTTGAGCCTCTAAATACTCGATCAAAGTTAGCCCAGCAATGCGAGTCAGATAGGCAGCACTCAAACCTTGCACTAATCCACCTGCGGCAAAGGTAATTGCATTCGTCTTGAGCAATCCAGCTACAGCTTGGGTGCAAAGTTCCACTAACCCTAATTTCAACATCACCTCACCCATCGCTCCAGCGGCGGCTTGAGCGTGCTCTAGGGAAAATTTCTGTTGATAGATCGCGCCTAGATCGATCGCCATTTGAGCATTTACTGCTGCTGTGGCGACTAGATCTAGTGCGGGAAGAGGGTTGGCAAATGCAGCAGCGGCGACAATCCACTGATTTTGCTCGATCGCGGGTAATGCTCGATCGCGGCGAGAGAGATTGAGCGCAGTCTTCGCGACAGTGCCAACGGCCCCAATTTGACGGTAGGTGGTCGCCCAAACTAGTTTTTCGCCTTCAGTAGCCAAAACATTCGTTAGTCGCTCTGTGAGGCTGCTAACCTCCACTGGGGGGATTTCGCTCGAATCTACCGAACTACCATCTGCTTGGATTTTCCGCACTTTGAGGGGTGCGGGTGCGGTACTCGTAATCGCGATATCCTGAGCGGAAATTGTTCCGGCGATCCTCGATTGAATATTATTTAGAATCAAAGTCCGCTCGTCTGGCAAATATCGATCGGCTTGATTGAGTAGTAATAGTACGCGCTGATGGGATTGGTGCAGTGTTTGGAGATATTTGTACTCAGTTGCAGTTAGATCGCCATTGGTGAGAAACAACACTAAATCCGCATTGAGAGCGATTTGTGCCGCTCGATCTTCGGCAATTTGACGATCTCCACCGACGGTAAATAATGCTGGGGTTTCGATGTATCTCAGTGGGGTGGCGCAGGGCACTGGATTTGTCGAGAGTATGTTCATGAGGGTCGTTTTACCTACCCTCTGACCCCCTGTAATGGCGATTCGGCGTTCGGGTCGTGTTAAGTTGGTTTTGACTTGGGTTAGTTGTTGTCTTAACTGCTGCCAAATCTGTGTCGATGAGGGAGTTTCGATCGCTAGTTGGTTGATGACTAGTTCGACTTGGGCGATGGCGCGATCGAGTGTAGCTTGGTTGATGTCTACTTTAACTGGCGATCGATCGTTCTGACTGCTGCGTTGGTTGTACCACCAATATCCACCCCCAGCAGCAACCGCGCCGATGGCGAGCAAATCTCCAACCCCTGACAGGCTATGATAAACGCTATCCAATCCCCATAAACCAAGTGTCAGTCCAATGCCGCCTACTAATAGGGGACGCTGCAATCGTACAACCATAGATGCTCTCCGTTATTTCATCGATCGCTTGTCGCAATTTCTTTCATCAGGATAGCCGATTTTACGGTTCCAAATGCCATCAGTTGTCGATCGTCACATAAATTTAACAAGCTGGGAGCGATGGCAGTACCGTGAGGATATCGCTCTCAGACTTGGTTCTAGTTAGCTCGATCGTAATTTTACCGCCAAAGTCAGGAATCGGTGCGGCGAGTTTGTGGAGCTTCAATTCTACCGCCTGGACTCGATTTTCTGTCAAAACGGCGGTGATAATTGTATCGGCTAGTTTCTCGACAAGGGCAAATTTAGCAGTTGAGACAATCTTTTTTACGGTGGCTATAATGCCCCGATAGTCTAAGGTATCTTCAATTCGATCGGTCTGTCCAGCCGTTTTCAAATCTACCGATATCCGCAGATCTACCTCAAACCATTGTCCCAAGAATTGTTCTTCTGGTAAATAGCCTGTGTAACCGTAGCAGCGGATTCCGGTTAGTTGAATAATATCCATGAGGGGTGAGGGGTGAGGGTGGGAGGGTGGAAGGGTGGGAGGGTGGGAGGGTAGGAGGGTGGG
>JANMEL010000181.1:0-3993 GCA_031376885.1 Chamaesiphon sp. OTE_70b_metabat_96 | reverse complement strand
CCTGAAGCACCCCAACATAATAATTACCTGCACCCAGTGTGGCATTAATTAGACCATCGCGACCATCCCCAGCATAGTTAGAATAAAGTTCTTCCCCACTTTCAATCAAGCCGTTATTATTCTTATCTTGATAAATTTTGGCGTAGAGATAATTCTGAGTTAATCTACTCAACAGTAACCTAATATTATTCGTACTGGTAAGCGAGAATTTATAATAATCAATTGGATTAGTATTGTTAATGGCATCATCAAAACTAAATGATGTAAGATTACCAATATTTTGAGCGGTATTTAATGTGCTTCCTGGCATATTATTTTCTACTGGGTTGAATTTGGATAAACGATATCGACACTTATTTGGTGATCGATCGCTACCTATTTGCAAAAAAGAAAAGATATTCTGTAACAGGGGTCAGGGGTCAGATTAGATCCCCGACTTCTTGAGAGAAGTCGGGGATCCGATCGAGCCAAAGGGTTGAGCAACGCCAAACCCAATTATTAATTAATTTAAGGTTCGATAAAAGTTTCCACATTCCCATCGGGTTGGAGTAGTACGCGAATTTTTTGTTCACCTTCGCCGGAAGCGATCGGGGAAACTAATTTTTGTCCGGTTTTGATGACTCCAGTTTTCTTGAGATAAGTTGTGGATGCTTCACCTTGAGGATCTACACTTTGAACAACGCCACTCTTGGGATCGAATTGAACAACGTACTGAAGTGGGCTAGACTGGTTTACATCCGCCCGCCATTTACTTTGAAAATAACGTTTGGTTTCATTGAGTGAAGGATTGTCCAAAAGATCGGGGGTGCGATTATTGTTTGATTGAAACTGTGGCTCGCTGACGATCGGTGGCACTACCAGAGGGGCAGTCTCTGCTGCTGATGGGTTGGTAAACCCAGGTGCGCTAGTTGGCTCTGAAGTTTGGAGCGGGATTACCCGTACAGCTTTTTTCGCTACAGTATTTGCGATGGGAGTCACTACGCTCTTCTTCGCAATTACGATTGGTTTTGCTTTGGCTTTGACAACTTTCTTATATTGCTTAATTGGGGCTAGTGGCGCGGTTTCGATCGCTTTGGCAGCGGGAAATGGTGGGGGTGTCAGAGGTGGCTCATTGCCCATTCCACTAATATCTGGTGGTAACAGCATCGGTTGGCTGGAGACAGATATTTGACTATTCTGCTTAGGCGATACCGATCTGATTTTAGTCGCTTTGGATGACCGATTCTCCACGGGAGAGGCTACGCCAACTACCGATCCAGTAATTGAGATAATTCCTTTAGACTTACTCGCTACAGTAGTAGGAAGTTTAGTTGCTTTAGACTTACTCGCTACAGTAGTAGGGACTTTAGTGGCTTTGGGCTGAGTTGCTGTAGGGGGTTTAGTGGATTTGGGCTGAGTTACGAGCGGGCTGACAGGGATATTTGCTGTAGCCGTTGTGACGGGCGATTGTTGTTGCGGCTTGGGATTATCAAAACCCTGTGGGATCGAGGAACCTCCTAGTGGGTTGGGAGCGATGCCCGATGCTGTTTTGTTCTGCTGTTGAGGAGGCACACTCGCCATTGCTGCGCCAGAGTCACCAGTAGCTGTAGGCGCATCTTGGGGCTGTGTTCCTTCGGGGATATTGGCAATGCTGGGCGGTAATGGGGCAATACTAATCCCATTCGCACCTGAAGGTTGAGGGATGGGCGATCCGATCGATGCTGGATTAGTAGGTGGTGTGACTGGTTGAGATTCCCAGGGTTTGGGCAGATTTGCCCCAGCCGCTGCCACCTCGTCGCCACTTGTCGGGTTAGTCGCTGGCTGTGCGGGATTGACTGAAGCCGGAGCATCTTCTTTCTTCCCTCCCAACAACTGTTGAGGATCGGTGGGCATTTTCACTTTAGCCATCGATTCTTTGAGAAAACTGGGGTTGGCACCAAATACTAGCAATGGCACTCCCACTACCATAGCGGCAGCAGCTAGCCACGGTAGGGCTGACATAAATGCGGGCTGAGAATCATCGTCATAGTCGTACGATCGATTGCTGTTAATTTTGCTAGGGATACTGGGTAAATTGGGTAGTCGTGACAGAGCTGAAACTGTAGCTACACTTGGCAACTTTTCATCCTGCTCGTTCGCGTAGCGTCCGCTCTGCGGAATCTTGGCAGTCTCGATTTTGGCTGGCTCAATTTCTGGAGTATAAACCTTGGCAGTCTCGATTTTGGCTGGCTCAATTTCTGGAGTATAAACCTTGGCAGTCTCGATTTTGGCTGGTTGAATTTCTGGGGTGTAAATCTTGGCAGTCTCGATTTTGGCTGGTTGAATTTCTGGGATGTCATCCGCTGTTTCGACGAACTCTCCAATTTGAGTTACCGATGAGCTGACTGCTACTGTGTCGTTTGCATACTCATCTAGGGCAGTTGCCAGATCGACAAGTTGCATCCGTGAGAGCGTGAGCACACGACCGGAATTATTATCGCTCAAATAGAGCTTGTATTCTAGGGGAAGATCGCCTTGAGTGACGCGGGGAAGTTTGGTTGACCCAAATGTTGGCGTAGGTGCTGGTGGGGCGGAGATCGGCTTGTCAGGGGCGATGAGGGTGCTATTCTCTTTGGAGCGGTTGAGTAATTTGGAGATACTCGCGGCTGAGAATGGATGGGATTCTTTGCTGGGGACAGTTTCTATGGTCAACTGTGAAGATCTCGATCGCAATCCGGGTAAATTTTTGACTATGCCCGATGCTGGGTAGAGCTGACTAGCTACTACTGATTCGACAAATGTATCCTCTACTTCGGGTTGAATCTGCTGCCGATCTTCAGTGGCGATCGGTACCTCGGTTCCGAGCTGTGCTACATACTCACTGACTGTCTGTTGGAGCTTATCTAATTGATCCAATTGACCATTTAAGACGATCGGATCCGCATTGCTATGTTCGGACCTGTCGATCTTCAAGGTGAATTCACCCAGATTGGT
This sequence comes from Chamaesiphon sp. OTE_70b_metabat_96, assembly GCA_031376885.1. Taxonomy (GTDB): domain Bacteria; phylum Cyanobacteriota; class Cyanobacteriia; order Cyanobacteriales; family Chamaesiphonaceae; genus Chamaesiphon. The sequence continues at coordinate 1,041 of JANMEL010000181.1, read as the reverse complement.
TCGGTTGCCCCGCTCGCGCAGTGGTGCCGAATCGAGTTGTGCTTGAGGCAATAAACCAGCTTGATTCGTAATTACCAGATTACATGTTTGAGCTGTATAAGTTCGCGGTAAGTTTGTAGATTCCATGATCGGTATGAAGAATAAGTAGTTTAGTGTAGAGCAGCAACACCCCAATCGGGTAATTTATCGAGGGATATTTTTTTTGATAATCTACCCCAAAGTCCTTGCGGAGCGATAGGTAAAGGCGATAAGTATAGAAGTGAGATCGGTAGCTTTTGAGGGTAGCCGATCGATAGATGAGATCTTAGATATATTTAAGACCTATTCTAATCCCAATTAGTGCCATATTGTCTAGATCTACCAATATAGTAGTTAATAGGGAGACAAAAGTGTCAACTGGCGGGGAATTCGGTCGGAAATAGTACATTTAGCTGAGTAAAAGCCACCTTTGCTGCGGCTTGTTCGGCGGCTTTCTTGGAATGCCCCGTACCTGTACCGAGGTGGAGATCGCGAAACCATGCTTCAGCAATAAACCGCTGCGATCGATCTGTGATATCCTGCTTGGTTTCTCCCACTCGATACTCTGGAAGGGCTTTATAATTGGCTTGGATCCATTCCTGAAGCACATGTTTATAATTTTGACGAGCGGGATCTTGGAGAATCTCGATCGTTAATTTTTGGAAGTGTGGATCTAGCCAGGGGCGAATTAAGTTGAGATTGTTGGTAGTCAGATATAAGGCGGCAAGCACGGCTTCAAAAGCATCAGCCAATCGAGTAATTCGCCCCGCAGGATCGCCCATCGCACTAGGAGCCAAGACGAGATATCGATCGAACCCATACTCATCAGCTAGTTGCGCCAAAATTCGATCGCTCACCAACACTTGTCGCACTGCCGAAAAATCCCCCACAGACTTCTCTGGATAAGTTTCCCACAAACACTCAGAAGCCGCCAATCGGACGACAGAATCCCCGATAAATTCCAACTGCTCATAATTGGGCACTCCCATCGTCGGATGAGTCAAAGCCATATCTAGTAATGAC
>JANMEL010000154.1:0-8432 GCA_031376885.1 Chamaesiphon sp. OTE_70b_metabat_96 | reverse complement strand
GGGCAATTCATGAATTGCCCCTACCGAGTGGAAACCGCATTTTTGGGAGCGATTCTACCAATTGCACGTATAAAAAATAACTTTTCAAACAACCTCTAACAAGGGCGGCGGTTGCTATAACTATCTTTTGACAGAAATTCTCCTAGCAAATAGGCACTGAAGATCTGTCTTTTGGTAGATTCATTCACTAAGTACTTGCAAGTATAACTATAGAGTATCAATTTAAGACAAGACAGCATAAAAATATCAGCAATCGTTGCCCGCCCTAGACGATCGCAGTAATAGTATTTATCAATTGGTGCAAGATGTGAGTCTACCGAGATGATGCCTAGAGGCTCAGAGGTAAGACACAAATCAGGCAAGCAGTGCATTTAGATCTGACATCAATAACACGATTTTAGGAGAAATATTATGGCATATGTAGATAGACCTAATGATTATATTGGCGAGCGAGTAGTTCCAGTTGCTACAACCACTTATCACGACCAAGTACGATGGGGGCCAATTGTGGCAGGATTGGCGATCGCCCTCAGCACTCAGCTAGTGCTCAGTGCCCTGGGAGTAGCCGTTGGCTCGACTAGTATCGGGGACTCTGGCGCACCTAGAACTGAAGCTCCTGGGGTCGGCGTGGGCATCGGAATTTGGTCGATCGTTAGCTTGCTAATCGCCCTATTTGTCGGTGGCTGGACTACTGCGCGCACATCTGGGCGGATGACTCGCAACACGGCTCTACTCAACGGTGCAATTCTGTGGGCATCCATGCTCGCATTAAGTGCCTGGTTGCTGTCTAGCGGTGTATCCGGCGCATTTGGTGTGGCAGCTTCCAATGCTGGTAGCGTCATTAACCAAGTCCAACAAAACACTCCGAGCAATACTCCACGGACGATCGTCGGGCAGAATCCTCCCAACATCCCCACAATCTCAGCTCAACAAACCCGCGACATCGCTGGAAATACCGCCAAGGTGAGCTGGTCATTTGTATTTGGTTCGCTACTAGGCTTGGTTGCCGCCTTATTTGGTGCATCAACCGGATTTCGTCAAGTTAGAACTGGATCGTCAGTCGATCGAGAATAACCGGATCGGCAAACTTCACATCACTGAATCACACCGGAACAAGACAATGCTCTTAACTCTCAGTCTATTTCCACTGCTGCAAGCACAATCTGCGCGACTCAAAGCGCGGATTGCTGAATGGGATCTGCGCCATCCCCAAATCAAGCAGCAACTCGAAGGTGCAAAAACCTGGTACACCAAAACAAAATCCGCAGCTCAAAGTAGTGGCACGATCCCACTAGATCGAAAGCAGACCGAAACTAGTGACCGATTTGCTGAAGCTGGTGCTGTAGCTGCTCGGAAAGAAGCAGTGATTAAGCAGCAATTAAAAGATTTATGGCACAGCATTAGACACCGCTAACTAATGACCCAATATCTCGATCCTTCATTCAAATAATGGCTCGAACATCATGAATTTACTTCATTTAATTCTCGGCATTTTCATTCCCCCCGTTGGCATCTTCTTGGCATTTGGAGTCGGCCCCACTCTATTTATTAGTATCGGACTAACTTTACTTGGCTGGATTCCTGGCAGTATTCATGCAGTTTGGGCGATCGTCAAACAAGGTGAACTAAACGGTTCGGCCTACAAGTAAACCTACTTCCTTTCTACTAAAAGATCGAGATTCTATCGTCTTTCTTTGGGATGGTGGTAGCATTCTTCAACCAAAATCAACTCTTCTCAAGGTATTAAGACATGAACAATAATATCATTAGTTATCTGATTACTACCTTAGCGACAGCACTAGGTTTACTAGTCGTCGATCTGGCCGTGCCAGGGGTAAATCTTGCTAATTTTCCCGCTGCAATGTTAGCCGCCGTTGCCGTTGGCGGGGTCAATTCTACGATTCGACCTGTGCTATCGCTGCTGTCACTGCCAATCAACTTCTTGAGCCTCGGACTATTTTCTTTAGTAGTCAATGGCACGTGCTTTTGGCTGGCATCGTTGTTTGTGCCTGGGTTTACAGTGAGTGGTTTACTTGCCTTTATTCTGGGGCCAGTTATCCTTTCATTTGCTAGCACTTTCCTAAACAATTATTTTGCCGAAAAAAAGGTCGGTCAATCTCCATCTTTAACCAGCAATAGTTGAATTAATTAATAACTCTATTTGCTAGTTCTTATAACAACCGCCAAGGCGGTTAGAACCTGGTTGACTGACAAAACTCCTGAAACGTCGAAAACCCGTAGGTTGGGTAGAGCGATAGCGTTGGCGTAGCCTCTCCGATAGGAGATAACCCAACAACCACGCGAACATCTTAGAAATGTTGGGTTTTCTCCAAAGGAGACGCTACGCGAACGAGGCTCAACCCAACCTACGACAAAAAGATTTGCACCTTACAATCAGCCCCTGACCCCTGACCCCTGACCCCTGACCCCTGCTACATAACCTCAAGTATCGACCATGACAAGATCTAACAAAGCAATTTCCACGCCTATTATTGATACACCCACTCTGCAAGAAGATCGCAATCGTTGGTATTGGGGATTTACACCTCAAGCTGAAAATTGGAATGGCCGCTTTGCCATGATTGGATTTGTAGCTGCATTAATAACTGAATTAGCTTCTAACCAGGGCTTTCTTCACTATTGGAATTTGGTACAGACAGTTGTTCCGGCAATTAAGTAATTAGAGAAGATGGGTGACGCAATTGTGTTGTCCATCTTTTCTAGTATCGCAATTATTAATTATTAATTATCAAAAATCGATCGTTTCGCGCTCAACCCCATGGAACTATTTACTAGTGGAAACTGAATTGTTGGCACAGCCTCTCCTCTGGAGAATCACTAGCTCATTTGTATTTTATGGATTTGCTTTCTTTGGAATTATCCTGGTCAGATATTTTATCTTGGCAGGAGGCATTCATCTATGCTTGTATGGAATTTCTCATGATGACGATCGCCTGAAAAATAGATTGCCGCCACCCTGGAAATCAATTCGGCGAGATATCAAACTTTCGATCGTGTCATCGATCGTCTTTGCACTAGCCGCAGCCGCGATCGTCTCAGCCTATGATTTGGGCATCACCCGATTATATTCCGATGTCGATCGATATCCACTCTGGTATTTGGGCATTAGCTACCTCACCATAATTATCCTCCAAGACACCTATTTTTACTTTTTGCATCGATTGTTCCATCACCCACGATTGTTCCACTGGTGGCATCAAGGACACCACAGATCGAATCAGCCTACGCCATGGACATCCTTTGCTTTCGATCCGCCAGAAGCGATCGTTCAATCCCTGTTTCTAGTCGCGATCGTGTTCATAGTTCCGCTCCACCTGATTACAGTCATCGCTGTACTCGTCACCATGACAGTCTGGGCAGTCGTCAATCATCTCGGAATTGACAAACTACCCCCTAATTTCCCACACCATTGGTGCAGTCGCTGGTTCACAGGGCCAGCTCATCATGGGATTCATCACCGTCAGTATGCACTACATTACGGTCTATATTTTACCTTTTGGGACAGACAGCTCGGCACCGAGGCACCTCAATCCGATCGAGCGTTTACTAATATTACCCAATAGCTTTCTCTACTAGATCGCTAGCGAGATTCCGCAAAGCGGACGTTTATTTCATCCCGAATCCCAATGAGAAAACATAGCAGAGGTCAGAGGTCAGGGGACAGGGGCGTGCACTGAGCGTAGCCGAAGTGTCAGTTTGGGAAAGCTGACCTACTAATGGTTTGAGCATCTACAGATGTCCTAACCGCCCTGGCGGTTGCCATAACTTCGGATTTGGGACTATTAGCCCAATGTGCTGAAACTGCTACTGTATTTGAACCTTTTCGGAGTTCTGTAAAACTTCCTCAGATTCGTGGCTGCATGTCCAAGTTATTCGATCTGCACAACTATCTGATTCGGGAAGCCAAAAAACACAAGCAACCAGAACCAAAAGAGGAAAAGTTACCCAAGTTATGGATTTTGACTCCGACGCTATCGGTAGATCTGTTGGAAAGTCTCGTAGCTAAGTCAGCGATCGAATCTTGGGGTGAGGGCGTATATCTGCTGAGTCCTGCGTTGAAGACTGGCATTATCGTTATTCATCAACTACCACAGACACCAGCTAGCTTATGGTTTAGACTATTAGGTAAGGGGAAAGTGCAGTCACAGGCGATTGATGAAGTAGCCGCTTTACCACCAAATAATCCTTACCGCCAAAATGCCCTAGATTTGCTGGGTAATTTAAAGGTAATTTTAGAAGCCAGAGCAATTATTGAACCAGAGGAGCAGAATTTAATTATGCAGTTATCACCATTGTATCTAGAAAAGATTCACGCTGCCGAACAGGTTGGTCGTCAAGAAATTATTCTTCGACTGTTAACTAAACGGGTGGGGACTGTATCTTCGGAGGTGGAGGCACGAGTGAAAGTTTTGTCTCTAGCGATGCTAGAAGAGTTGTTTGATGCGGCTTTAGATTTTACCCAGATGAATGATTTGATGATGTGGTTGGATGGACATCAGTAATCGATCGAGTCTTTCATTCGTAAAGTCTACTGCGATTACCTCCGGTAGGCTACGCCAACGATTGTTACAGCAAAGATTATCTCGCTCACCACTATGACTCAAATCACCATCGATATCCCTGATGAACTCGCTCAACGCCTAGCACCGTTTCAAAACCAGTTTTCTGACCTGTTTACCAGTCTGATTGCCACTAGATTACTAGAACAAAGCACGATCGAGTCCTCTACTCCTACTTCCAATTTAACCAGCACATCTGGCACATATCAGGAGATTCTAGACTTTTTGATCGATCGACCCACTTCGGCGCAGATTATTAATTTCAAAGTATCTGAAGCATCTCAATCTCGATTGCAAACTCTCCTCCAAAAAAACCGTGAGGCTGCTTTAACCGCCGCAGAAACCGCAGAAATCGATTTGTATGAACAACTCGATACGCTCATCGGCTTCCTTAAAATCAGAGCCTATGCCAGACTTCAAGCGACTCCTCAAAACTAGCACTGTTAATGACTACATACATTCCAGCAGCATTACGCCAGTTAGTCAGTCAACGGGCAGCGGGAAGTTGTGAATATTGCTTGATTCACCAAACTTTTTCGATGTACAGCCATGAAGTAGATCATATGATTGCGCTCAAAAAACGATCCATTTAACCCACGGCAAAACCTGTTAATTGACGCATTTTGGGAGTATGAAACCCAATCACAATGTCCTGTTTTGGTACTCCCCTTTCCACTAAATCGCTAGCTAGATCGAATTCAGTAGTATTTTGTTGAATCCAGATCTTCTCATCCTGAATATCTAGATGAATTGTCGTGCCATATATTCGTGTTTGTTGATTCCAACCGATCGCGAGTAATTGATATCGATCGTGTTCACGGTCGAAGATTTGTTCGATCTCTACTTGTCCATAGCTGGGCTTGTATTGAGAATATTTAGTTAATATCTCAGTAACTATCGATCGATACAATTCTAATTTATCCACTTGTCGATCTCCGCTATTTCAGTAGATTTTGGGTAAATTGCCATTTAGATATCCTGCCAGTCTCTAGCATCAACAAATAAAGATAAATGTTTGGGATTGCTAGTAGCGACGATTACTGAATATTCTTCGCTACTGATGAGGATGGCTTGAGCGGCTAAAATTACGTCTCCGTCTAAGGCTTTATCATCTGCTGTTGGTTTACCTTGTTGTCGAACTTGTGCCCACATCTGAGCGGCTTTGAGCATTACTTCGGTGGTAATCGGTAAATAGATAAGCGCGGATTTCAGATCGTCGAGTCGGCGAATACTCTTGATTTTATTGACTCTGAGCAATTCTCGACGAACTTCATAATCGATAATTTCAGGAAGAATTACATGGTAGCCTCTGTCAAGTAAACTCTGTAACCACTGTTGACACTCGATCGCCAACGGAGTTGCTTTCGGATTGGTAATTAATCCAACTGGGGTAGAGTCCAGCAAAACAATTTGGGTCATTGGGACTTAGATGGATGTTCTGGGAATGGAATTGATGATGTCTAGGGCTTGTTGCTGGTCTTCCTCGTCTTCATCTTCGTTAAATTTGGCGAACAGATCGGCAATTCGGGCTTTCTGGAGATCGAGCAAGATTGGGGTTTGGTTGTGAATACGATCGATGGCTTGCTGCCATTGTTGCTGGGAAGTGCTGACTGAATTTGGTGATGCCGCATCGTGAGCCGTTGCAGTCTCAATTTTCTGTTCTAGTTGTCTGAGGATTTTCGTTTGTTCGACCAAGGGGAGTCGATCGATCTGCTGTAAAATTTCTGTTACTACGGGACTCATTGTTTTGCCTCGTCGGTGATATCTCTATTTTAGCTTTCTGTGGTGGTTTTAGGTTTTGGTGAAGAGATCGAGTCCCCAATTCCCAACCCCACATCAGATCGAATCAACAATCCACAAACCCGAATCGTCGAACATATCTAGAGATGACGGGCGGGTTCGATTACCTACGGTACGCTAATGCGAACGATATCAATCTGTACATTTCGATATTCCCAGCATAAACCCTCCCCAACAATCTCTTAGAATAAGATCGATCATCATCAACCCGTAGGGGCTGGTTTATGCAATTTAATCTCGATCGCGAGTATTTGAGATTAAAATATAGAAATTGTCGTGGTTAATATAATTTGAGGCAAAGCATGACAATCCGCGCACTTACGCCCACAGATGTACAAGAATATCGAGTACTCCGCTTGGCTGCATTACACGAGCAACCACCTGCATTCGGTACTCCAGCAGAAAAGGAAGAACAACTCTCTCTCGAAGCTGTAGCAGCAAGACTCCAAGCATCTGAAGATACATACATTTTAGGAGCTTTCTCAGATGATGTTCTGATCGGTACTATCCGCTTTGCCCGTTTTGACGAAGCGAATGAGAAGCATCGTGGTTTTATGGCTGGTCTTTATGTTCGACCTGATTTTCGGCAACTTGGCTTTGCACGGGCACTAGCATCGGAAGTTCTTATACGAGCAAGGCAGGATACTGAGTTGCGAAGAATACATCTCACCGTTGTCACAGCCCAAGCTGCTGCTATTCAACTTTATAAATCATTGGGTTTCTGCATTTACGGGACAGAACATGAAGCTTTCTCCAATGAAGGTCAATTTTATGATGAGCATCTGATGGAATTGCTCTTAACTGCAAAACAAAGTGAGTACTAGTCGGCTGAAAAAATGGAATAACTCTGTGTCAATTGGGTAAAGTAAAACTCAATAGTAACAGTCAATATTAATGTGCTATCGAACCCCACCCAATCCACCCTACACAGATCCGCGCTACGATAGATAATCGCCCAAACAAACGTAAAACAGAGGCAAGATCGTGGCAGTTGCAGTAGATAGTCTCATTACTCCTGAAATCCTCAAACCCGCGCGTTACCTCGGTAACGAACTCGGTGCGGTGCATAAACCGTGGGAGAGTGCGACGGTTCGCTGGGCACTGACATACCCAGAGATCTACGAAGTTGGGGCGAGCAATCTGGGGCATATTATTCTCTACAGTATTATCAACGCCCAGCCGCGCCAATTGTGCGATCGAGCCTACCTACCCGCAGCGGATTTAGCCCAGAAGTTACGCGATACTCAGACACCATTATTTGGGGTAGAGTCGCAGAAGTCCCTCTCTGAATTTGATATCCTCGGTTTTAGTCTCAGCTATGAATTGGGCGCGACGAATATCTTAGAAATGTTGACTCTCGCCGGAATTCCCCTGACGTGGCGCGAGCGTGAGGCGGGTAATTATCCGCTGATTTTTGCAGGGGGACAAACGGCGACATCCAATCCCGAACCATATGCGGATTTCTTTGACTTTATCGCTCTGGGAGATGGGGAGGAATTATTACCCGAAATTGGGTTAGTAGTTGAAGATGGCAAAGATGCGGGGCTGAGTCGGCGCGATTTGTTATTGGATCTCGCGCAGGTTCCTGGCGTATATGTGCCCCAATTTTACGATTCCCACGCCGATGGGAGCGTCAAGCCCAATCATCCTGATGTACCAGAGCGCATTCTCCGACGGGTAGCTACCCCAATTCCAGCATACTCGATCGGATTAGTTCCCTATGTCGAAACCGTACACGATCGACTCACGATTGAAATTCGCCGTGGTTGCACTCGTGGGTGTCGCTTTTGTCAACCTGGGATGTTGACTCGCCCCGCGCGGGATGTGGAACCGGAAGCGGTAATTAATGCGATCGAGACTGGAATGCGATCGACGGGTTATGATGAGTTCTCGCTCCTCTCGCTCAGTTGTTCGGATTATCTCGCTCTTCCCGCTGTGGGCTTGGAAATCAAGAATCGGCTCAAGGATGAGAATATCTCCCTCTCCCTCCCCAGTCAGCGAGTAGATAGATTTGATGAAGATATTGCCAATATCATCGGTGGTACGCGCAAA
>JANMEL010000101.1:0-3835 GCA_031376885.1 Chamaesiphon sp. OTE_70b_metabat_96 | reverse complement strand
CTACGCAATTAACCCGTAGGGGCGCGGTTTCGTGCCCGCCCCGGCTCGTGCCCGCCCCGTCTTTTGTTAGTCACCAGTATAAGGACGATCGATCCGATCGACTGATACATTAAATTCAAATGGCATCCGCCCTGGATTTTTGCGGGGTTCGGCAGCATAACCGATCGGTAGTACTAGAGCGATCGCCAGATCCGCGTCATTTTCAGCCCCAATTACCGCCTTGACTTTCGACTCGATCCACCCATTCATCATACAGCTAGATAAACCCAAACTCTCAGCAGCCAGAGTCGCGTGAGTCGCGGCAATCATCGCATCTTTGATGGCATATTCCCGTGCTTTATCCCCGATTGCCGCCGCAAATTCAGGGATAGCCTTTTTGAAGTAGCCCACAGTACCTTCATTCCAAGCACCAGTCTGTAATCCCTGTTCGAGGATCGGTGATACATCTTTCTCCCCTGCCTTAATATCGGCGGCAAAGACGAGATTTATCGGTGCTTGAGCGATTTGAGGTTGATTGAAACAAGCAGCCATTAGAGCCTGTTTTTGGGCGGTATCCTGGACGATAATGATGCGCCAATCCTGGATATTGTAGCTACTGGGTGCGGCGACGGTAAGTTCGATCAGTTGGCGAAGTAATTCTGGAGCGATCGGATCGGGTTTGAAACTTTTGATCGATCGACGTTGTAAAATAGCACTGGGGACATCTAAGGGCATAGTTTAGTAATTGGTAGGATGCAACAGCTTAATTGTATATGTGAGTCCGGTATTCGATCGCAATAAAAATGTTTCCCCAGCACTTTTCCCTCACCCCTGACCCCTCACCCCTGTACAATGTCAGATCTGCTTTTATTTTGGCACCGCAACGACTTACGAATAGTCGATAGCATTGGATTGGCGCAAGCGTGCGAACGAGATGCTAGAGTTGTAGGTGTGTTTTGTTTGGATCCGGCTATTTTGGAGCGCGATGATATTGCTCCGGCGCGGATTGCTTATTTACTCGGCTGTTTGAAATCTCTAGCGGAAGATTACCGTCGGGCTGGTAGTCGATTATTGATTTTGCACCAGGATCCAGTGGTGGGGATACCTAAGTTAGCTGATGCGTTGCAGGTGCGATCGGTATACTGGCACCATGATGTCGAACCCTATGCCCAAAAGCGCGATCCTCAAGTAGCCACCGCTTTAGAAACTCAAGGCATGACGGTACATATTAATTGGGATCGAGTACTCCACGATCCCAATACCATTAGAACTGGAGCCGATCGACCCTATAGTGTTTATACTCCTTTTTGGCGCAACTGGAATAGTATTCCCAAGCCAGCACCAGCGATATTTAAACTCAAAGCTAGTGAATTAACACCGATCGAAGCAGAATCGATCGAATCACTCATCGTCAATTTACCATCGATCGACGACCTGGGATTCAGTTGGAATGAGCCACTCATCTTCGAGCCAGGTACCAAAGCCGCCGAACAACAACTAGAGAAATTTTGCGATAAATCGATCTACAATTATGACGAGCAACGGAACTATCCCGCGATCGATGGCACATCAGGCATGAGTGCCGCACTAAAATTTGGCACCATTGGGATTCGCACGGTTTGGCAAGCCACCATTACCGCCGCAGCATCCGCCAATAGTGACGAAGCACGGCAAGGCATCACCACCTGGCAACAAGAATTAGCATGGCGCGAATTTTATCAACAAGCACTATACCACTTCCCATCCCTCGCCGACGGCCCATATCGAGAACCCTTCAAACACTTCCCGTGGAAAAACGATCCTACCCACTTTACCGCCTGGTGTGAAGGCAAAACCGGATATCCGATCGTCGATGCAGCCATGCGCCAACTCAATCAGACAGGTTGGATGCACAATCGCTGTCGAATGATCGTCGCTAGCTTCCTCACCAAAGATTTAATTATCAATTGGCAATGGGGCGAAAAATACTTCATGCAAAACCTCATCGACGGCGATTTATCCGCTAATAATGGCGGTTGGCAATGGAGCGCATCTAGTGGCATGGATCCCAAACCACTGCGAATATTCAACCCCTATACTCAATCCCAAAAATTCGATCTAGAAGCCGATTATATCCGCCAATGGGTGCCAGAATTAAAGTCGATCGATACCGACTTATTGCTCAATGGCAAGATTTTACCACTCACTCGTCACCGGATCGGCTATCCATTACCGATCGTCGATCATAGTGTACAACAACGCCTATTCAAAGACCTTTATCAGGAAATTGGGTAAAAACCCCGTGGTTCACCACGGCTTTGCAGGCGCAAACCTAGTTAGCTGGGCGGGAGACCCGTCCAGCAAGCAGTATGCGCTGTGGATCCCTCTAGCAATCTTAACAGGAGCATGGTAGGATTTAAACATGCAAAAAGCCTATCGCTACCGTTTCGATCCCACCACCGAGCAAGAATCACTCTTGCGGCAGACAATGGGGTGTGTCCGGCTAGTGTACAACAAAGCTTTAGATGCCAGAACGTCAGGATGGTATGACCGTCAAGAGCGAATTGATTTCGTTCAAACGTCCGCTATGCTGACAGGCTGGAAAAAACAAGAAGATCTTGACTTTCTCAACGAGGTTAGTTCTGTACCACTCCAACAGGGGTTAAGAAACCTCCAGAAAGCTTTTGTTAACTTTTTTGCGGGACGTGCTCAATACCCTAACTTCAAGAAGAAGCATCAAGGAGGTAGTGCGGAATTCACTAAGGCTGGATTCCGGTGGAGAGATGGTCAAGTATTTCTGGCTAAATGTACCGAAGCTCTGCCGATTCGTTGGAGTAGAGATTTGCCTGAAGGATGTGAGCCATCTACTATTACTGTCAAGCTTGATGCTAGTGGTCGTTGGTTTGCTTCCCTGTTGGTGGATACTAATATCGCCCAACTGCCAAAATCTGACAAACAGATTGGACTGGATATGGGGATAACCAGCCTAGTAGCCACCAGCGATGGTAACAAGATTGCTAATCCTAAGCACTTTAAGCAACTTCGCAAGAAGTTGAGAAGAGTACAAAAAGCTCTATCCAGAAAGCAAAAAGGGAGCAACAATCGACACAAGGCTAGGCTGAATGTGGCTAGAGTCCACGCACAGATTACCGATGCCCGTAAAGATTTTTTGAATAAACTAACAACTCAACTGGTGCGTGAAAACCAAACCATCGTCGTTGAGGATCTAGCTATCAAAAACATGGTGAAGAACCATAAACTCGCCCTTGCCATTAGCGATGCTAGTTGGGGAGAATTGATCCGCCAACTAGCCTATAAATGCGAGTGGTATGGTCGAGAACTGATTAAAATTGACCGCTGGTTTCCTAGCTCTAAAAGGTGTGGGAACTGTGGCCACATAGTAGATAAGCTGCCGTTAAATATTCGGGAGTGGGAATGTCCTAAATGTAAGACAACCCACGACCGAGATCTAAACGCAGCACGTAACATTTTGGCGGCAGGGCTTGCCGTGTCAGTCTGTGGAGCGAACATAAGACCTGACAGAGAATCCTCAAAAAGGGCAGTTGCGAAATTCCAGTAATGGAAAGAAGCAGAAACCCTAGTGGCAACTCTAGGGAATCCCCGTCCTTCAGGTCGGGGAGTATGTCAAGCCAGTGTTTCTGGGCTAGTATCAGTCGATCGTTAAACTAATTGAGCATTGCGGATGCATTTACCGCACGGGTTCCCCTGCCTTTAAAAATGCACCAAGCAGAGACTTAGGTTGTATCGCGCGAGGGGTTTAAAAACCACGCCCCAAAAAACCAAAATATCAGCTTGGTGCAATTTTAAATGCAATGGAACCCGAGCCGTAAATTCAACAGCAATTCTCAAATATGTT
>JANMEL010000229.1:0-27261 GCA_031376885.1 Chamaesiphon sp. OTE_70b_metabat_96 | reverse complement strand
GAGCTATGCCAATTCTCATGGCTTAGCAACCTGATTTAGATCGCAGTCTGGCAAGTAGTACTCTGCATTATTTTGGTTAGTAACATTATACTATAATCTAAGCCTCTCCTTAGTCTCTTAAATATGCCCTACAGTAGCTTTAGCCTGCTTCAAGTTCAAAGGCAATTCGATCTCAAGGTTGTCAAAGGGGTATTTTTTAAAGATCTCCCCACGCTTGCCGCTGGTAAGTGGTTAACGGATCTTTTGTCCAAATCAGCACCTTTTGCAGCGGCTCAGGGGAGTGAAAAGGTGAGATCTGAGTTAATTGTCGCCCCACTGTTATTCGAGCTGCGCGAACTGCTAGATCGCCAAATTGGGTTGTTCTCCGGTACAGACTTTTCGATCAATGTTGAGTCGGGATTGAATGGTGTATGCGATTTTTTACTGACTAGATCGACAAACGAACTGATTATCGAAGCGCCAGCGATAGTTCTCATTGAAGCGAACAAGGGTGAACTCAATGCTGGATGGGGGCAATGTGCGGCAGAGATGGTTGCTGCGCAAAAATTCAATCAAGCGGGTGGGCAAGAAGTAGCCACAATTTACGGCAGTGTCACAACCGGAACCCAGTGGCAATTCCTGAAATTGACGGGACGAGATTTGACCATTGATGTTACTGAATATGCTCTCGATCCGATCGACCGAATTTTGGGTATTTTCAAATGGATGGTGAATGGATCTGATGTTTAGCATTCTAAACATCAGATCCATTCACCATCCATTGGGTAGCGGAACCTCTGGTTGCCCAGTCATTGGGTAGCAATAAAGTACAATGCAACCAGGAATGCCTGATAAATCTATCTGTCTGCCTTGAGTTGAAGGCAGACAGATAGATGGTAAAGATGCTTCTATTAAGTGGTTGCAAGCACCATCATCAACTGGAATAGGCAGACCCTCTGGTAGGTCGGAAAGACTGCTCATAACCTAAAAATCTGCTCCTTCTAACATTAACTCAGTGACCGCAGTATAAGCCTCTACCCAAGCTTGTTTAACATCATCTGTCCAAGCATGTTCTAAGGAAGATTCTAAAGACTTGAGTAGGCTATTTCCTACCATTGGATAATGCTGTGGAAGCACCCCATATTTGATGTGTCTTGTACCCAAACCTCTGAGTGTTTCAGCCAGAAATTCAGGTTTACGCAGACTATCGATCGTTAGGACTAAGGAACTAAATAATTTTTTGCCTTGTTCTTCCATGTGGGCATTTGCAAACAGGGGTTTGGTTTCTGGATAGTCGGTAAAAAGGTTTGTATAGAATATTTCTGTGAAGTCAGTAGCATGTTCTTTGACAAGACTAAAGCTACGTTCTAGCAGTTCGATGTTCAACGTCATTAATAATTCCTGGTGAATAATTTGGGAATTTGGAGAAAGGCTGGACAGATTACTATAAAAACATCTCAGCCTTGGAGTAATACCGTAATTCTGGCGATTTTCTAAATTAGTAAATCCTCGTAAAAAGCACCGAATGGCTTTTCTGGATGGCGAATTTGAATTTCTAACACCCATAGTTTGGGTGAAGGACAAAAGGGTATGGCAGTTAGCCCACCTTCATAATGAACATCATGGGGAAAATCACCCAGTCGATGACCGCTAAGATCCAAGTTCAACACCCAACCCATTTGATGGGCGGTTTGTTCTGCAAATTGATAAAGTGCTTCTCCACTGAGCTTCTCATGCTTCCATTTGTCTGATACTGCTTGAAAAATTCGTTTGACATCCTGTGAACAACGCTGAAGTTCTGGGTTATTTCCAGTCACGAATGTCTCTCCCGCATCGCCTTCATGCTTGTCCCAGACTGGCCCAATGTCGATAAAGTAGATATCATCTTCGCCAAGATGAATACCAGGGTCAGAATCTGCACCGAAAGTTTTGATGGTGTTGGCACCAAATCGAATGTAGGGCTTATGCCACCCTTGACGAGTCCCCATTTCTTGTAAGGTGGCGATCGCCATTTGATTCGCGTCTTCTTCCAGCATTCCAACGCAAATTTGCTCAGAAATACGCCGCACGGCTTCAAACGATCTGTCCCGAATTTGAAAGAATAAATCCTCAGAAAAGCCCTCTTTTGTCTTTTCTATTTCCTGCACATTGGTATTCATTCTATCGTTCCTCTATTTGATGAGTAATCCTCACAGACAGCAGTAAATTCAGGTTTGTCTCAACTGCTCTTGCGTTCATACTGGTATCATATGGAAAAATTGGACTGATGTAATGCTCCAATTTAAGAATAAAATTGTGTACCAATATGCTGCATATTGAGCTTCAGCGTCACCGTTCGCACAGCCCCTATTATCTGCAAATCGTAGAACAGATTCGATCGAACATATTATCGGGAAAACTTCCGGCAGGAATGCAGTTACCGGCCAGTCGCCAACTCGCGATCGAACTTGGGATTGCCCGTCGGACTGTCGTGATTGCTTATGAAGAGTTGTGTGCTCAAGGCTATTGTGTGAGTCGTGTGGGGCAAGGTACGGTCGTTGCGCCGATTATCAAAATAAGTTCTACCAAGCTGCATCCACCGATCGCCGGATTGCCGCAATGGTTCGCGTTAGGAACTTCTACTACTCCAGAAAATAGCCCTAGCACTATTCAGAATCAGAAGTCGCTCATTTGCTTTGCGCCCAGTTTAGCTCAGACCGATCGTTTACCCGTCAAAGCAATGCAACAAGCCTTTCAAGCAGTCATGCAAACTGCATCGACGCGCTTTCAGGAATACGATCGCAATAATGGTCATCCAGCTTTGCTCGAAGCAATTTGTCAAATTGTACTCCCCACACGAGGCATCAAAGCGACTCCAGACCAGGTAATCATCACAAATGGTTCGCTGCACTCTTCGCTCTTGTTAGCAACGCTGTTTGCGCCTTATGGCGGTAGCATTAGCTACGGCGTTCCAGGATATCTGGCGATTCCTGCCAACTTCACCGAGCAAGGTATTTTGGGACTACCCTGTTCGATCGATGTAGAAGGGGTTTGTCTCACAGATGAAGCTCGTTCGGCTCGGTTTCACTACGTGATGCCAGAACATCACTTTCCTCAAGGGGTGACATTATCACCAGAGCGACGAGCATTGCTCCTAGAACTAGCCGATCGCCACGACGCACTAATCGTTGAAGATGACTATGATAGCGAATTTTATTTCGATCGACATCCACTACCTGCGCTTAAAGCTACCGATCGCTCAGAACGAGTCATTTACATGGGAACCTTTTCCAAGGTGCTGTTCAATGGGTTGCGCGTAGGATACATCGTTGCTCATCCAACTGTGATTGGGCAACTCGTCGATTTACGTTGGCAGCAAGAAGGTGGCACCAGTCTCGTTTTGCAACTGTGGTTAGCAGAATTACTCAACTCTGGAGCCGTCGATCGACACTTACGGCGGATTCGAGTCCACCATCGTAAAAAGCGCAATCTCATCGCCGATTATCTGCGGCGTGATTTTCCTGATTGGCAATGGCAGATGCCCAGTGGAGGATTACAGTTTTGGATTAAGTTGCCGTCACAACAGAATGCTAGACAGGTAATTCAAGAATGGCTAGAGCAAGGTGTTCAAATCCTTTCCGGTGCTGACTACTGCGATCGCCGATCGGAAGAAAGCGAGAATTGCCTGATTCTGGGATTTGGTGGAGTTACTGAAGAACAAATTCATCAGGCATTTACACAACTTATATGAGTGATTATTTCATCTGCAAATACTCATCAAGAATTATCAATATTTGGTGGTTTTGATTTTACTCATTGGCTTTTGCTAAGGCGAAGCCTTTGCCTTAGCAAAAGCCTACGGTCGGCAATCGCCATTAGTTCCATCCATCTCACACTCGAACTCTTCTTCAAGTTCTGCCAGCTTATCTAAAATACCAACAAATTTCTCTCCAAAAGGTGTCAAGCAATACTCAACACGAGGTGGAATTTCTGGATAGGCATGACGTTGAAGAATCTTGTAGCTTATTAGCTTCCTTAATCGCTCATTTAGCACCTTTGTCGTCAACCCTTCAACCGTTCGTTCCATCAGTCCTGGTCGGCAAATCCCTTGTCGAACCAGTTGAAGAACAGTGAATGACCATTTACATCCCAGAATATCCTCAGCCATCCTGACAACTGAGGTTTGCTTAACTAAAATACTTAAATTCTCTCGTTCAGCCATCGATCTAAATCCGTACCAGAAAGTACCTACCCTACTGAATTGTACCTACTTTCGCTGCGCTGACGATTTTGATAAGGTAGCAATGTCATCCAAAACAGGAACACAAAAATGAAATCTCAAGCAACTTTCTATCATGCTGGTTGTCCAGTTTGCATCAGTGCCGAACAGAATATTGCTCAGGCTCTCGATCCTGCTCGATATGAATTAAATATCATTCATTTAGGCGATCGCAAAGACAAGATTTCTGAAGCAAAAGCACAAGGAGTTCAATCTGTTCCAGCGTTGGTATTGGATAATCAACCTTTCCATATCAACTTTGGTGCAGCACTTTCAGATTTAGCATAGGCGATATTTTTAACTTTTTTGCGGCTTGCCTCAACTTATGAGGAAGCCGCATTTTAATGCTTGATTCTTTCAACTGCCGTCTTCGGATAAGGGTCGAAGCTTTTAGCCCCCTCAGTTCAGTGCTCTTATCGGTAAATTAAGCCGTATAACTACTTATTATACGGAAAGTTTCTGCCTATTCCCTGAAAACTGGGGTGATATCCGCCAAAAATATCCGCTGAAAGCCTGATGTGTCGTCCAGATATTCCGAATATCATCTTAAATTAGCACGATCGCCAGAAACTTTCTGGATATCACCCCAAATTGGGATATTATCTGGAACTCAAATTGTGACGACTCAAATTCGATCGGGTTGGCGTAAACCTGCCTTTGGCACAGCGTAACGGAGGTAATCGAATCTGAATTTACAATCTGCTCAAATTGATTTCAGCATCTGATATTCTTCCTTCCATTGGCTCATACTCATCTTCTAATAGCCAAAGCTGGGCCTCATCATAAGTATCACAACGGTTAATTGATTTGTACTGTGCCGCAGGATCGAGAATATGGCAACTACCGGATTTATCGCCCAACAACAGCAAAACATAGGGTGGTGATTGCATTGGATCGATCCACACTTCGAGAAAGCTCCAGTTATTCTTCACTGGGTCGAGTTCGGGGGACGGGATGGTATTGGTTATCTGCATCAATCTTTACCTCACCATAAAATAAAGGGAGAGTCGAACCGTCAGGACTAAGCCGAACGCCGATTGCCTCTGTGAATAATAACCCATAACGATCGTAGCCTCTGGCAAATCCTGTATGGATTCCTCCTTCTATGATAGCTTGAGCCACCCGCAAGAGAGTAGCTTCATCGTTAAATACGTGGGCGGCTCTCCCCCGCCTCAGTAGCCGATTACTTTGCCCTGTATCTGGCAGATGTTTAGCAAGATGCCTAGAATCGAGGAATATTTTACGATCTATGCCACTCATCCCGATCTCATTTTCTTCAGGTGTTCAGTTTAAGCTGATGTCAATCATTGAGAATCTTTTTGGCGATCGATTCTCCAGCAGCATCCAGATCGTACACGATCGGTACACCCGTTGCTAGTTCTAGTGCTGTCACTTCATCTGGACTTAAATTGTCGAGGAGCATGATAATCGATCGCAACGAATTACCATGTGCGGCAATTAAGACGTTATCACCTGCTAGCAAATGGGGCAAAATCCGGCTGTTGAAATAAGCAACCACCCGCTGTTGAGTATCCTCCAAGCTCTCGCCGCCAGGTGGTCGGACACTGTAGGATCTGCGCCACTTTTGCACCTGTTCGGTGCCATACTTAGCAGCGGTATCCGCTTTATTTAAACCCTGCAAATCACCGTAAAACCGCTCATCGAGGGCAGCATTTGTAAAAATAGGTAGTTCTTCCGCCGGATTCCCATCGTAGTTGTCCCAGCCGCGCCAATCTGCGTCGGCTTGTTCGTGCTTAATAATCGGAATTTTGCCACCACAGATATCATCATTTTCGGTCAGACAGATTGTTGCTGTTTCTATCGCCCGAATTAATTTACTGGTAAAGCAGACATTCACCCGATACCCACTGAGCCGACAGGAAGCGATCGTCGCCTCAGCACGACCGCGTTCGCTCAGGGGTACATCAACCCATCCCGTGAACTTATTGAGGGCGTTCCAAAGGCTTTGACCATGACGAACCAAAATTAGTTGAGCCATTATTTTCGCTCTTGATTATTCGCAATTCACTACTTCAATATAGAACTACCTCACGAGATCTTCACAGTATTAACCTAAGATCGATCGCAGTACTTAATAACTTTAGAATTTCGGACAATTTAATAACCTAAATTAAACTACTTCATGAATAATTCCAGCCGGAATGCCAATTCTGTAGATTCATCCAATGCACTTATCGATATTGCTCAGAAAGATGTAGCTGGAGTTCTAAAATTATTCGATACTTCACTGGCAGGGCTAACTGAAACCGAAGCCAAGCGACGGTTAGCTAAATCAGGGCTAAATGAAATCGCCCGTGAAAAGCCGAGCAAGTGGTATGTCCAACTGCTGAAAACGGTAACAAATCCCCTCTCATTATTACTAATCGTACTAGCGATCGTTTCACTATTAACCGGAAGTCCGACAGCCGCTCTCATCATTACGATTATGGTAATTTTTGGTGGGTTGCTGCGCTTTTCTCAAGAATTTCAGTCGAACAAAGCGGCTGAGAAACTGCGGGAAATGGTCAGTATCACCGCCGCAGTGAGTCGCCAAGGTAACACTAAAGCTACCACCCAAAAAGAGCAACAAGGCATCGCCGGAACAGAAATTCCCGTCAAATTATTGGTACCTGGGGATATTGTATTTCTCTCAGCCGGAGATATGATTCCCGCCGATATTCGGCTGATTGTGGCGAAGGATTTATTTTTGGGACAATCCACACTTACAGGCGAATCTCTCCCCGTCGAAAAGCACGTAGATCTCACCGACAAGCAGGAGAAAAACCCCCTAGAACTGGTCAATCTTTGCTTTATGGGTACAACCGTAGTTAGTGGTTCGGGCACCGCTGTGGTCGCCGAAACTGGCAGTCATACTTATCTGGCATCACTGGCGAAAACCCTTGGTGGCGATCGAGTTCGCACCAGTTTTGATAAAGCAGTAAATAGTGTGACGACGCTGCTATTGCGGTTCATGTTAGTTATGGCTCCGCTCGTATTTCTAATTAACGGCATCGTCAAACACAATTGGGTGGAAGCATTCACTTTCGCTTTATCTGTCGCTGTCGGATTGGCTCCCGAAATGTTGCCTGTGATTGTGACGGCAAATTTGGCGAAGGGGGCGATCGCAATGTCTGACAAAAAAGTAATTGTCAAAAACATCGATGCGATTCAAGATTTTGGCTCGATCACAAATTTGATGAGGTTCCATTCGACTTTGTGTGGCGGCGGATGTCGGTGATTATCGCCGAAACAGGCAAAGACCATGTGCTGATTTGCAAAGGTGCAGTTGAAGAAGTCCTCAAAGTTTGCACTCAGCTCAAAGTCGATGATAAGATTTTGCCGATCGATGCCTCCGTTCATACTAGGGTTGCCGATTTACAACAAAAGCTCAATTCTGACGGGTTACGGGTGATTGCAGTAGCCTATAAAACGATTCCAATCGAGCAAGCTCACTGTGCGATCGCTGATGAAAGTAACCTAATTCTACTAGGGAATATTGCCTTTCTCGATCCACCCAAAGATTCCGCCGCTCAAGCACTCAAAGCTCTCAAGCGCAATGGAGTCGATGTCAAGATTTTAACAGGAGACAATGAGATTATTACCCAGAAAATCTGTCGAGATGTGGGTTTACCCGTTCAAAATATTTTATTGGGTAGCGATATTGAATCTTTAATTGAAAAAGATTGCGGCTGTGAATCTTCACCAGTATCCGACTGAGTTTTTTGCTGTTCAAGCTTGGCAATATGGAGATCGATCGCAAAGACCCCATCGACAACAGATTTTTTGCTATAAAAGCTGTCTGCGGTTAGATACTTGACGGCGGTGGGCAAATGGGCACGAGCTGTTTTGAGTTGTTCCAGATAGCCTTTGACTCGCTCAGAAATTACTGGTTCTGTTTTCGCTTTAGCTTTGGCTTTGGTTTTCGACTTCGATTTACGTTTCTTCTTTGTTGTTGGTTGATAAAAGAGTTAATGCAATTTTGGTCGATCGATTGGTAGAGTGTGGTGTCGATGATATAGATGCCCGAAATTTTGCCGATCGAGTGGCGATGGGTACACCGCGCTATGTGAATGAAATGGTGGCGGAAAATGCCGACAAGATAAAAGTACTGGCGGAAATCTATCGGAATGGCGGCGATAAAGTAATCGCACATTACGCTAGTATCGATCGGTATTTGGCCGAAAAAATCGCGACTTTACCATTGGAACATGTATTTGGTGAAGCCGATCTTCAACTACAGGACATTTATGTACTGCTAGAGATTCAGCCGCTGGAAACTAGTGGCGAAGAGAATTCAGAATCACCGCGATCGATCGAGGAATGGGCGATCGAAAAACTACTCGATCCTCAATCTAAGGCAATTCTATTTATTCAAGGGGAAGCTGGGCGAGGGAAAAGCGTATTTTGTCGGATGTTTGCCGATTTGGTACGGCGGGAATTGGCCTTTACACCGATTTTAATTCGGTTGCGGGAGATTTTGACTTTAGGTGATACCTTGACTGAGACATTAGAAGACTGTCTGATATTGTCGATTATCTGCGGGAAATGTTACGCACTAGCACTGAGTGGGAACCCCTTCGTTTATTCGAGCGACTAAATGAGTTTTGGGAAAACTTCTGTGCTGGTGAATTTATCGATCGATCTCCAGACAATTTGCCTCAAAAGAAAATGAATGCTCTTGCAGCACAAATGCCAGACCGAGAGACGCGGTTGGGCATCTAGAGACTACGCCAATAATTGTCAAGCGTAGTTGCTAGATTACCCCCCTCAATCCCCCCAAGGATGCGGGGGGAAGTTAAGAGCAGATATCTTTCTTGCCCCCTCCCCTTAGCAAGGGGAGGGCTGGGGTGGGGTATCTAGAGACTACGCCAACAATCTGGAGCAGCTAAGGACAACCCAAACTATCTCGCGTAGCAACTCCGGTGGTAGGATTGACACCTTCGGCTCGATCGCACATCAATTTAGCTTGAGCGCGATCGATAATAGCATCAGTAAAGTCAGCTCCGGTAATCGTCGCCCCGTAAAAACGCGATCGACTCAAAGTCGCCTCAGTGAGAATAGCATTGGTAAGATTGGCTTCATCTAAAGTAGCCCTGTCGAGTAATGCACCCGTTAGATTCGCGCCAGTGAGATTGGCTTTGAGCAATACGCCCATCGTCAGCATCGCATTCGTCAAATTAGCACCACTAAAATTTGCGCCGCGCATTTCTGTCGAGACAAATACGCCGCCGCTCAAATCTTGTCCCGAAAAATCCTGATTTCTGATATCGAGCCGACTATAATTGCCCAATGCCAATGCGGAAGAATTTATCCCCCCCAGACATAACCACATCCAACCGATAAGTAACAAACGACTCAGCCAGTTGGAGAATAAGATCGAGCGTAATTTTGACATAACTTATAAAGGTCGAACTCAGATATAGTGGAGTCTCTATTATCTCTGACTTTTTTGCTATGAAGATTGAATCGATCGACATCGAAATTGACATCAGTAATCAGGCTCAAGCCAATCTAAATCAATTTATCGAGTCAAACCTCGTCAAGTGGGGCGAACCCCTCCGCTGGGCGATTACAACCATCGATCCGGTGACGAAGATCGCAACGGTGGAAGCGATCGCGATCGTCGAATAGACAAATTATCGCAACAGGACAGATCTAGACGCTTCCGCTCTGGCGGAGGCTACGCCAACAAACCATGCTTTGCCGTCAGCTTTTCCAAACTGACCCCTGCTAAATTATTGCTGACATTCCGATCTATTTGTGCGATAATGGAAGCGGTATGCGGAAATAGTTCAGTGGTAGAACGTCACCTTCCCAAGGTGAATGTCGTGGGTTCGAGTCCCATTTTCCGCTTGTCGATCGCAATATATCCCCGACTTTCGCAGAAAGTCAGGGACATACTGTAGGTTTGAAACCAAGCAAGGTGCGGATCTAGTAGCTGTTGTTGCGGTAATTGCCGCGTCCGCCGCCATCACCGTTTTCCTCGCGAGGGCGTGCTTTATTTACCTTGAGGTTACGCCCCATCCACTCAGCACCATCAAGACTGGTGATGGCCTTGTCTTCGCTGGTGTCATCGGACATTTCAACAAAGGCAAAGCCGCGCATTCTGCCAGTTTCACGGTCGGTAGGGAGCACCACTCGTTTGACTGTGCCATAATCCTCAAAAACTGATTTTAGGTCTTCTTCGGTGGCTTGGTAGGATAAGTTGCCGATATAAATGGTCATGTGAATCGATAAGGCTGGATGAGAGACTTTACTATTTTCAGTAGACAGATGAGCGATGAAACTAAATCTGTCATTCGATCGACAAATTAAGGATTGACAAACTGACTAGACCCAGGAGTCTGTCACAGCGCATAATTGACGACCGATCGTACTGAACTAGTAATTTAATTTCTCTATAATAACCGAACCTGCTCGTTTTGCTCCGTCATTTAGATTACAAGTTGGGTAGTTTTTCAGGCTACGCTTATTCGATATCGATCGATTGTGGCCCTTTTTTGGTAGCAGGAGCAGTGAAGCCTGCTTGTTTCTCTAGCCAGCTCTTGACAGGATCGTCGGTGAGATTCAATTTCAGCACTCCAGACACGAACCCACTGCAAAAGGCAATCGGTTCTTTACTTAGTTCTTTCAGAATCGGTGTTAGTTCTTGCAATAGCATCAGATCGATCGGGATTTCCCATAAAACATCTTTTCTATCTACATTATCAGTGATTTGTCAACCAAATGGTAGGGGATAGGGGATAGGGGATAGGGGATAAAGTTTAGTCGTATGCCCAATACCTCCAACTTCGCCAAGAAGTTGGAGGTGTGATGAGGCTTAAATATCTAAGTCCATCAGAGCTAATTTTGGCCCATAGGTTTCGATAAATTCGCGACGTGGAGCAACCCTGTCACCCATGAGAATGGTAAAAATCCGATCGGCTTCAGCCGCATCTTGAATCTCTACTCGTTTGAGAGTGCGAGTTTCTCGATCCATAGTAGTTTCCCACAACTGTTGGGGCATCATTTCTCCCAATCCTTTGAATCGCTGAATTGTATAGTTCGCATTAGCAGGGAATTCGGCAATCTTCCGTTGCAATTCGCGTTCGCTATAACAGTAATAGTGATTGCGTCCCCGTTCTAATTTATACAGTGGCGGACAAGCGATGTAGACATAGCCTTCTTCAATTAATGCCCGTTGATAGCGATAAAAGAATGTCAGTAATAGCGTCCGAATGTGGGCACCATCTACGTCGGCATCTGTCATCAAACAAATGCGGTGATAGCGCAACTGTTTAGAATTAAATTCCTCACCACGTACGCCCAAACCTAATGCAGTAATGAGAGCCTGAATCTCCGTATTTTTATAAATCTTAGAATCTTCAGTCTTCTCGATGTTTAAAATTTTACCCCGCAAAGGTAAGATTGCTTGGAAACGTCTGTCTCGTCCTTGCTTTGCTGAACC
Source organism: Chamaesiphon sp. OTE_70b_metabat_96 (assembly GCA_031376885.1). Taxonomy (GTDB): domain Bacteria; phylum Cyanobacteriota; class Cyanobacteriia; order Cyanobacteriales; family Chamaesiphonaceae; genus Chamaesiphon. Next base: position 15,577 of record JANMEL010000229.1, on the reverse strand, counting down.
CCCCGCAGAGTCTCCTTCCACGATGAATATCTCTGATTCGCTCGGATCTTTGGAGCTACAATCAGCTAGTTTACCAGGTAAAGTTGAGGATTCTAATACTGATTTCCGGCGAACTAATTCCCGCGCTCTTCGGGCTGCTTCTGCTGCATTAAATGCTTGAATAGCTTTCTCTAAAATAGCATCAGCAATTTGGGGTCTAAACTCTAAATATTCAGTTAATGCTTCGGAGACGATCGAATCTACAATGCCCCGAACTTCACTATTACCTAGTTTAGTCTTAGTTTGACCCTCAAATTCAGGATTGGGTACCTTCACAGATACGATCGCAGTTAAACCTTCGCGGATGTTTTCACCACCCAGATTTGCATCACCATCTTTGAGTTTATTTCGTTTGCGGGCGACAGCATTCATGGTACGAGTCAATACCACTTTCAACCCATCCAAATGCGTCCCACCTTCATTCGTCCGAATATTATTCGCGAACCCCAATACGTTGTCGCTATAAGCATCAATACACCACTGAAGGGCGACTTCTACTTGAACCTTATTCTTCTCACTTTGGATATAAATTACTTCCTCATGGAGCGGCTGCTTGTCAGCATTGATATAAGAGACATACTCTTTGATGCCACCCTCATAATAATAAACCTCTACCTTGGGTTCATCTGTCCCCAATATTTCTAACCGATAATCGGTAAACGTAATCCGAATACCTGCATTTAGATAACCTAATTCTCTAAACCGATTGGCGAGAGTATCAAAATCAAAGACAATTCCTTCTTTGAAAATCTCTGTATCGGGTAAAAATGTCACCGTCGTTCCCGTGCGATCTTCCGAACTCGGTTCGACTTCCAATCCCGATACAGCAACGCCTTTCTCAAATCTCTGGGTATGAATCTTCTGATTCCGCCATACCTTCACCTCAACCTGAGCCGATAGCGCGTTGACTACCGAAATCCCGACTCCATGCAGTCCCCCAGAGACAGTATAACCACCATCACCAAATTTACCACCCGCATGGAGTACCGTCAAAACTGTCTCAATGGTAGACTTCCCAGTCTGCGGATTAATCCCCGCTGGAATCCCCCGCCCATCATCGACTACGGTAATCGAACCATTGGCATTAATGGAGATATCGATATTTTTGCAATGACCAGCCAAAGCTTCGTCGATCGAGTTGTCCGCAACCTCGTATACTAGATGATGGAGTCCTTTCGGCCCAGTGGTACCAATATACATCCCAGGTCGAACGCGGACGGCTTCTAGTCCTTCCAGTACCCGAATATTTCCGTCATCATAATCAGTTGCCATAAACGTTGCTCCAATAACGAGTCACAAGCTGCTTCTATTTGCATGGATGATAGATCGCTCCAAAATTATAACACAAATAGGTTGGTGACGAATCTAGATAGTTCTGGGAATATTTTTAAGTCAGGGATGAGGGTAACGCGGAGGACGCGGAGAAAGGGGAGAACGCAGCGGAAAGTGCGATCTTGGGGTTTCCCAACTGGGCGGGTGACCCGACCAGACAAGTACAGCACCTTTTCAAGAGAGAGAGTGGGCTAGAGGGTGTAGAAAATTTGATGCTAATTGTGATTTGTGGTGCGACGGCGACGGGAAAATCCTCGTTGGCGATCGATCTAGCCCAGCGGCTCAATTCTGCTATTATTAGTGCAGACTCGCGGCAGATCTATCGAGAATTTGACATCGGTACAGCGAAGGTATCGATCGCGGAACAAGCTTTGGTACCCCATTATTTAGTTAGTACATGCGATCCTAATTATACCTTGACGGTGGCTGAGTATCAAGCTCAAGCACAGATCGAAATTGGGCGATTGCAGCAACAGCAGACTATTCCCCTCTTGGTTGGGGGTACGGGATTGTATATCAAGTCAGTGGTAAAGGGGATGAAAATTCCGCGAGTGCCGCCGCAGATGAAATTGAGAGCGCAATTAGCCCAGCTCGGTCAGCATCAATGTTATCAGATGTTGGAGCGGGTCGATCGACAAGCAACCACCAAAATTCATGCTAACGACTCGTTTCGCACTATTCGCGCTTTAGAAGTTTATTATGCCACAGGTCAAACTATTTCCAGTCAGCAAGGGGAATATCCCCCTAGTTATCCGATCCTTCAAATTGGGTTGGATTGTACCGATTTAGACATCCTGACTCAGCGGATTCAACAACGAGCACGGCAGATGATCGAGCTAGGTTTGGAAGCTGAGGTTCGATATTTGGGAACTAAATATGGATGGGATTTACCGTTATTAGATACTTTAGGTTATGCCGAAATGCGGCAATATGTACGCGGCGAAATTAGTCTAGATGATGCGATAAGTCTGACTATTTTACATACTCGTCAATTTGCCAAACGTCAACGGACATGGTTTAGCGGTACCCGCGAAATAGAATGGTTTGATAGTGACGATCCCATTTTAGTCGATCGAGTCTGGAGGAGAGTTACCTCATTTACAAAAAATATTGGCTCTTCATTACTTGGTACGATCGATTGAACTAAAAGAGGATCCGAAATCAGAAAAGTGCGTTAAAATATAGGGACCAATTTTTCGCAATCTCGCAACCTGGTAGTTATAAGTGCATGGATGAACTATTTCAACTGACAGCACCATTTAAACCTACAGGAGATCAACCTGGCGCGATCGAGAAACTCGTAGCCGGATTAAAATCTCAACAGAAGTTTCAGACTTTACTTGGAGCCACGGGAACGGGTAAAACATTTACGATCGCCGCGACGATCGCTCAATGTAGCCGCCCAACTCTAGTATTAGCACATAATAAAACATTAGCCGCCCAATTGTGTAACGAACTCCGGCAATTCTTTCCCCATAATGCCGTCGAATATTTTGTCTCCTATTACGATTATTATCAGCCAGAGGCATATATTGCCGTCAGCGATACTTTCATCGAAAAAGCATCCGCAATCAATGAAGAAATTGATATGTTGCGACATTCGGCTACTCGATCGCTATTCGAGCAAAGAGATGTAATCGTAGTTGCTTCGATTAGTTGTATCTATGGGTTAGGTACGCCAGCCGAATATATGAAAGCCGCAATTCCGCTCAAAGTTGGGATGGAAATCGACCAACGAGAAATGCTGCGTCAGTTGGTTTCTGTTCAATATAGTCGGAATGATATAGATCTAAAACGCGGTAACTTTCGGGTGCGTGGCGATGTGGTGGAAATTGGCCCCGCTTATGAGGATCGGATCGTCAGAGTAGAATTTTTTGGCGATGAAATTGAAGCTATACGCTATTTGGATCCGGTAACGAGTGAAGTTCTCAGCACAATTAGTGGTTTGAATATTTATCCAGCTCGGCATTTTGTTACGCCTAAAGATACTTTGAATTTTGCATGTGATGATATCGATATTGAAATGCAACAACGGGTGATTGAGCTGGAAGGTAATAGTAAACTAATCGAAGCTCAACGCATCGAACAACGGACGCGATACGATCTGGAGATGCTGCGTGAGGTGGGCTTTTGTAATGGGGTGGAAAATTATTCTCGTCATTTAGCTAGACGGAATGCGGGGGATCCACCGGAATGTTTGATCGATTATTTTCCTGATGATTGGTTATTGGTGGTTGATGAGTCTCATGTGACTGTGCCGCAAATTCGGGGGATGTATAATGGTGACAGAGCGAGAAAACAAGTCCTGATCGATCATGGTTTTCGGTTGCCTAGTGCCGCTGATAATCGCCCCTTGAAGGCTGATGAATTTTGGGAGAAGGTGAATCAATGTATTTTTGTTTCTGCTACTCCTGGTGTGTGGGAAATGGAGCTATCTGAGGATCGGATTGCCGAGCAAGTAATCCGCCCGACTGGAGTAATCGATCCAGAAATATTCGTCCGCCCGACTGAAGGGCAAGTAGACGATCTATTAGGTGAAATTCGCGATCGAGTCAAACTCCAAGAACGAGTTTTGATTACCACTCTCACCAAACGGATGGCAGAAGATCTGAGTGAATATTTCAAAGAGCGGGATGTCAAAGTTCGCTATCTCCACTCGGAAATTCAATCGATCGAACGAATCGAAATCATTCAAGCTCTACGAAATGGCGAGTTTGATGTGTTAATTGGGGTCAACTTATTACGGGAAGGTTTGGATTTGCCTGAAGTCTCTCTAGTCGCCATCCTGGATGCAGATAAAGAAGGCTTCTTGCGCTCGACTCGATCGTTAATTCAAACCATTGGGAGAGCCGCTCGACATATCCACGGGCAAGCAATCCTATACGCAGATAAAATGACCGACAGTATGATCGCCGCGATCGATGAAACCGATCGCCGACGCGGAATCCAATCGGCACATAATAAACTGAATAATATCACGCCCCAATCGATCGTCAAAACAGGCGGTAACTCAATCCTCCAATTCCTCGACTTCTCTCGTCGATTGAACTCTCAACAACTAGATACCGTCATCGATCGTGTCGATGAAGTCTCCCTCGAACAAATCCCCGATGCGATCGTCCAATTGGAAGTAGAAATGAAAAAAGCTGCCAAAGACTTAGAATTTGAAAAAGCAGCTACACTACGCGATCGAATTAAAAAACTTCGCGGTAAATTAGTTGGAAATACATAGGGTTAGTCGCGGGGCGGGAACAGTTCCCGCCCAGCCTTGTGGTGCAAGATGTGAACTTAAATCAAGCCTTCTTTTTTGGCCATAAACACCATCAAATCGATCGCCCGACAAGAGTAAGCCCACTCATTGTCATACCAGGCTACCACCTTAAAAAAGTTGGAATTTAAACCCATCCCTGCTCGTGCATCAAAGATACTAGAACGAGCATCAGTACGGAAATCCATCGACACAACTTCATCCTCAGTGTAGCCCAAAATCCCGCTCAATTCTCCCGCTGCTGCCGCCTTCATCGCCGCACAAATATCTGCATAAGTAGTTGCTTTCACCGTCTTAAACGTCAGATCCACGACGGATACATTCGCAGTACCTACCCGGAATGCCATCCCCGTCAACTTCCCTTTCAATTCGGGCAATACCAACGCCACTGCTTTGGCGGCTCCAGTTGAGGCTGGAATGATGTTCTGAGAGGCTCCGCGCCCACTCCGCCAGTCTTTTTGACTTGGAGCATCTACGGTGGCTTGAGTAGCCGTCATCGCGTGAACTGTGGTCATCAAACCTTCGGCGATCCCAAAGTTGTCATTCAAGACTTTGGCGATTGGAGCTAGACAGTTGGTAGTGCAGCTTGCATTAGAAACGATCGAATCTGTCAAGAGATCGAATTCTTGGTGATTGACTCCCATCACAAAAGTCCGAACTTTGTCAGGATCTTTGGTTGGAGCAGATATGACCACTCGGAGTGCTCCAGCTTTGAGGTGATTTTCGGCACCCTCATAGCCAGTAAACAATCCAGTCGATTCAACCACGTAATCAACTCCGAGTTGTCGCCAAGGGAGTTCCGCCGGATTTCTAATCGCCGTGCAAGGTACGAATAAATCGTCGATGACAATACCATCAGGCTTTGCCTCAACCGTGCCTTGATACGTGCCATGGGTAGAGTCGTATTTAAACAGGTAGGCGAGGTTATCTGGGGAAACCAAGTCATTTACGCCGACTAGTTCTAATTCGGGATGTTTCATCACAATTCGAGCAACTAGCCGTCCAATTCTGCCAAAGCCATTAATCCCAATTTTGAGTTTCATTGTAGATGTTCACTCCTGTAACTAAAATCTATTTTGCCTATGTGCATGATATTCGATCGGGTCAGATTTTGCACCAAGATAAATTCCCTGAGATCTTACGCTAATTTTACACACCAATAATCTTGCATGAATCCCGAACTTCTTCGATCGGAGTTGCCCATAAATTATTCCAATTGACTCCAAACAAAGGCTCGGCTCGCTCCCCCATCATCCAGCCTTTAGTAATTACGCTCATATATCGATCGGCGATTTCGATATCATATACCAGAGCTTTTAAAAGATTCTTGGTCATCAATGCCAGCCAGAATCGCGACATTTTTAGCTGTGCGATATAAAATGCCTCTAACTGAATTTCGCCGAAAATATCTGTTTGGCAACCAGTTAGAACATGCCAAATATCATGAGTTTCCGTGATATGCACACCCAAAAAATCTCGATTGTTTTGGGGCAAATGCGATCGGAGCGGTTTGAGCTGATTTTGGGTCATGTGTTCCGCATATCGATAACCTAATGTGTTATCTGCTAGTTTACTCAGTTCGATTAAATCGATTTCTCCCAAGCTAAAAGGCTGCTCAAAAGCCTGTTTTCCTTGGGGATGAATAGATAAATGCTGAATCATCAACTCCATACTCTCTTCATCAGCACTGGCTACAGCCAGTTGTCCGATTAGGCTAAAATCACCATCTGTACCGTTTACCATGTCTAAAAAACTCGACAATAGCAATTTTTGCTGTGCTTGTTCTTTAATAATCATCGGTGGATATCTCCTGAGTGATTTATCGGATTCGATCGTCAAATAATTTCTGCCAAGTTAAGATCTTTCTCTAGTAGGCAAGCATGACCGCTATAAGGTAGGAAAATTGTTTTAGATTGAGGTAATTGTCGCTGGATAATTTGGACTTCTAGTTTGGATGGTAGCAACCTGTCGCATTCTCCAGCAATTAGTAATGTGGGAATGCCGATGAGATGGGGAATCGCCATCCCGATCTGAAACTCTCTCAATAATTTCAATCGCCAAGCTACAACTTTAGCATCGATCGATAACATTGCCTGAACTAAATTATCTCGATCGATCGGCTCAACTCGATCGACTTCGATCAACAAATTTACAAATACCCTTGTGGATAGCTGATACAGTGGCTGCGGGAGAAAGTCAGCTCCAAAACTGCCCAATGTGAGTAATGGTAATCTGGCAAACGATGAAGCTGGATTGATCGAGATCAATTGCTTGACTTGCGGTAGTTCTGCTGCTACCAACATTGCTAAACATGCCCCAAAAGATTCCCCGCATAAGTGAATCTCTCGCGCACCATCAGCGGATTCTTTATCGATTAATCCTACCACTCGATCGACTAGTTCACTCCAACCTAACCAACTATTATGACCGATCGCTAAACAACATACATCAAACTGCGATGCTAATTGTGCTTGCTGTTTGGCAAACAATACCCCCGTGCCATCCATCCCTGGAAAATAGATGAATAATGGCAAATGTCGTTGACGGGGTTCAAATGTGAGAAATTTTATGGTCACGATCGAGAGTGGGTGTTAAACTAGATGCGGTCGCAAATCCAAGCGACTGCCTCAGTAAGATCTTTGGCGATATAGTCAGGTATTGCATGGTGTTGATAACCACCACCGATTACCTGTTTGCCAAATCCAGTTTCCACCAAAATGCCCTGACAGCCAGCATTGTGAGCCAGATCTATATCCGTCGCCTTGTCACCCACCATAAAACTGTCGCGAATGTTCAAATTGTGTTTCCACGCCGCAGCAACTAACATCCCCGTATTTGGTTTGCGCCAAGCACTCCAACGAGTATACTCTGGATCGGTGCCACCTTCAAGCTCGCTCAAATAAGGACAATAGTAGCGTGCGTCTAAATACGCTCCACCTTCATCAGCTAATAATTTGCCCAACCGATGATGCAGTGCTTCTACATGACTAATTGGATAATAACCTCGTGCGGGGCCAGATTGATTGGATACCAGACAACAAAACAATCCTCGATCGTTTAATTGTCGCACTGCTTTGGCCACTCCTGGGATCAGATGCAAATCTTCCACCCGACGGATATAACCAGCTTCGACATTTAATACACCATCTCGATCGAGAAATACAGCACGTTTCATAAATATAGCAGGGGTCAGAGGTGAGGGGACAGCGAAAAGTGCGGTCTTGGGGTCTCCCCTGTCTTGTCGTTTTTTTATTCGGGGGGAACCCCCTAATAAAAACGCCGCAAGTAGAGCACCTTTTCAAGACAGGGGTCAGTTTGGGAGAGCTGGCGCACGAATGGTTTGTTGGCGTAGCCTCCGCCAGAGCGGAAGCGTCTCTACATCTATCTGTCTTAACCGCCAAGGCGGTTGCTATAGGTGGATAGTGGATGAATAGTCGATTTTGTCAACCTAGTGACTTTTTGGGATTAATCTATTTTACCGGATAGCTTTGAGCCGTTTACGAAGTTCTGGTAAGCTCACAATTTGCGGTTTAGCTTTACCAATTCCGCCAATGACAGGATCCATAATGCCCTGATTCACTCTCTTTCGCCCCATCAACACCCGATTATCCCGCACCTGTAACGAATACTCCCCGCACACTGAAACTGCCAGCTCGCCTTTTTTAGTCCATGAATCCGGTGAGAGTGCGAATACCCATTCGCTACCGATCGGAAACTGCGTCACGTAAGGGCGACAGATCGTGCCATTATCTCCCCAGACAACCAGTTTTCGCGATCTTGCCTTCCCTTTGTAATTCTCTTGGACTTCAACAGTCATGCTTAGTGGTATTTGCTGTGTCGGTTCAACCTGATACTGTTCTCCTAGTGGGTTATATGAGTACCAATTGTATTCGAGTACCTTTCCCCTCATGACTAATGTCGATTTTTTCGCTAACTGAACCAGTGAGCTACCATCACTAATACAGCTACAACTACGAGCGGATGGAGCTAACAGCAATATCGACAAGCCAATTAGAATCCCTGATAGGTATTTCATGTTAAATTTCGATCGAGCGTTGGGGAGTAGCAATCGAATTGGGATGGCGCACCGATTCTGGATGGAAAACCACCACCATGATGAACCTATTACGCTTTCCAGATTTTTTCGAGAATATCTGAGGGTGGGATATCAACGATTTTACCAGTTCTGGATTTAATCGCGATCGATCTTCCATTCTCAGGCATGAGTTTTTTGGGATCCGTTGGCCCAAATAAGGCGATAGTATAAGTACCAACGGCGATCGACAAGTGCATCGGCCCACTGTCGGTACACAACATTAGATTAGCTCCGGCGATCGTCGCCGCCAATTTGCCGATATCCGTAGGACTAATAACTTTGACATCAGGGCACACTGCCAACACTGAGGATACCAGATCCTCATCATCAGGGCCTTTAATTAGCACCACAGGTAAATTAGGTTTGCGAGTTTGCAAATCTTGAATAACTTGCTGCCACTGCTTGGCAGGATAAATCTTATCATAGCCCAATTGCTTTGCCAACTTGCTCGAACCAGGATGAATCAGCACATAGCCACTTTCCCTAATCCCCAACCGCTGTTGTTCGACTTCTGCCCACTCAATATCTGCTTGAGGAACATTTACACTCAAATCGGGACAAGGAGAGGTTATACCCAATCCTTTGACCAAATCGTGATACATATGAGCCGCATATTGGTCTAGATTGAGCGGCACAGGATTGGAAAGGAATGTTTTACCAGGCCCAGCATCATAACCAATCCGAGTCGGAATACCCGTCAACCATAATAATACACCCACACCCAATTTGCGACCCAGGGACATGACCACATCATACTCGCGATCGCGGATGACACCCATCAGATTACCCCAGTCGGCTGGGCCATTTTGATCCTTGAAATCAAAAGCAATGACTTTATTAACAGACTTAGAAACGCGGTACGCCGCAGTCGATCGAGGTTCGACCACTACATCAATTTCGCCATCAGGGTAATGCCCTTTGAGGTCATCTAATGTGGGGAAGAAGAGGATTTGATCGCCGATTCCACCAGGGACAAGAGCCAAGATACGCATTTGTACTATAGTTAATGCTATTCAGATCGATCTTAGCAGGATCGGGCCAGGTTGAACTGACTGATTTTGACTTTTGCGGCTTGGTTTGTCAAAATAGATCCCAAAAATTACTTTTCCAATCTCACTGCATACCACTGTAAATATTGTCCTGGAGCCAAGTTCAATTCACAGCTCGTATCTAATAAGTATCGAACTTTCTCATCGATCGTCTTTATTTTTTGGACATCCAAAGGTAGTTCGGTGGGAAAGTTGACCACAATTTCCCTGAGTTTAGCAAACATTTCTACTGGGGTGAGTAGTTCTTCTGCTCTATCCGCCTCTAGGACTACATAGGCATCGTTGTTGAACATTAGTGAGTCAGACATAGGGGTGGTAGGGTGGTAGGGTAGGAGGGTGGTGGGTTAGATTATTGAGAGATATTTTACATTGATATTTGTAGCAGTTGCCTGGGCGGATCGGCTTTTCCAAACTCACCCCTATCTTGAAAAGACTCCAACAACACACTTTTCACTGACCCCTGACACTTCGACTACGCAATGCCAAAGGCAAGGCTGTCGCCAACAGTGCACGCCCCTGACTGACCCCTGACCCCTGACACCTGACCCCTTACATTATGAATCCAATTCTGGCTCTAAATTATGAACCTGCGATCGAATCTTTAGGTAATGACTATTATGATGATGTCGTAGCGGCGGATTTTCCCACCCATATTTTACGCTTTCGGAATGATGACTTGTTGGTGCAACTCGGATTAGATCCCGCACAAGTCAGCGACGAGCATTTTGTCGAAGCATTTGGCAAATTCGCTCATCCACCTCACCCACTTTTAGCCCTGCGGTATCACGGCTATCAATTCGGTCAGTATAACCCAGGTTTGGGGGACGGGCGCGGATTTTTGTATGGACAGGTGCGGGGGGTAGATGGCAAACTTTACGATTTTGGTACCAAGGGTTCGGGAAAGACTCCCCATTCTCGTGGTGGCGATGGGATGCTGACGCTCAAAGGAGGTGTGCGGGAGGTGCTCGCCGCTGAAGCTCTACATCGGGTGGGAGTGCGAACTTCTCGCTGTTTTAGCACGATCGAGACGGGTTTGGGATTGTGGCGGGGGGATGAACCTTCCCCAACTCGATCGGCGGTAATGGTCAGATTCAGCCTGTCGCACATTCGATTCGGTACTTTCGAGCGACTGAACTATATCAAACGTCCAGATCTAATTCAGAAGTTATTAGACCATGTAATTGACACTTATTATACTCATTTGAGTGGTGCCGATCGCTATGTCCAATTTTATACGGAGTTGGTTCAACGTGTCGCTGAATTAGTCGCCCAATGGATGGCGGCGGGTTTTTGTCATGCGGTACTCAATACCGATAATATGTCGATTACTGGTGAGAGTTTTGATTATGGCCCTTTTGCCTTTTTGCCTAGTTACGATCCAGATTTTACTGCGGCCTATTTTGACCATGCTGGGCGGTATAGTTATGGTAACCAACCTGGCATATGTAAACTCAATTTGGAGCTGCTCCAACAGCCTCTGAGCGCGGTTATCGATCGAGTAGAACTGGCTACAGCATTAGCTAAGTTTGAGGAATACTATTTTGCTGAGTACAAGAAGCTAATGTTCGCCAAATTGGGTTTGACGGGAGGGGATACGCCGGAGCAAGATGAGTTATTAGTTATGACGCTCCAATTATTAGCTGATACTCAAGTCGGTTATCATCAATTCTTTTTTGAGTTGAGTCAAGTATTCAAGCTAAAATGGGCGAATGATATTAATTCGATCTTAAATGAGTCTGAATTTATGCCGCAAGTAATGGCTAATTCTGGCTACGGAAAATGGCTAGAACTTTACCATCGAGTTTTGAGCAATATGTCTGAGTCGGAGGTTGAGTTAGTTGGTGGTGTTTTGGATCGATCGAATCCTCAAACTATTTTATTACGTCCACAAATTGAGGCGATTTGGGAGCCGATTTCTCAGAATGATGATTGGGAACCTTTTAATATATTATTGGGGAAGATTAGAGCGGGGAAGTAGATGGTGCCTTTTTAAACACAGAGGCGATGCCCTGTTGGCGTTAGCCTTGCCTTTGGCATTGCGTAGCCGAAGGGGACACTGAGGATTCACTGAGGTTCACGGAGGAGGTTATTTGTGATGAGTGATATTGGCAAGAAGGGTTTAGTTGTTGGTGGGGGTAAGGGAATTGGGTTGGGTTTTGTGCGGCGATTATTAGCTGACGATAAGATCGATCGGGTTTATGCGACTTATCGACGGTTGGAATCAGCAACGGAGTTATTAGCAATTACCGATTCTCGATTATGTTGCTTTCAGATGGACATCACTGATGAATCCCAAATTGCTGGAGTCATCGAAAAAATCAAAGCTGAGACACCTACGCTAAATTATGTTATTAATTCTGCTGGTGTTTTGCATGAGGGTGAGATGCAGCCTGAGAAGAGTTTACGGCAGATTAATTCGGTTCAACTCTCGCGTTATTTTCAGGTGAATAGTGTGGGGGCGATGTTATTGTTTAAGTATGTTCAGCCACTTTTAAAGCATGGAGATCGATCGATCTTAGCTACTATTTCGGCTAAGGTTGGCAGTATTGGTGATAATGAAAGTGGTGGTTGGTATGGTTATCGTGCCTCGAAAGCTGCTCTGAATATGTTTATTCGGACGACGGCGATCGAATACAAACGAACTTGTCCTAAGGCGATCGTCGTTGCCCTCCATCCTGGTACTACCGATACCAATTTATCTCTCCCTTTTCAACGTAATGTACCGCCAGAAAAGTTGTTTTCAGTCGATAAGACTGTTGGATTATTATTAACTGTAATTGATGGTTTAGAGCCTAAAGATAGTGGTGAGTTCTTCTCTTGGGATGGTAGCCGTTTACCTTGGTAGATCGCCAGAAACCCGACTTCATGAAGTCGGGTTTGTTTTTTCTTGATTAATTAATCATGAGTACTCAGGAAATTGCAGCTATTAGTAGCAACCTGGAAATATGTATCTACTAATTCTAGAGTTTTACCTGTATTCGTTGTGGCTAAACTACGTTCGCCGAGGACATTCTGTTGTGCATCTAAAGTAAAGTCGCTAGTATAAGCGACTTGGAGAGATACAATTCCAACATCAGAAAATGAGGATAGCTCACGGGAATCTGTGGTACCATTGCTATTCTTATCTTGCCAGATTTTCAGCTTCCCAAAGCGAGCATCTTGAGCATTGACAAAACCATCACGATTAGAATCAAAAGACTCTAAAGTGGCAAATCCTTGACCAACACCGCCACCAAATAATTCAGCACGACTGTCAATTTTACCATTACCATTTTTATCGAAGGCTAGAAAAGCATCAGCATTAGATATCCAACCAGTAGATAGTTTTTTGCCGGAATTTTTGATGTCAAACTTCACACCTTTGTCGATACCAAGGGTTTGAATTCCATCGCCATTTAGATCGATCGCAATCGCCCCAACAAAAGGTTTGTCGATAATTGTACCAGTTCCATTTGCCGTACCACCATTAGCACTAGCAGTCAGTTTGAAGGTTTCTTTACCTTCTTTTAGGAGCGGATCGATCGTCGTCATCGTCCGAACTTGGAAATTTTTTATTCCCGTTCCTACTATTAGTTTACCATCCTCTGCAACCGCCGACCAAGTTTTACCGCGATCGAATGATGCCTCCAATGTCGCCGAGAAATCAGTCCCCAAAGTTGCCGTACCACTAGCCAAATTCAACGCCACAGTCGTCGGTGCAGTCGTCTGATCTGACAATCCAATCGTAAAGACTTCTTTCTCACCTTCAATTGCACGAGCATTGCTAACCCGATTCACTTTAGCAGCAATTGGTGCATCCAGAATTGTTCCCGTGCCATTTGCCGTACCACCATTCCCACTAGCCGTGAGGGTGAATGTTTCGGTAGCTTCTTTTCGATTATCAATTAGAGCCATCGTACGAACTTGGAAATCTCTTACTCCAGCACCAACAGATAATAAACCATTAGTTGGTACCGAACTCCAACTTACGCCAAAGTCAAAAGATGCCTCTAATATCGCCGAGAAATCTTTACCCAGAGTTGCCGTACCACTAGCTAAATTCAACTGAATATTTGTTGGTTCAAAAGTTGTATTGGATAACCCAACGGTGAAAACTTCTGTCTCCCCTTCCATTGCACTTGCATTCTCAACTGAGACAACTTTCGGCGTGACGAGAGGTTGGTCGATAATAGTAGCTGTACCGATGCCATTAATGTCGCCATTACCAACGATTAGTTTAAAGGTTTCATTACCTTCGAGCAAATTATCACTCAAAGTCATTACGCGGACTTTAAACTCTTTCACCCCATCAGCAATAGTTAGATTATTTTCTGTTCGATTCCAAGTCAGCCCATTATCGAAAGATATTTCCACCTGTGGGGACAAATCATCATCAACATTTGCTGTATCACTTCCCAGACTTAGATTATAGTTACTTCTTCCGAGCAGATTAGTGGAAGTAACACTGAAGACCGCATAATCGCCTTCAATCGCACTAGCATCACTAACGGTGATGGTGGGTTTGGCTCCATCGAAGATGCTCCCTTGACCGATTGCGCTACCACCATCAATAGTCGCAGTTATTTTAAAGGATTCAGTTTCTTCAACTATAGTATCAGCTATAATTGGAAGCCGAACTTGGAGATCTTTTACCCCAACCCCAACTGCTAATTGACCATTTGCCGGAACTGGAGTCCAAGTTGTACCGTTATCAAAAGATGCTTCAAATTCTGGTAAAAAATCCTCACCCAGAGTTGCAGTAATACCTATTAAACCCAACTGAATAGTATTTGGTACAGTAGTAGTTTCGATGAATGTAATGCCAAAGACCTTTTTTTCACCTTCATAGATACCAATAGGAGTATCCAGAAAACTATTCACAAATAGGAGCGGTGCTGTATCGATGATGGTACCTGTGCCAGTTGCTTTCTCACCATTAACAGTCGCATTTAATCCAAAGACTTCATTTTGTTCGACGACACTATCCAGGAGAGCAATAGTGCGAACTTGAAAATCTTTAACCCCAGTACCAACTGCTAATTGACCATCGGCAGGAACTAGAGTCCACGTTGTGCCTCCATCAAAAGATGCTTCCAAATCTGGTGAAACATCCTCACCACTAGCCACATTAAATCGATTTTCACTCGTAGATAGAGTTAATTGAACGGTAGTTGGTGCGACTGTTGTTTCGGCTAACCCAATTGTAAAGACTTCTTGCTGACCTTCAACGGCACTGGCATCGCTAACTGAGATGAAGTTTGATACAGCAGGTTTGTCTAGGAGCGTCACAGTAGCAAATTTGCCTCGCCCATTAACAGATAGTCCAATGTCCTCAGTCCCTTCAAATACATTGTCAATCACAGTCAGGGTACGAACTTGAAAAGATCCAACCCCCCCAGGCACAGGTAATAGCAAGTTAGCGGGAACTGGAGTCCAAGTTGCACCTGCATCAAATGATGCTTCTAAAGGTAAGTAGTCTGCCCCCAGAGTTGCGTTACCAGAACCCAATTGCAATTCGACTGTCGTACCGATATCATTCCCCGTTAACTCGATTGTGAAGATTCCATAATCTCCTTCTGTCGCGGTGCCACCAGTAACTGAATTGACGAAAGCAGTCTGATTGGTAAGTGTTGGAGTTGTCATCATATTTATCGCCTATTTTTTATACTCGATGGGATGATTGAGTCAGTAAGTATAGCAGGGGTCAGGGGTGAGGGGTCAGCGAAAAGTGCGGTCTTGGGGTCTCCCCTGTCTTGTCGTTTTTTTATTCGGGGGGAACCCCCGAATAAAAACGCCGCAAGTACAGCACCATTT
>JANMEL010000015.1:0-22913 GCA_031376885.1 Chamaesiphon sp. OTE_70b_metabat_96 | reverse complement strand
CTCCCCCCATGCCTCTAATCGCGATCGACGGCCCCGCAGGTGCGGGCAAATCTACTATCACCAAGCTCGTAGCGGCTCGTCTAGGGCTGTTGTTTCTGGATACTGGGGCGATGTATAGATCGATCGCGTGGCTAGTGATGGAGGCGAATCTAGCCCTAGATGATGAAGCAAAAATTGCCGAGTTGGTAAATAACGCCACAATTACTCTGACTGGCGATCGAGTTTTGGTGAATAATATTGATGTGAGTGAGGCGATTCGGACTTTGGAAGTGACGAGTCGAGTGTCGGCGGTGGCGGCTCTAGAAGTGGTACGCACAGCATTAGTCAGGCAGCAACAATCGATCGGTGCCAAAGGTGGTATCGTTGCCGAAGGTCGAGATATGTGTACCCATGTTTTTCCGAATGCAGAGGTGAAGATTTTTCTGACTGCATCTGTGGCGGAGCGTGCTCGACGACGGCAACAAGATTTGCTCGATCGCGGTCAAGGTGAAGTAGATTTGGTAGAATTGAGTCGATCGATCGCCGAGCGAGATGAAATCGACAGTAACCGATCGATCTCGCCATTGAAAAAAGCCCCCGACGCGATCGAAATTATCAGTGATAATATGACGATCGATGAAGTGGTCGATCGGATTGTCGAGTTGTATCAAAAAGCGATCGGTAATTGAGATTTTGGATTTTGGATTTTGGATTGTCCCCACAGATTAATCTGGGGGATTGTAACCAAAAAAATAGTTTTCCAAACACCCTCTTAGCGAGATTATGAAACTGTTATTGCCAGTATTGTTGAGCTGTTTGACGAGTGGATCTATTGCTACTCCTGCTCCCACCGCGCCTAATGTGGGAGTACCGACATTTAGCGGAATTGCCGCCGGAGATGTCACCCACAATAGTGCGATAATTTGGACGCGCACATTTGATTCGATTTCCAAACAGGGGATTAGGCGCAACCTCAAACTGCAAATCTCCACCGCTGCCAACTTTACGAATATTCCCTTCTCTTACCCGGCCACAACGGATCCAAATCGCGACTATACAGTCAAAATAGATGCGACAAATCTCAAAAGTGGCACTCGCTATTACTATCGATTCCAGAGTTCCAAAGCTGGTTTTAGTCAAGTCGGTATATTTAAAACTGCGCCAAATCCGAATATCTCCGCACCCGTGCGATTTGGATTTAGTGGCGATGCTGATGGTCAATGGCGACCATATTCGTCTACGCTAAATTTTGATAAACTGGGATTGGACTATTTCGTTTTGCTCGGCGATACGATGTACGAAAGTGCGAGTAAAGGATCCCCCGCTACAGCGGATCCTGTCGATAATCCTACCCAAGCTCTGGCAGATTATCGGCGCAAATATCTAGAAAATCTCCAACCGATGAGCACTGGTGGATTTCAGGGTTTGCAAACACTATATCGATCGCAAGGTAACTATACTCTGCTCGATAACCACGAACTCGGTAACAAACAGCTCATTAATGGTGGTGCATCGGCTGGAATGGCTAGTAGGCTGGGGAATGGTTCGAGTAATACCGCTGATGATGTAAATACAACTGGTACCTTCATCAATCAAACCACCGGATTTAAGACACTGCTCCGCGCCTATTCCGAGTATCAACCGATTCGGGAACAGATCGTTTCGGCACCTGGGGACAAACGTACCGATCGCACCCAGCAGCTCTATTTCGCCCAGCAATGGGGTAGAAATAGTATTTTTGTCAATGTAGACGATAGGTCATACCGAGACGTGCGCTTGAAGACCCTAAAGGGCGGAGACGATACGGGAGCCAGAGCAGACAACCCCGATCGAACTATGCTCGGCTCTACTCAATTAGCCTGGTTGAAAAAAACCCTCCTCAATGCTCAAAAGAATGGCACCACCTGGAAAATTATCGCTGTTTCTTCACCGATCGATACACAGGGTGCTGGTGATGATAGCGGGAAATCATGGAGTGGTGGCTATCGTGCCGAGCGAAATAATTTACTCAAATTTATTGCCGATAATGGCATTAAGAATACCGTCTTTTTGGCCACCGACGATCATCAACATCGCGTCAACGAACTCACCTATCTAGATAATATTAAAGATCCCCAAACTGTACGAGTGTTACCTAGTGCTTTCGCGATCGTCGCTGGCCCAATCGGTGCTAGTGGCCCCGATTTCATCACCGACCATAGTTTTAGTTATCTCAAGAATATCGCCGATAGTATCGCCCAAAAACAGACCAATGCAGGCGTAAATCCGATCGGTCTAGATCCCAAATTTCCCGGACTCCGAAATGTTGTCCGCGAAGGCGATCCAAATGCGGACAAACTCCGCCAACCGATCGATTTCTACTCGCCAAATACGTTCAACTACGCCATTCTCGATATCTCCGCCGATGGCAAAACTCTAAGTGTGGATGTACAAGGGATTAATTCTTCACCCAAAGGCACCTTTCCCGAACCCTCGACAGTTAATCCAGTCAGATCGATTTTGAGATTCAAGATCGATCGAAGTTAAATTAATTAATAATTAATATCGGATTTGATTTCGCTCAACCCTCGGAGGTTGAGCGGAGCCGAAACCGGATCGCGGGATCTAAACCCTCAGACGTGAATATTAAGCTGGCAAATATTTGAACAGAGCCAACAATCCTCTGCCGACAACAGCTACTGTTATCCCCGTAATTATGGGCTGAACGATCGAACCTTTATTATCTAGAGCTTTGATATCACCTTCTATTTTAACTTGACCGAGTTTCAAGCTAGTGATGTCGTCTTGCATTCGATCCATCTTTTGGTTTAATGTTTGGAGAATCTCCTTGAGATCTGTCTCGATGGTAATAGACATTATATTATGTTGGGTAGTGGTTTATTCTTGAAGCAATTCTCTGTCCTTTCGGGAGATGTAATTAATAATTAACAATTATTAATTATTAATTATTGAAATACTATCTACGGTAGAAGATCCCTTGCACGATCGTAACGACAGTAGCTGAGGCTATTAATCCAAAAGATAAGTTAACGAGCGACTGAGTAGCTTTTTGATAGTTGTCAAATTTGTCATTGAACGTATCATTTTGTTTGGTAAAAGCATCAATCTTGGTATCAACATCAGTCTTTAAGCCATCAATTTTGGTATCAACATCAGTCTTTAAGTCGGCAATTGATTTCAGAACTTGTTCTAACTCAGTCATATTTACTAATTAACGTACTGTACATCTACTATTATATTTGAATAGATAATGTGTGTCAAGCGACAGATCGATCTATTCTATTATTTATTTTAAGGTTCTAATTCTTGCTTTTTCTTGGCTCTATAGCGTTGATTATACTCGATCGAAGTTAATGGTCGATCGCCGATTGATGGTCTACCGACAGGGGATCCAGTAAAAGAACGTTTGCAGCTATCGCAACGATAACGTTGAGTTCCACTGGATGTTAGACCATTTTTGCGAGTATTAGAAGCACAGTATATACAGTTCATGATTTTAAATCCAAAGATATTCAGATGGGTGTCGATCTTCTATTCTATTAATAATTTCAATAATTATTGAAATTGTTCGATTTTCTTGTGCTCTACATCTACCATGCTAGCAAATGAATTAATGTGTGTCAATAATTGCCAAACAGAAAAAGATATCGCTCCTCCCTAGCCGTTGTAAATTGCGGCGTGGAAGTATTTGTAACCTACGGCTGATGGGGTGATGACAACCCAGTTCCGTAAAAGATTTTAGGCCAATATGGTATATAAACCCTTTCCTATGGGTACCTTATATGTATCAGGATCAACCGTAGGGGCGGGTTTAGCGACAACCTTTGGGCGATAACTAAAATATCCAAATCAAAACCCGCCCTCCCTAGTGGATATTCTAGTGAGGAGGGTGGGTTTTGATTGCAGGATCCATCGTTGGTTGTTAAACCCACCCCTATATAAAAAGTATCTCAAATCGTCTAGTCCATTTTCATGGACTAGATGATTTTCTTTTTTTGATAAATTAATTTGCTATTGTATAGATCGATATTCTGGGGACAATTCTGAGCATGTAGCCCCATTTTGACAAAATCTCAGTGAATTCCGATCGTCTTTGCTGACAGCAAAAAATATTTTATACAATCGATTCAGTATGTAAATTCGATCGACTAACACAGACAATAGATCGAAAATTCAGTCAAAAGTTTTAGCTAGTATAGCTTTTGACTTTATCAACTTCACCAAATTGACTTATCTCTCATTATATAGAGTCACTCATTCATATTCTCTACGAGAATTAGATCGCTAGGATCGAAAGTAGAGATTCACCTCTATGGCGATCTAGATCATTTATAAAGTTATATAAATCACTATCTAAATGTTAGTTCTTCAGTTCACCATGGGTACCTTGTAAATATAGGACATTTAACCTTACCCCGATTCGGGATAAACACATATGAAGACTTCCATCAAATTCGCGACTGGTTTAATTTTGGTAGCTGCTGCTCTAGTAGCTTCCGGCTCCCCAGCTCATGCTGGTGAAGGCGGCGCAGCAGGTAGCGTAAGTATCAAATTCGCAACAACTACTACTACTCTTCCTGTTCCTGCTGGTGCTCCTGTTGGTACTGTTGGTGTTGTTGTTCCTGACGTTGCTCGCTTGTCTACTTCCGTTGCTGTTGGTAAAAGTTTCGCAGTAGCTACAGCTAAAACCAGTGGTAACAGTACTAGTACTTCCGCAATTGGTGCTGCTGGTGGATTTAGCATTAGTAATGCTGGTACTAGTTTTACAGCTACGGCTGAAACTCCAGCAAATACAGCAATCGATCAAGCTAACAACTTTGATAGCTCTGGCGTAACTACCCTGAAGCCAACTACTGGCGTTACTCTCGCAGACTAATTTGAACTGATGAACTGTTGACTTGAGGCACGGGTTGTTTCAGTCGATGGCGCAAATAATTCTATCTGTATTTAGTCTCAGCTTGGTTTTCTGAGCCTAATCGAACTAGTAACCACAATAGATCGGTTTGGATCTATACACACATTATCAATCAAGGAAAAAATCATGAAAGCTTCGATCGTATTTGCGACTGGTTTAATTTTAGCGGCTGGTGCTGTATTTGGCTCTATCAATGTTGCCCATGCAGGTTCCGCAGGTTCCGCAGGTAGTATCTCTGCCGAATTCAGTGCTGGAAATGTCCTAACCGGAACTGCTGGTGCAGTTGCTGTTGGTAAAACTGGTGCCTTTACTTCAGGTACTTCAAATGGTGGTACTGCGCTTATTCCTGCTACTTTTGGTCCGCCTGTTAACAATACCCCTGGACCTCTGTTGACTCCTGAGGTTCCTGCTGCCCCTGCTTCATTTACCGCTGTTGCTGGTGGTTATGGTGGGCGTTTGACAGTTGATGCTACAGGTACTATTTTCACAGTAGCAGAGGATACGCTTTTGGGTACTGCGGGTGTACAAGCTAACGTCTTCGATAGTACTGCCAAAAATAGCGTCAATCTCGTTCCTTCGACTGTAGGCGTTAGTCTCAAATAGATAAGATTGAAAACGATCGATCGATCTGTGGGATCGATCGTTTCTGGTGCATCTGGCAAATTTTTAAAAACTTTTGCCAGTCCACAACTATATCTATTATCGACAAAAAACCATGAAAAATTCGCTCAAATTAGCGATTGCTTCAATTTTAGCATCTACTATTTTAATTAATTTCGGTTCGATCGCTATCGCAGATCAAACTCGTAGAGTTGGTGTGGTGGCGATTATTTATGATGCCAATAATAATATCAGTAGTTTGGCTGCGTCGATCGCGATCGGCAAGAATACGGCGGCGGGAATAGCCAGTATTGTGGGTAATGACGCTGCTACTACGGCAATTGGTGGCGGGGGTGTATTGACTGTCACAAATCCAAATACTGTCAATGTGGGCTATTCATTTGTGCCCGAATCTAACGCAAATCTCGGAACTATTTCGACAAATCCAGGTTTATCTGGCTCGGCAACAGTAGACAGCAACAATCCTCAAGTTATTACGATTATCCCCTAGTAGTGGGCGGCGAAAGTTCCGATTCCCTTTGGGAGTTCAGTTTCCGCTCACTGTTGGCGTAGCCTTGCCAAAGGCATTGCGTAAGCGAAGCATCTAGCCGTAAGCGCAAGGCGCAGGCTTTGCCAATGGGTATCGTCTGCCTTAGCCGAAGTGAACTCACACTAACTAGTCCCTAGATTTATGCCGCCCAGTACTAGTTTTTCATTCGATTTAGATTGACAAACATAATTATAGATTGGTGATGAAGATCTTTCTTCGATTGCTTTAGTTCGATCGAAGTTAACGATCGAACTAAATTTTTGTAGATGGCTCTAAACGCTACTCGAATAAAAACTCCAAATAATCTAGCTTCAATCTATCCATCCAATCGTCTTAATTGATGGAATTGGAAAAAAATTCATAAGTGCGATCGACATGCTAAAAATCTGGATGTATTCTACCAATCAAAATCAGTGTATTTTTCCTATTAGTGAAATCATCAGATTTGTTTTCTTAATAATCTTAACTAGCTATTTATTAGGCGATCGAGCAACACAATCGGCAATAGCAAATTTAGTCCCAGAGCAGATTATCAAGGATAGAGTAGATTTTATTTACCAAGTTCCAACCAGCCCCAATCAAATTAAATCGCCAGTAAAATTATCGATATCAGATCTCAAAATTCGAGAAAATATCGAGCCAAGAGATCTATTGTCATCTTCAGAATTAGATCCGATTGCATCACCAAAGACTTCTCTACTTATAGTTCCCACTTCACCACCAGATCGAACTCCGATTTTATTACCAAATGCCAAACCCATTCCAAACCCCATCAAAGATCCGCGCTATCAGATCGCTCCTCGCCCAGTCAATCTAGGTAAATTGAATCCAGCTCTGACTCAAATCGTCGTCAATGATGTTGCTGTCACCCATCAGACGCAATTTGAAGTCACTGGCGGCACAGACATCGGCGATCGCATCACCACAAACCCAGGTTTCAATGCAACTCAATTAGATAGTCAACAAGCTTCAGAAAGTGTCTCTAGCAATCGCATTTATCGGACTGAATATCAGAGTAACTATAGTCAAATTCGCACAATTCGCCAAGAGCGAAATATTACCACCACGATAGATTCACCAGAAACTGCTTTTGGCTTTCGCCAGCAAATCAGCTTTGTCGGTGATTGCATAAATGGGGTTACATCTCCAACAGGCGTAAAACAAATTTGTACTTACCTACCAGGTTTGAAAACCGACGAGAGTAGTATCGATCCTGCAACACTGATTCCTCGTCGCATCCTCCCAACATCACAATTTGGCGATGTTGTGACACCTGAGTCTCGATTGGCAATTACAGCACCCGGATTTCAAGGTGGCGCAAATGGACAATTACTTGGTTTGGATCTCTATTTTCCCAAAATCGGTACCGAATTAGGTAATACTCAGGGTAGCGAGCGTAAGTTCGATCGATTTGAATCCACTACTACCGTACCGATGGTGTCTTTTGGGCGCATCAATCAGGTAATTCTCGCCAATGGTAGAGAGACAGCCATTGGTAGAACTGTACGCGGTTCTAATTATATCTTCAACGATCGAAATACAGGCTGGATTGCCGGAATTCAAGCCGCTAGCGAATTATTACCCAATGTCGAACCATTTTTACCATCTGGCAAAAAAGGCGGCTCTGTGGAAATCGATCGGAGTTTATTGCTTGCGGCGAATAATAATCGGCTCCCTGAGAATAGTATCACAGCTTATTCTGCTGGCATCGGTGGCGGCTTTACACCTACAGATAGTCGGGCTTCTACTGCCAATTATCGCGGTATTTGGGTCGGTTTTTCACCTGTTGTCGATCGTCAAGTATCCTCAAGTTCGACACTGAAAACTACCGGAGCCGAGCGCATCTCACTAGCTTCTGGGGGTGAAGGTGGTGTCGATGCAAATACAGAAGTCACAGCCCTGCTAAATCAGAATAACTTCAATTCTTCGGCGATTTCCAACGCTTATGTACAGACATATTTGACTAGATACGAGCGGGATGTAAGTACTCGCAATAGCACCACAATTCGCGAACGTACGGATTATCAGCCCCATCTCAGTGCTACGGGTAACGTTACAAGTTCTGATTCGGTATTTCGTTACTATACTGGGGTGATTTTCAATCCCACTCAAACCAGCGGTGCTACTAATACAACTAAAGCATACGTTGGGATCGATTATACCAAAGTCGAAGAGCGGGGATTTAACTACAATTTTGCTTTCATCGGCTATGCAAATCCCGATCCTGAGTACTATAGCAAATTGGCTCTCAATCTCTCGAAACAAGTCGCTCTAGGCAAAAATCCTGCTTATAATCTGAGTCTATCGGGAAATATTAACTATGTTTTGGATGGTGCGAAAATATATGATGCGGTGAATTTTCGCTCGGCTAGTAGTTTTCTCAATATCGGTGCTAGAACTAATTTGGGTGATGTATCTGTGGGGGCGACTTATTATGTCGCGACAGATATGCCAAATTCGATCGGCAATTTGTTATCGACTAGTGCCTCTTGGAAAATTAGTTCTGAATTGAGTCTCTCTGGTTACTATACACCATTGAATGAAAATCAGGCTCGATCGCCTTTCGGAGCTAGTGCGAATATTCGATTGGGTTCTAATCCGGCTGCTCCCACTCTTTCCCTGAGTTGGAATCGCAACGAAATCGATCTCGGTGTAGATTCCAACAATAATCGAGCGGGAGTTACAGACAATGTTTTCTCGGCTTATCTGCGATTTGATGCACCGCCCAATTCTTTTAGATAATCCATATTACCGACTGCTAGTATTCGATCGTATTGACGTTGAGTTTTCATCGCCAGAATCAATACCGCAAATGCACCGATTCCGGCAACATACAGCGGGTATGAGTAGCTAACATAACTCTGGATATTCACTGCGATACCTGTTTCTCTCGCCAATTTCTCAGCCGCTTCGATCGTTGTTCGATCGATTAGCATTGCAGAAATAACTGGGCCAATTCCAGTAGCGATCGTCAAATATGCAGCATTCAAACCGGAAGTCATTCCTTGTTCTGATGGTTTTGTGTTCAGGGAAATTAGACTACTAATCATCGGTTGAATCGGCGAATTGAAAATCGAGAATATTAGACTAATGACCACGAAATAAGCAACATTCGGAAATACTGGCATCAGCGCAAAGCAAGCACTGCGAAAAAATAGCCCTAGAAACATAATTCTGGCAGCACTAAGCTTTTTGGTCAGAAATTTAATTCCTTTGGTTTGCATCAGGGCACCTAAAACACCGAAGCTAAAAAACAACAAATCAAAAGAAGGCAAGTTTTGACCTAATACTTTGATATAATAAGCCTGAAAAGAAAATGTGAACATGCCAAATGTCGTGCCAGTCAAAAAAGTCACTCTCAGCAATGCGCCAATTCCTGGCATCGACCAACCAGAGACTATATTTTTTAGTCCCAGATCGAAAACATAACTAGTTTGATTTGGCCTAACTTTGAGCGTTTCTGGTAGTAGCCAAATCGTTAAAACTAGGGCAACTGCCGCCAAGAATGAAGACACGATAAATGGGGTGCCGATCGATATTTGGGTACTGAAGTAACTAATTAATGGCCCAACCACAAAGCCCACACCCAGGGAGGCACCAAATAAGCCAAAAGCGCGAGAACGTTCTTCTGGCTTGGTAATATCGGTGATAATTGCTTGAGAGACTGATATATTACCACCAGTTATGCCAT
The DNA here is from genome assembly GCA_031376885.1 of Chamaesiphon sp. OTE_70b_metabat_96. GTDB lineage: Bacteria > Cyanobacteriota > Cyanobacteriia > Cyanobacteriales > Chamaesiphonaceae > Chamaesiphon. The sequence goes on along the minus strand of JANMEL010000015.1, from coordinate 13,178 downwards.
CCAAAAAGCGGGCGATAAATAGTACTGTTGCAGTACTAGCCGTGCCAACCATAAAGTTGGCAATAACGGTACCAGCTAGACTAATTATTAATAACGGTTTGCGCCCAAATTTGTCTGACATTTTGCCGATCGTTGGAGCGGCTAGGAATTGCGCGATCGAATAAACTGCAAACAAGAAGCTAGTCTGAAAATCACTCAATCCAAAGTGTTTACCGTAGGTGTAAATATTTAGAATCAAGGCGATTAGACTCAAGGCATTGACAAAGTTGATAAATAGAACGATCCTTAGAGGTGGAGTCATTATTTATTCTGAGTAGAGTTGGGTAAGATCTAAAATAGATGTCAAGCCGCTTGACTCGATCGCCATCCAATTATCGAGCTATCAAAATAGACCGACTTGAAGTTTAACGAGAGGATTAAAATTCGACGATCTAATTAGTCATCTATTGAGGCTCAAACTAAAGGTAGCGAAATATTGAATCCCATTCCTACTGCAATAGCTTAATAAGTAAAAAGAGATGTATACACTTATTCTACCCAGAGCGATCGGCAAAATAACATCATCCAAGTGGCGATCGAATCTAGTCTCAGTTCTAATTGCGAACACTTTTAGAGCTGGTAAGCTACTCGATCTTGAAACTTTGTTGATTTCAACCAGCAAAATTTCAATAAACCGATCGAAGACGAGCATACTCACTAGCTAAATCTAGCAATTTCATCTAAAATTTAGATAATTCTGTCGATCGAAAGGAAACGCCAAATCATGAGTGACTTGACAGCCACACCACAAGAACGAATCGGCATTATTCAGGGCGATATTACCAGCCTAACGATCGATGCGATCGTCAATGCTGCAAATAGTTCACTACTCGGTGGTGGTGGAGTCGATGGGGCAATTCACCGCGCCGCTGGTGCCGATTTATTAGTAGAATGTCGCCAACTAAATGGTTGCAAAACTGGCCAAGCAAAACTAACTAAAGGCTACAATCTTACTGCCAAATATATAATTCATACTGTTGGCCCAATTTGGGATGGTGGTAACGCTGGAGAGCCAGAATTACTCGCTAGTTGTTACCGAGAAAGTCTCGCTCTAGCCCAGCTTCATCAAATTCAAACCATCGCTTTTCCTGCTATTAGTTGCGGCGCATACGGCTATCCGATCGAGTTAGCTGCTAAAGTTGCCCTCGAAACTGTAGCCGCTGTTTTAGCCCAAGATCTCTCTATTCACGGCGTAAGTTTTGTCTGTTTTAGCGATGCTGATTTTGATACCTACCTAGAAGCTTTTGGCATGTTAGAATCATAAGGGAGTGCGCCCTTTTGGGAGTTTTTCCCTCATCCCCCACCATGCCAGCTATTACCAAAATCGATATTTCACGCCAGCGGGAAATAGTAGAAATCCTCTTGCATCATGGTTGGGATTTTATGCGTCAAATCCTCACCATTGGTAAAGCCGTTGGTGGCGACGCGCAGCCGCGAGTAGATATCCCGCCCCCAGATATCTTGCGAAATATTTTGACAGATTTGGGGCCAGTCTATGTTAAACTGGGACAATTGCTCAGTACGCGCCCAGATCTGTTACCTGTCGAATATATTCAGGCACTGAGCGAACTCCAATCAAATGTACCACCGATCGATTGGAATGCGATCGAAACAATTTTAGTCCAAGAATTACGCCAGCAGCCCAGTGAAATCTTCAGGGAAATCGATCGTTATCCAGTCGCGGCTGGCTCCATCGCTCAAACCCATCGCGCCATCCTCAAAGATGGGCGACAAGTAGCCTTGAAAGTACAACGCCCAGGTATCGACAGGTTGGTGACTAGAGATATCGCCCTGATCGAAAGAATCGCCGAATTGCTCTCCGGCACAGATTTTGGCAAACGTTACGATCTAGTTTCCCTCGCCGCAGAATTTAGCACCGCGCTTCAATCCGAATTAGACTTTACCCAAGAAGCGCAATATGCCGCAGCACTGCGAAAAAATCTCCTAGCTGGTAAATGGTTCGACACCACCAAAATCATGGTACCAGAGATCGATCGCGGGTTATCGACTCAGAAGCTACTCGTGATGGAATGGTTGGATGGTGTGCCAATTCTTTCCGCTCAACTTAATGGCAAAAATCACAACGGTAATATTCAGCAAGAAAGACAGGCAATTACAGTACTCTGCTTTCGCGCCTTTTTTCAGCAATATTTAGTAGATGGTTTATTCCACGCAGATCCCCATCCAGGCAACCTATTTTATCTAAATGATGGTAGAGTAGCCATCCTCGATTGTGGCATGATGGGGAGGCTGGATGCCCGCACTCAATCGTCATTGATGGAAATGATCTTGGCGATCGTCAATAGCGATGCTCAACGTTGCGCCCAGATTACCCTCCAACTAGCCGAACCCATGGGAGAACTCAATTTATCCCGTTTGGAATGGGATTACGATCGCTTATTACACAAGTATAATAATCTCAATTTGCAGAGCATGAACGCTAGTCAAGCGTTCTATGAAATCCTCCAAGCAGCTCGTAGAAATAATCTCCGATGGCCGAGTAATATCGGTTTATTTGCCAAATCATTGGCAAATTTAGAAGGAGTTGGGCGACAATTCAACCCCGATGTAAATTTATTTGAAGAAGTTCGTCCGCTGATGAATGATATGTTCCAAAGACAACTGATCGGCGACGATCCATTGCAATCATTACTCAGAACCGGATTAGAATTAAAAAATCTCTCGCTCGAATCACCCCGCCAATTAGCCTTTTTGCTCGATCGATTTAGCTCCGAAACTTTGAAGCTAAATATCACCATTCAAAACTTAGACGGGATTCAAAATAGTCTCGATGAAGCTGCCAATCGACGTTCTCTAAGTACGATCGTAGCTGCGGCGATCCTTGGTGCGGCGATCGTTTCTGCCAATGCTCAAACCCCCCATTTGCAACTCCTGAGTAATCTCCTATTCGGCGTAGCAGGTATTTTAGGTCTATGGTTGATTGTCAAAATCATTCGATCGAGAAATTCGCGCTAATTTATGTTGACAATCGCCATCTTTTGATTAGCCGTTAAGTTTTGTTCCAGCATCATGATTTATTTTAGTGTTTGAATGAGTTCGCGCCCAATTATTTCGGCAAGTAGAACAGGAACCGCATTTCCAATTTGTCGCATTGCTTCGCCCCAACTGCCATCGATCGCGAAATGATCTGGAAAAGTTTGAAGTCTTTTTGCCTCCATTACCGTCAAATAACGAACTCTATCGTCTGGAAAGCGCAGCATATTTTCCCCCCCAGGAACGCCATGATCTCCAGCTTTAATTGTTTTAGCGGGTGCGTCTAATATGCTTCCAGTATGTCCTGGATAAATTCTCGCCCCATCATGAAAAATATGATCCTGGATGCTAAAATTAGACTGAGGATCTGGTAAATTATTTAAACTATCTCGTACTGTTTTCCAAGGCATTAATGCTGGTGCAAACCTCCCGTATTTTTTTGTAAGTTGGCATATTTTAGCTGTCAATCGTTTATTTATTAATGGACGTTCTGACTTACATATTTTATGACGTTCCCAATATTCTCCAGTAACGTGCATATCCCACAGTAATCTATCTACCGAATGTGTTTCTGGTGGAAATAACCAATCGCACTCTAGATCGGATCTAATGCCAACAATTATAACGCGCTCTCGCTTTTGTGGCACTCCATAATTTGCGGCATCAATCGATTTAAACTTGACATTATACTTTGTTTCTGAGTAAGAAAAATGATTGACACAACGAAGTTCTCTTAAATGTTGAAACCAATCTAAATTATCTTCCACCTTAAAACTAGGATATGTCAATCTGAGCAAAATATACTCAAAGTAATCTGCAAATGTTAGGCGAAGTAATCCTTTGACATTTTCAAAGATAAAAGCTTTTGGTTTTAGATTTTTAATCGTCCGAATTGCAGATGGAAACATATCGCGTTTATCTCGATCTGCCTGATGTTTTCCTCCAAGCGAAAATGGCTGACATGGAGGCCCACCAGCCACAATATCGATATTATCTAATCTTTCTAGATCGAAATCTCTCACATCTTCAAAGAAAACTTTTTCTCGATCGAAGTTTTTACAAAGAGAAGCATAAGCATATTTGTTGAATTCAACAAGTGCAGAGTGTTTGAATCCAGCTAACTCTAGTCCTTTGGCTAAACCACCTGCACCTGAAAATAGTTCGAGGGAATTCATAATTGTCCCCCAATATTGTGGAAATGACGATCTATCTTTTCAAGGATTGCACTTTCATTTTTTGGGTTTCCATTACATCGCTCTGCCCAAAGTCTACCAGGGTGAATTATATCCCAATCTGATTTTGCTTGTTCGTATCTTCCTCGCCCAGGATCGTGGTTTCCAAATCCATCTAGAGCCACATTCCACAGTGGTTGACTGAGTTTAATCAAAGCTGCCTCAATTGTGCTAATCATGTCGGAGCTTTCATCTTCAAAAATCACAAAACGGCACATGAATTCTTCAATACTCAAATCTGCCCCGACTGTGATACTCCGAGTATGTTCTCTCAGTCGGTTATAAAGTTCGCGAGACTGGTTTATTGTGCTGTCTGAAATACGAGCCTGTCGCCATCCTTTGGGGACAGCTTTACCAATATAAATAGGGTAGTTATAAGCAAGCCGATTTAACTCTGCATATCTTTGATAAAGAGGATTCTGACCTGTATAGTAGAGAGCATAAACCCCCGTCCCTAAAAAAGTATCCGGCGGGGGAATTATATGAATCGGGGTACCATTAAAGAATCTGACGGCATCTTTGACAAGTTCGATAAAGGCTTCATTTTTGTATAAGTGCTTCTTTCTATCGAACGTAGTTGGCTTCATTATTGTAGATTCTTTTTAAACCAATGGATAACATAACAGCGCGATCTAGATACTGTTGCTTCAGGAAACAATCCAAATGCCTTTGTAGATAAAAAGTATTAAGAATTTACCGCTTATATTCTGGTCGATTGACTAGAACATAAGCGACAGATATTAGTCTTCACCAAGAGTATAATAAATCCCCCAAATTGCCATCGCTCGGAGATAGTGACTAGCGCGGAAAGTTCCGGCGGAGGTGATGGCTTCGGGGGTTCTAAATTGCAAGCCGTTAGTATATACTTGTTCGACGATCGTTTCGGCTAGTTTTAATCCTTCTTCTCGCATTCCCATTTGTACCAAAAAGGCCGCAATTCCAAAGTTAATTCCCGTCCATACTTCGAGGGGATGGGTATCTTTGGGGTTTGATGGTGAGCCATCGATTTTGACTCCGTTGGCGGCTCCAAATTTACCACCTTGGAAATTGAGGTAGCAGGATTGATAGACGGTTTCTAGGGCAGTTTTGGCGCAGTCTAGGGGCACGATATCATCGAGTTCTAGAAGTTTGGCATAGAATTGACCGCATAATTGATCTGCCATGACTACTTCTGAGCCGCTATCGGTGTCGATGCGGTAATAAGTACCATTCCAAAGTTTATCTTGATAGATGGGTTTGGCGGTATCTAACCAGGCTTGATATTGAGAGATAAGGGACTCGCACTGAGCGTAGTCGAAGTGTGATGGGTTTGGGGTCAATTCTTCATGGTATTGTTGGGTGAGAATTTGACCGATCGCGATCGCCGCTTCTAGTGCAGCTAACCATAGTCCGCCACAATAAGCACTGATTCCTTGAAGTCGCCAATCATCAAAGGTTTGATCTGGTGCGCCGGAGTTTTCGATCATCCCGTCGTTATCGAGATCGAACTGTTTTAAATAAGCGAGGGTATCAACAATTGCACTCCAACATTCGGCGAGAAATTCCACATCATTCTTACCTGTGAAGGTATAAGCGCGATAAACTTGGAGCACAAAATCGCTCCCCAAATCTTTCCACAGATTGCAATCTTGATAACAGGTATAGTTGGTCTTTTCCCAGGGATGTTCGTTCGGTGCGCCGAGATCGTGAGGAGTGGCGTGGAGAGTTTTTCGGGGTGCCATCATTTCGGATCGATCGACATTTTGCGGCCGATCTTCATATCCAAAGGCAGTTTGGACGTAGTAACCAATCAACCGTTTATTCGTATCTTCAGCAGGAATAGCTCTGGCAAAGGCAATGAGAATAGACTTCTCTAATTTTGGCCATAATAAGAGTACAGAAAAGGAGCCATATAAACGGACATCCAAACTTTCATACCACCGATAATCGAGACATTCTAATACGCCAAATTGTCCCACCGGATCCCGCTCATCCGCAGCAGTCCATAATGTACCGCCATCAGTGAGTAAATACAACTCATTAAATAAAGCCATCTTGAACCAATCGGGCAGATCCGATCGATCGAGAATTGGTTGTTGCCAATTAACGATCTGCTCTTGCCAAGTATCATGATGTTTGAGAGCCGTACGAATCATCGCCCAAGCATTTTCACCCGATCGACCAAAGAAATCTGTATACCGTCGATAATAATTTACATCTTTGCCAAACTCAGTAACTGGAAAATCCCAAGCCAGAGTAAAAGGAATCTTTTTAGTTTGACCTGGTTTGAGTGTAAACCGAATTGTTATTGCTGCGGCAATTCGATCGCCAGATTTTGCCACACTTTCATCATCGATATCTGGGAGCGAACCATCTGCTGCAAAACTATCCCAGATATCGCCACCATCACCGATCGGATTCCACCGTGAATGATAAAATACTTCCAGACTAGGATTGCTAATCGTCGCGATCGCCCATTGTCCTTCACCCTCCACAGGTGTGTCCGATTTATGTGCCTTATTTAGCAAACAACCGACTCGATAATTATCAACAATCCACTGATTAAAATTCCCCTCACTCTCACCAATGCGCGGCTGATAATCATATACTGGACTGCCATCATCCCGAATCTCCACCTTGCTCGATGGACTACTATTCGCAAACCATCCCACCGTATTCTCCCAAGTCAACATGATGCTCAGAGTAATCGGCTTATCCGTGGGATTGTGAGCAGTCCATTCAAATACGGCGATCGGATAAGAACACTCCTGATAATTATCCGCCCAAATTGGCGAAAACTGCTCGCAAGTTAATTGCGCCTGGAAGACATTTTCATAGCTATACCAACTCCGAGGATACAAAGCCTGATAAGTACCCGTTCCTTGCCCTGCTAGACCAGTCTGCGGATAACATGCCCATCGTCCCAAGCTACCATCCTGGGGAGCCTCCGTAGACATAGTAAAAGCCTGAGCTTCACCCCCATCTACCTGCTCGAACACACTAAATTGACAGGCGGAAAGGTTTTTAAAAACATGTTCGCCACCATCGATGTGCCACAGATTGAACTCACCCCGATGAGATCTGCCAATACATCCCGCACCAAATCCACCCAATGGCATTCCATGAAATGGCCCATCATCTAGATTACTCTCATAGCGGACAGTATAGGGCTTTTCCCACCCCCGATCGAACTGACGTTGCCAAGTAGCGGTGGGAATCGGTGGAGCGGATAAAGGATCGAGCATATAAAATCGGCATGGGAATCAGGGAAGTACCCATTTTATAACGTTTCTAATCCGGTTTGCATCACGAGCAAGGATTTCAATCGTTGGCGTTTCTAGAACGAAGCCGATCGATCGCGGGCAAGATATAATCAGATGAGCATCAGATAGATTCACCGATTCACTGATTCACTACTACTATAGGGATCCTAAATGATTTTCAAGATTTTTTAACCGCAGAGACGCAGAGGGCGCAGAGATAGGAAAATAAAGATCTAGATTCTCATTTAGGATCGCTATATCTACCATGCAACCTAGACAATTATTACGCGATCGCCACCTCACCCTGAAAGAACTAGCCGCAGGTAGATTTTAACAGCACTTGAGTCACAACTGGCGACTGGCAAAGTCGTGACAATCTCTTTAGGGGAGACGATCGCAATCAATGTCGAACCTAAAACTAGTTCACTTCCAGTTGTGCAATCTCAAAACCCTTGGATCGAGTTTGCAGGAATTTTTAAAGACGATCTCGATTTTGCTGATATTGCTCGATCGATCGCAGCCGAGCGTCATGAAATTCACTGAAACTGCTCAAACCTGCCACCAAAATCTATTATCTGAAAATAAACTGTTGGCAAAGAAGCGATTAGAAAAAGATATCCGAATTGCTGCTATTGTACTGGCTAATAACGGAATTATGGTGACTCGCAATCACAAGGATTTTTCGTTAATTCCCAATTTGCAAATCGAAGATTGGACAGATTGAGGAAAATGCCCAAAAGTTCAACAACGATCGAGGACTTTTTGTAAAGTGTCTAGTAGCTCTTTGGCAGTATATGGCTTGGCTAAAAATGCTGTAACCCCCATTCCAGCTAGACGTTCGACTTGAGTTTCGGTGCCCAAACCGCTGGTAGCAACGATCTTGATGTGAGGATCGATTTGTTGGATGGTGTGAATGGCAGTCAATCCACCCATTGCAGGCATCATAATATCCATCAGGATAACTTTAATCCGATCGCGATGTTGGACATAGATATCGATCGCTTCTAGTCCATCGCTAGCGACGAGAGTTTGATAATTATAATCCTCCAGTACGGTTTGAGTTACCTGCTGAATAAATAATTCATCATCGACAATCAAGATCGATTCTCCATCTCCAGCTAGTAAAATCAGTTCTTGGACTTCAGTTAGCACCGTATCGCCGATCGCAGGTAAGTATACTTTAAATTCAGTACCTCTTCCCACTTCAGTATCGACAAGGATAAAACCCCGATGATTTTTGACAATTCCCAAGACTGTAGATAAACCCAAACCAGTACCTTTACCTTGCTCCTTGGTGGTAAAAAATGGATCGAAAATTCGATCGAGGGTTTCCGCTGGAATCCCTGTACCTGTATCACCAATTGAGATCGTCACATACTCACCCATCTGTGCATCCACATGTAGACAAGTATCTGCCGCCGTGATGAGTTGATTGGCAACCGACACACTGAGCGTTCCCCCATCAGGCATAGCATCGCGAGCATTGACACAGAGATTCATAAAGACTTGATGCAATTGAGTCGGATCTGCGGAAACAGTCCAAATATCGGTTTCAGGGATATCCCTAGAAATAATTGTCGTTTTGGGAAAAGTTTGACGGGCAACTTGCAATACTTCCGCGAGTAAATGTCTGACTTGGAGTGATACTTGTTTGCCTTCTACTCCACTCGCAAATGCCAAAATTTGCTTGACTAGATCTGCACCTCGTTTAGAACTATCTTCCATCATTTTGAGTAGTTGCTGACTGCGGCTGTCGATGTGAGTCAGTCTCAGGGGGAGTAGTTGGGTGCCTGCCAAAATTGGCGTGAGAATATTATTAAAGTCGTGAGCGATGCCACTAGCTAAAGTGCCGAGACTTTCTAGTCTTTGAGCGCGGAGAAATTGCGCTTCGAGCTGTTTTTTGGCGGTGATATCCGTACTGACTGTCAAAATTGATTTGGGATTGCCCATTTCATCGCGTACGAGACTCCAGCGAGCTTCTAGGACGATCTTTTTGCCATCTTTGGATATATGTTGCAACTCACCCTGCCATTGGCCTTTCTGGAGCAGGATGGCTTGGATCTCGTCAAATTGCGTGCGGGGTTCTCCTGGCGCAAATAATAACTCAACGGCTTTTTTGCCCAAGGCTGATGCTTTTTCCCAGCCATAGATGCGTTCGGCACCTTTGTTCCAAAATAGAATATTGTGTTCGAGATCCCGAACGGTAATCGCATCGGTAGCTACATCTAATAAGGCGGCTTGTTCGCGAATTATTGCTTCGATTTGTTTGCGTTCGGTAATGTCTTTGGCAAAACAGTAATGTCCGGTTAGGTGATGGTTTTTGTCATAGGCGGCGACCATTACTAGTTGTTGGTAAAAACTGGAGCCGTCTTGCCGAATGGCTCTGGTTTCTATTTCGACTTTGCCATGTTGGAGCATGTTTTGATAGGCTGTGAGCATTTCCTGTCGATCGTCGGGATGAATGGTTTCGATCCAATTCATGCCGACGATTTCTGAAGGTGGAGCACCGAGCATCGCTGCATAAGCTGCATTGACGATCGAATAACAACCCCTCGCATCTATTTTCGAGATCCCTTCTACGGCACTTTCCAAAGCCCTACTTTGGATATATAATTCTTGTTCGGCTCTGAGTCGATCGGTAATATCATGAATCGACAACAAGCTTGCCTGTTTCTCGGCAAAAGAGAAGTTCTGAATCCGCACTTCAACATCGATCGAACTACCATCTCGTTTGCGGTGTTTCCATACTTCTACGCATTGGCAATCTGGGCTAAAACTCGATCGATTTGGCTTGGATAGATCGATATCCTGCGGCGGACAAATATCGGCGATCGTCATCGTCATAAATTCAGCTTCAGAATAACCATAATGCTCGATCGCGGCTGGATTGACAGCCAAAAATCCCAAGCTTTCCACATCAAATACCCACATCGGATGAGGATTGCTCTCAAATAATAATCGATATCGAGCCTCCGACTCTCTCAGCTCAGATTCCCGCGCTCGCAACGCGCATTCCGCGATCTGCCTTTTCTGTCGTTCGCCTGCCTCTCGTAGCTCTCTAGCCACCGCAGGCACCAATCTGGTCAGATTCCCTTTGATGATATAGTCATGGGCACCAGCTTTCATTGCACCTACGGCAATCTCTTCACCGATCGTCCCAGATACAATAATAAATGGTAAATCCAGCCCTCTATTCTGGAGGATTTGCAAGGCGGCTGGGCCACTAAATGCTGGTAGAGTATAATCGGCGATCGCAATATCCCAGGATTGGCGATCGAGTGCAGCTTCCATCTCCACAGCGGTATCCACTCGCACATAGTCGAGAGTATAACCACCCCGCCTCAACTCCCTCACCGTCAGCAACATATCATCTTCCGCATCCTCAACAATCAGCACTTGCAAATGAGTCTTCATCTTGGCTTTTTTCTAGCAGACTTGTATATGTAGAGTAGGTGAGATTAATAATTAATAATTACAAAGGGGGAAGTTCGTTCATCAACAGCCAATACATGCCTAATTGTCGAATTGCTTCGGAAAACTGAATAAAATCTACAGGCTTGCGAATATAACTATTGCAACCCAAACTATAACTACTAAGCAGATCCTGCTCTTCACTAGAAGTCGTCAAAACCACGATCGGCAATAGCCGCGTTCGATCGTCTTCACGCAAGCGGCGCAAAACTTCCAATCCATCAATGCGGGGCAATTTCAGATCCAACAAAATCACAGTTGGCTTGATATTAATATCTCGCCCCACATACATCCCCGTACCAAATAAATAATCTAGAGCTTCGACACCATCATGGGCCACAATAATCTCATTGCCAATATGATGAGATTTGAGAGCGCGAATCGCCAACACCTCATCATCAGGATTATCCTCCACCAATAAAATTGTTTTGCTACTACCACTAGCACTCACGATCGAACCCCTCCTTCAACTAACATAAAATAAAATGTTGCCCCCCCTTGTATATTAGCTTCTGCCCACACTTTCCCCCCATGGCGACCAATAATTCGCTTGACTGTAGCCAAGCCGATCCCATTCCCTGGGAACTCATGTCCTCCATGTAGCCGTTGAAATGGCACAAATAACTTATGTACGTAAGTTCGATCGAAGCCTACACCATTGTCGCGCACAAAGTAAATCGGACTGAGATCCTCACCAGTGAAAACTCCTACCTCAATTTTAGGTTGTGACTGTTTGGCGGTAAATTTCCAAGCATTATTGAGCAGATTTTCGAGTACCAGATGCAGTAGGTGAGAGTCTCCTCTGGTAAGTAGTTTTGGCTGGATGAGAATTTCTACCGCTCGCTGGGGTTGATTTTGCTGTAGCTCTGTACAAATTCGCCGCGCAAGCTCACTGAGATCTACTACTTCTCGATTGATGTCGATGCGGGTTACGCGTGAGAGTTTCAAGAGATCGTCAATCAGTTGCCCCATCTTTTGGGTAGCCGTACGAATCCGCCGCAAAAAGTCTTGCCCATTGGGATCCAAACTGTGGGCATAATCTTCTAATAGGGCTTGACTAAAGCCATCAATACTTCGCAGGGGTGCCCGCAAATCGTGGGATACGGCGTAGCTAAATGCCTCTAGTTCCTGATTGACGGCTTTGAGTTCTACAATGGCTTGTCGTAGCTCCTGGTTGGAGTTGCGGGTGCGTTCCTCGGCATGTTCTCTTTCGACAACTTCAGCACGGAGATCTGCTAGCAATTCTCCCTGTTGGATTGCCATCCCCAGATGACTGGCAATCTGTGTCGCAAATTCGATCTCGATTTCCGTCCACTGACGAGGTGCTTGGCAATAATGAATACATAGCAATCCCCACAGTTTTTCGCCCAATAACAGCGGTACGATTAGGTTGGCGCGGATCTGAAATTGAGCCAAAATCTTGATGTGACAGTCACTCAATCCGGCAGTATAGATATCTGCTACTGCTTGAATTCGCCCCTGTTCGTAGTGGACGGCAAATTGGTCGCCAAAGCAGTTATCTTGGACTTTTTGCTCCATTGCGGAGGAAAATGCCGGATCCACATCTTCTGAGACAAATTCGCCATCATTCCAGCCAGAATCAGGATCGAACCGAAACATCCCCACTCGATCGACTTTCAGTAGTTGGCGTACTTCGATCGCTGTTTCCCGAAAAATTGTCTCTAGCTCTGAAAGTCCGCGCAAGCGAGTAATAACTTGCATTAGAGCTTTGCGCTGTTCGATCTGAAACTGGATATTTGCGCTATGCTCGTGCTCAGATGCGACTGTTGGTGTCTGAATCTCTGCTGCCAAAATTTGTTGGAGTCGATCGAACGCAGCTTCATCGGTACAGAAACTATGTAATTTTGCTAATGTTTCTGAGTTCATTTGGCTATCTACTCTTGTAGGCTGTTATTGCTGTTCTATCTCCTACTCTCCCCCATTATCTCACATTCCCTTGTGGAGAGTATTTATAGCACCCGCCTAGTTGGGAAACCCCAAGATTCTCAATACGCTTTTTGTTAAACAAATACCTTTATTGGTGGGTGGCGATTGTTGCTGGTGCTAAGAGAACCCGGATCGTGGGGGTTAGAACCCCCAAACCCCCAATTGGGGGGGGGGGGTGCCCCCCCCACACCCCCCCACCAAGGGGGTGGGTTGGGGGGGGGGGGTTGGGGTAACCGACTGGGGTGTGTGTTTG
>JANMEL010000278.1:0-7374 GCA_031376885.1 Chamaesiphon sp. OTE_70b_metabat_96 | reverse complement strand
ATCCCGACTTGCGCGATCGAGTTTACCAAATGTTCGTCCTAGAAGTACCTGGGATGCTAGAGACGATCGAAACAGAACTCGTTACTCTCGGATGCGATCGCGGTGATAAAAAGATCCATAATTTACTTCGCGCGGCGCATTCAATCAAAGGTTGTGCGGCGAGTTTGGGTTTGGAAACAATTCGGGATCTCGCCCATCAGATTGAAGCGATCTTTCGCACGCTCAATCATCCCGAACTCCCATTCGATCGACCTTTAGAAGAGTTATTATTCCAACTTTATGACTGTTTATATCAACTGATTATTGCTGAGATTAACCGAGTTCCATTATCCCCAGATCTAAATACCACCACCCAAATTGTTCTAGCCAAATTGGATGAATCAATTGGTCACTTTGTCATCGCCGGAGAGCGAGTACCTCACGATCTCGACTTGGGTATCGATATCACTCGCTCGATTTTTGAGGTGGATGTCGCCCCAAGTTTGAACCGACTAGCGGAGATTCTCGCGGATCCAGAGGCTGCTAATACTGTTGTTGGTGAGTTTCGCGCTCAAGCCGATGTATTTACAGGTATCGCCGAATTAGTCACGTTACCAGGATTTAGCCAGATCGCCCATGCTACCATGGCTGCTTTCGATCGCCATCCCCACCGCGCCCATGAAATTTGTTGTTTTGCCCTCGCAGATTTTTATCGTGGCTTGGAGACTGTTTTGGATGGCGATCGAGTCTCAGGCGGGAGTATTAGCCCAGAGTTTGCCGCGCTGATGGTTTCAGATCCTCAGTCAACGATGAGGGATTCTGAAGTGCCATTCGATTTGGCAGATATTTTCGATCGCGAATTAGGCGTGGATGTTATTGACGATTCATTCGATTTGGTAGATATTTTCGATATTAAGGAATTGGAGCCGATCGCATTTGCAACTGTTGCAGACGATCTAGATCTGCTGTTTGAGGAAATGATTTCGATCCCACACATGCCGATATTTCAGTTGGGAATTACCAAGGATCTAGATTTTGATTTAGTCGATATTTTTGACCAGTTTCCGATGGGATCGGTGCTAGATCGATCGACAGCAATTCGCGAACTGATCGCGACTATTAGTAATGATTTTGACAAGTTACCACCGATAAGTCAGCCCGATCTGATTCGAGCGGGAATTGCACCAACACCCAAGACAATTAAACCAGCAAAAGTCAAAAAATCTCGTAAAGCTAGTATTCCTAAACCTGCCGAATTATCCGTACGTGTAGCCGTCGATCGATTGGATCGGATGAATAATCTCGTTGGTGAACTAGCGATCGAACGCCATGGTTTAGCATTGCACAATCAACAAATTAATGAAACAGTTCGAGCATTGCGGAGCAAGTGTGAAGAGTTTCAAACGATCGGCGATCGAATGCGTCAAATTGCCGATCGAATATCAATTTCAGATCGATCGCTCTTTGCATCGCAAACTGTCGCTAATAACTTCAGCGACAGGTTCGATCCGCTCGAACTCGATCGTTATGGACAACTCCACGGTATCGCCCAAGAAACTCTCGAACAAATCGCTCAAATCGAAGAAAAAATTGAGGATTTGGCATTATTTACAACTCAATCAGATCTACAGATCGATCGACAAAAACAACTGATTGCCCATCTTCGCGATGATTTAAGATGGTCGAGAATGCTCCCATTAGGTGAAATCCTCAATCGCTTTCCGCGCACGCTCCACGATCTATCGATCGAATATCAAAAACCCTGCGATCTGAAAATTACGGGAGCTGGAGTATTAGTAGACAAAGCAGCTCTCGAAAAACTCTTCGATCCGCTCGTACATTTGCTACGAAATGCTTTCGATCACGGCATCGATCCACCAGAAATTCGCAACCAAAATGGTAAATCCGAGCGCGGTTTGATTGAAATCAACGCCTACCATCAAGGGAGTCAAACAGTCATCGAAGTGCGAGATGATGGTCGAGGTATCGATCTAGATCGAGTCAAAGCTAAAGCAATTTCCTTGGGTTTAATTAATAGTACGGATCCAGCGGTATCTAAGATTATTGGCGGACAATCTTCAGAAAAGAATCAAATTTTCGACCTCCTATTTTATCCTGGTTTCTCCACAACCGATCGAGTCACCGCATTATCTGGGCGGGGGATGGGTTTGGATATCGTCAGAGAGCAAATCCAAGCAATTAAGGGCAAGATTTCGATTCAATCTGAATGGGGGCGAGGTACCACTTTCACACTGAATATTCCCCTCACCCTCACCATTGCTCAATTAATGATTTGTCAAGCAGGTAAAGCTTTTTATGCTTTTCCCGCCGATAGTATTCAACGGATTGTCATACCTAGCCCATCCCAAATTAAACAACAAGATCTTTACCGCCAATTACATTGGCATCATTTGACGATCCCGATTTACAATCTCGCCGATCTTCTCGCCTACTCCAATCCCCTCGCCGAGCGCAGCATTTCCCAAACCCTCAAAACTGCTGTGCATAATCCGATCGACTGGCTCGCGCCAATTTTACTGATTAGCATGGGAGATCGGTTAATTGGATTAGAGATCGATCGAGTAATTTCTGAGCAAGAATTGACGATCAAACCTTTTGGTAAAGCTATTACACCACCTAGCTATAGCTATGGCTGCACAATTTTGGGGGATGGTTCAATTCTCCCAGTTTTGGACGCTCATACCCTGATTCGGACACTGATCGATTCCCCACAGGGGAGGCTACGCCAACGACCCAAAGGTAGCTTACCACAGCCATCGAGAAGCACTCCAACATCGATCGATTCTGGTAAATTGATTCTGGTAGTAGATGACTCGGTTACCAGTCGTCAGAGCCTATGTTTGACCCTAGAAAAATATGGTTATCGCACGCTACAAGCTAAGGATGGGCAGGTAGCACTTCAACTTCTCCGCGAACAAAAAAGTGAGATTGAGTTAGTAATCTGCGATGTAGAAATGCCAAATCTAAACGGGTTTGAATTTTTGAATATCCGTCGTCAAGATCCCACTATTACCCATGTTCCCATTGCGATGCTCACGTCACGCAGCAATCAAAAACACCGTGAGTTTGCCACTCATTTGGGCGCGATCGAATATTTTGTCAAACCCTATTTGGAAACTGATTTTATGACAGCGATCGCTAAAATAGTCATGAGTTAAGATCCCCTCACCCCTGACCCCTCACCCCTGACCCCTCAATATGTCAACTAACATTATCAAAAGATATTGGTACGAATCAACTGTCGAAGTCAAACCGACGATCGAATTCCTCACTTTCAAGATTGGGGAGATCGGTTTGGGTGTTTCGATCGACAAGACTCATCAAGTTATAAATGCGGATAAAATTAGTACTTTATCAAATCTTCAACTTCTCGATCTCGATCGACGACTATTTGGGATTAGTTCTACAGCACCAGCCTATTATATCATCATCAAAAATAGCCAGGAACAGCTATATAGTATTCCGATCGATACTGCACCAACACTGATGGCAATCGAGATCGATCGAATCCGCCACATCCCCGATCCAAATCGCAACACAAACATCCTCGAAATTGCCAGTCATGTTGCCACAATTGGAGATTCAGTCATTTTTATTTTAGATATTTAGAACACATCCCCGATATCTAGCACAGATCCCCGACTTCTTGGAGAAGTCGGGGATCTGATGGCGATTTATTTTTTAAAAACTTTTATTCCCCAGTTACGGACAATTCAGACACCCAAATACGCGGGCAAACACCGCCAGAAGTTAATTCTTCTTTGGGTTCCACATGTACGATCGAATTCAATACCTCCCGAAAATCTCCCGCAACTGTTGCTGACTCAATACTGGTCTTGACACCCTTATTTATCAGCCAACCATCAAAAGGTAAAGAGAACGAACCTTGTAAGGATTGTACGCCAGCATGGAGGGCTTGGAGGTCATCAATTAGGATGACATTTTCAGCCGTATCGAGGTTATATTCATTATCTACTGTTTCGCCACCAGATACATGATAAAAATGGGGCGATACAGTTATTTTCGATCCCATATTAGCATGTCCGGTTGGTTGAGCATCCATCCGTTTCGCTGTTCCAGAACTATGGATGAAAGATGATAAAATACCTTTATCGATCAGATTGACTCGGCGAGTGGGGGTACCTTCGCCGTCGAAAGTTTCGATGCCAATATTGCTAGGATGGAGTGCATCATCAGCTACAGATAATAATGGTGATGCGATTGATGTACCCAATGATTCGACGGTAGACAAGCTTTGATTGTCGAGAATACTTTGAGCATTAAATAGATTGGAAAACGCACCGAGTAAACTCAAGAAAGCATCAGGCGAGAAGACGATCGTATATTTACCACTTGCTACTTTTTGGTAGTCGAGGTGCGAAATAGTTTTCTCGGCGGCTTCATCGATACATTTCTGTACGTCTAATTTGTCGAAGCTGTGACTGATTTCAAAGGCTCCCGCACTGCGAGGTTTTTTGCCTTCTTGTTCGGTTTTGGTGTACAGATAAAGGGTAGTATATGAGCTAACATCACTCCGCAATGCGCCATCACTATTGAGATAGAATTTCTCCATCGATCGCTGTGATAGTCCGTTATATGGTACGCTTTCGATCGCTTCATGAGTTGCCAACAATTTCTGTTCGGCTCCAATTAGGCTGTCGATTAATTGGGGTACGGTGACAGGTTGACTCGGCTCGATCTTAGTTTCTACAATTGGTGCCGTTGCTTCGGGGCTAAAATCCGGCGCGTGTTCTTTAATGCCAAATGCACTAGCTTCATAAGCACTTTTTAGGGCGAGTTCTAATCCGACAGGATCGTAATCGGTGGTGCTGGTAATGCCAACTTTATGGTCATTATTCCACACGCGGATTGTGATTCCAGATCGATTAGATGCTTTGACTTGTTTGGGTTCGCCTTTATCTACTTGTACGCTGGTTTCATCGACGGTGGAACCTGATAAGTCGAATTTGGATATGCCTAGTTTGGTGGCGATTTCACGGGCGGAGTTTGAGACTTGTTGGATGTTCATCGGGATGTTTTTTTTAACGCGAAGGGCGCGGAGGTTTTTTGGTGGCGTGTTGGGGTTGTTTGTGGGTTCCGCGAAGGGCGCGGAGGGGGTTGATTGTGCTTAGTTTATGTGGGTGCGAATTGCTAATTCTCAATTCTCAATTCTCAACTAATTATCGTCCGCCGACGGTGATGGAATCAACCTTAATATGTGGTTGCCCGACTGTGACGTAGATGCTGCCACTTACTGAGCCACAGAAGCCTGCGGCTAAGTCTAAGTCTTCGGAGCACATGGAGATTTTGTTCATGATTTCTTTGGCTTCTCCGATGAGGGTTGCACCTTTTAGTGGTTTGGTGATTTTGCCGTTTTCGATTAGGTAGGCTTCATCGACGGAGAAGTTAAATTGTCCGGTTGCGCCGACACTTCCGCCGCCCATTTTTTTACAATAGATGCCTTTATCGATCGAGCTAAATAAGTCTTCTACTTTGTGAGTGCCAGGGGCGATATAAGTATTCCGCATCCGACTTGCAGCGGCGTAGGCATAGTTATTTCGTCGCCCACTTCCTGTGCGTGGATGTCCAGTTCGGATCGATCCTGCTCGATCGGCGATAAAATTTTTGAGGATGCCATTTTCGATCAATAATGTTCGTTGGGCGGGCATTCCTTCATCGTCCATATCGATGGTACCAAATGCATTTCCCGACAAACCTTCATCCCAAGCGGTGAGACTTTCGTGAGCGATTTTTTCGCCTTTCTTGTCGATAAAAGGTGTGGTATTGCGTTCGATTTGGGTGGTTTCTAACAGATGTCCACAAGCTTCATGGAAGATTACCCCACCAAACTTATTCGCCATAATAATCGGATAAGTCCCCGATTCTACATAGTCAGCATAGAGCATTTTTCCGGCCGACTCAGATACATCCTCAGCAGTCGCGTTATAATCCCAGGTTTTTAAAAATCCAGGATTGCTAGTATCACCTACCCGTTGACCGATCGATGAACGATTGACACCATCAGCACACAACAAATTATAGCCCACCGATTGAGTCAACCGAATATCCCGTGCAAAAGTCCCATCACTAGCCGCCACCAAAACCTCTTGCCAATCGCGGAAATAAGCCGCACGGCGAGATTGAACGTGGGTAGCCGTCTGTTGCAGCTTGCCATTCGCCGCTAGCAATACATCCGCCATCTCCCGCATCGAGCTACATTCAGTCAACCAAACATCCTTACCCTTTTTCGTCGCATAGTCGCGCAACAATTCGAGATTGATTGCTGGCACATAAGAATTCGGCGCGGGCAAATGCAAACCCATAATCCCCAATGCCTTCTCTAAGGTAGCTTTTAGCCCCATGAAAGACAAGTCATTGGTGCTGACATAACAATCCGCCTTACCCTTAAATACCCGCACTCCCGCGCCTGTAGAGAGCCGTGGCGAGATACTCGTAATTTGGTCATCTTCTGCCAAACAGCTAATATAATTCGATCGCTCTAGAAAAAATTCGACAAAATCAGCACCTGCGGCTCTACCCAAACCAAGCAGTGTAGACAAGGGAGCTTCCCAGGTTTCATCAAATCGATGGATAGTCGGTGAGTAGCTGAGATTGGGTAATTGCTTCGATAACAAAAAAGACTTAGGATCGATCGAGATAGTCATGAATACTGCTCCTGGGACGCTTCATCTATTGTAACAACCAGCTTTGGCTTCAGGTTAGCCAGACAAAGTACGGCTTTCCATCCCATCCCATCCCAACGACTAAAACTTTGCCCTAACTGTAAATTCATAATCCCCACCAGCTTCTAACTGGTAATCCCATTTTTTCAGAAATCTACCCAACGCATCTTGAATCAACGCACGCCCCAGCGCGGGTTCGACGATTAATTCATCTTGGCGAAAACACCATTGAAATTCCCAGAGAAATTCAGCCGCATTGACTTCTCCAGCAATTTTGCCCGATTGCCATGAATATTGAGTAACACGTACGCGAGCAGTTGTTTCTGGTAGGTGAGGTTTTGTCATGATATTGATGTTTCAGAGGCTGACTTGCGCGTACGAAATTGGGCTGTAGAACCTTCTTGGAGAATTGTCTACCCATTTAACCCTTTAACATAACAAATCGACCTTGTGAGTGCCAATATCAGGCAGATGTTAAAGTATAAGCATCTGGAGTGAACGCTATGGGAAGCAATTCTATTCTCTGTGAATGATAATACTAAAACTGCCTATCGTCACTTACTCTATGTTTCCATGCTTGCTATTCGCACATATTGTCAATCTAGAGGAAATCCAAGCTGCAATGTGCTTGAATGGTATCGTCAATATCAACGAAGCCGAGTCGCGGGTGCAATATAGCGATCCTAAATGA
>JANMEL010000247.1:0-3634 GCA_031376885.1 Chamaesiphon sp. OTE_70b_metabat_96 | reverse complement strand
CGGTGGGGTGGATGTATTGCCGCTTTTTGGTTTGTGGGGTGCGTAGGATGTGAGAGAAAACCCAACATCCCTGGAGTGTTGGGTTTCGCGGGCTTCTACCCAACCTACCCTCCTACCCTCCTACCCTCCTACCCTCCTACCCTCCGTAAACTCTACCGCGCCACTGCTTTGGCTGGTGGAAGGCTGACAGGAAGATGCGGAGAACTGCGATCGAGTCGGCGAGTGGTGATAGCCAAAAAGTACAAGCAGCAATCGAGAAACCCTTGCGGTAATAAGAGGGGTAGATTGCGAGGAGTAGGGCAAATCTAACCGCTACTAAGAATATATTTAAACCGATCGCGAGGTGTAAGGTGAGAAATGAATATTCGGCACTCCAATTCCACAATATAAAAGTCAAAGGTAGGGGCAATCCTTGCACCAATAATAATAAAGCTAAGTCGCTCCACAACTGCGCTTTGGTAGTTGCATCCTTGAGATCTAGCGATCGACCCCACTCTTTCCATGTTTCCGCCATACCCGCATACATTCGGACTCGAATTACCTTCGCACCATCCAAAAATCCCACCTTAAAACCTTGTTTGGCAGCATTTCGCGCTAGAGTGACATCATCACAAAAAGAACTCGCCGCACTAGTATAACCATCCAACTGTACCAACACCGATCGACGACACAAAAAGCATTGTCCATTTGCCATCACACGCTCTGCGGCTTGACTCCTCACCCCAGCCGAATCGAACCGATAGAGCAACGTCATCAACAAAGCAGGTTGCAACCACCATTCCCCAGGATAATTGAGAATAAACTGGGGCGACAACGAAACTAAATCGTAACCCTCCTCCACCGCCGCCGCAATCAGACTCGCTACCAATCCAGGTTGCGGCTCAGTATCCGCATCCACACCCAGAATCCACTCACTATCACTAGAACTCGCCAAAAAGCCAGAATGTAGTGCCCAAGGACGACCCACCCAACCAGTTGGGAGGGGATCGTCAGTCTTGAGCTGGAAACGAGAATCACTCTCAGCGGCGGCTAAAACCCGATCGCGGGTGCCATCTTGGGAATTACTATCTACGATGAGGATCTCCCTCACTTCGACCCCTTGCTGGCTCAATCCGGCCAGACAGGGAGCAATTCGATCGACCTCATTGAGCGTTGGTACTACCACACTCACCGTTCCCACTTGAGCGGATGTCGATATTTTGGGTGTCAAAGGAGATCGGCGCACCGCTCCCTTCACCAATCGAGATAGGAGAATGAGAGTTGCGGCTCCCTGACACAATACTAGCCCCAGCGCAACCGCCCCCAACATTTCCACGTTCCCTAAATCGTTCAAAAAATTCACTGATATTATGCTTCTAACACTTC
This sequence comes from Chamaesiphon sp. OTE_70b_metabat_96, assembly GCA_031376885.1. GTDB lineage: Bacteria > Cyanobacteriota > Cyanobacteriia > Cyanobacteriales > Chamaesiphonaceae > Chamaesiphon. Next base: position 2,269 of record JANMEL010000247.1, on the reverse strand, counting down.
AGACACAGCAGTAGATTGAGTAGTCGCTAGCTGATAAAAAACTACCAGCGGCAAAATTCCCAAAACCAAGCCCAACAAAATTGGAATATAAATTCCGGCAGCTAAACTCAAAATCGTCGCAAAGGCAAAATTACTGAGATAGATCGCCAAAGGTAAACCGAGTTCATTGTGGGGGATGATCAGAGGCTTCGATCGCCAGATGAGTGTAGCTACAGTCATATATACTACTCCCGTCCCAAACCAACCTACGAAATTCTCATAGGGCATCCCAAAAAAAGCTCCAGGCTGCTCCCAAATCCAGAATGGTACAGTGGTTTGGCTCATCGCTGGATCGAGGACAAAATCCCAAGAAGTCAACAATAAGGAGCCAAAACCGATCGCCCCTGCGTATTTCAAGATTTGAGGAATGGCGAGATTTTCCAATCCAGCACGGGCGATAATATAGGCACTAAAACCTAAGTAGAACCAAGAGAGTGGAATTGTAAACGGTACCAATCCAGCGATTTTGTATCCCAATCCAGACAAATAGTGATAGTGTCCGAATGGAAATCCAGTGCTAGTACCCAACAATTCGCTACCTAGAGACAGTCCGATCGCCGGAATCATAAATCCCAGGCAATGCCACATTCCCAGCGTCCTATAAGCATATACTGCTACTGCTGCTGTAGCCAATAGCATATAGATTACCCCACCACCAACCATCGACCAAGCGAAGGCTGTTTTGCCGATTTCTGGCAAAGCCGCAATCAGATCGGCATTAGGTAATACAATTAATAATCCAGCTAAACCAAAAGCCATCGAGACAATATGTCCGATCGTTAGAATCCACTCAACACGCATAAATTTTTCCGCCGATTTCGACCTCGATCGAATTTGAGTTGTATGCCTACCTAAATTTAGAGCTAGGAGAATTTAACCCAAAGGTTAAAAAAACACCTAGTTGTCCAAATAGATCGGGTTTCCCTTCATATTTTACAAATCTTTACTTAGTAGCGTGATGTAATGAACCACTATTGCCACTAAATTAATCTTGGGCGTTGCTGAATCTGGGGATGATTTACTTTTTGAGCAACGCCCTAATCCTGTCCTTTGTAGCGTCTCTGCCTGAGAATCGAGGGATTATGATTCCTCTGAGGGGTTTGCACCAGCCAACATCGGGGATAAATAAGCAACGAGCACCCCAATTACAAATCCAGAGCAATTTCGCACTAGGGGCAACCACTCATCAGTACGAGTCACTACAGGGGCAATTCCAAAGGAGAGAAATAGAATTCCCCACAATGGCGAGAAGATCAACGCCCACTGCCAAGCGAAGCCCTGCCCTGGTTTGCGCGATTGTCCGGCAAATCCACAGATAACACCACCAACAACTGATGCTACTAGTGTGAGCAACCATTGCTCTTCTGGAAGTCCAGGTACGACATTACATCCACCTCTGACTAGACAGGTTTTGATCGCAGCGATGGCATCGACGATCGCATTATCTTCGCCATTTTCACGAACATAATACATGTTGCCAAATCTGGTCTGAAGCTCGATCCAAAAGGTTCTGGGCATCAGTTTGTAAACATCGTCACCGACATGAAAGTTGAGGATATTGCCGCCGCGAGTATCTGCAACTACCAACACACTTTTATCATCTAGTCCCCAATACTTGCTCACAGCCCTCCCTGGAGTGCGATCGTACTGAGTTAGTACCCGAAATTTCCACCCTGTATCTGCCTCAAAGGTGTCAAAGTCGGCGATCAATTTATCTTCTTGGATGGTGGGAAATATCTTGGCTAGATCGATGATCGGTGTTTGCTCTGTGGGCAATAGATCGGGATTGTCAAATGCTTGAGCGGCTGGAGCGATCGCCCACACGGAGATGCTTAAAACTAGGGCAATTGCGGAGCCTAACAGACGGCGTAGTATCATGTTCGGTCGATAAAAATTATTCTATTATTAATTTAGTTTACATTAGTTTACTTAATTCAGCCGCCGCCAAGTTTTCCATGCAGCTCTAACGCCGATCCAAACTCGCCCCGTACCAGTTTGCACTATCCCGACTCGTTCTTTGACTTCGGTGATACTTCGATCGACTTGCTGGACTACGGAGCTAGCACTCTGTACGCCCTGAGTCACTTCTTCGCTCAGATCGCTTAATTCTATGCCTGTTAGTCTGATTGCTTCTAAGGTTGGCGGTAAATCTCGATCGAGTCTGTCGAATAATTTTTCGGCACTCCGAGCCGCACGAGACAAATCCTGAATCGCGGGAAAAGCCGCCACT
>JANMEL010000242.1:0-18642 GCA_031376885.1 Chamaesiphon sp. OTE_70b_metabat_96 | reverse complement strand
GTCGTCATTGGAGAAGTGAACCCAAAGGGCATCCGGTTGTGTCGCGAACAGCGCTGCGCCAGGGGATGAGATTCTAGGACCGGCAATACTGCCTTCACTCGGCTGACCGCGAATCCAAAATCCCCTACCACCCTAAAACTTCAGCACCTTGGCGACAGTCTGAACATCCTTGTCACCGCGTCCAGAGCAATTGATGACAATTTTGGGACTACCAGGGAGTTGGGGACAGAGAGTTTCGAGGTAGGCGATCGCGTGGGAAGTTTCCAGCGCGGGTATAATGCCCTCTAACTGGGATAATAGTTGAAAAGCACTCAAAGCTTCCGCATCAGTCACACTATAGTACTCTGCCCGTCCCAAATCCTTGAGATAGCTGTGTTCTGGGCCGACACCAGGATAATCTAACCCCGCACTGATAGAATGTGCTTCAGTGACTTGACCATCATCATCTTGCAATAAATAGCTCATCGCCCCATGTAGAACCCCAGGACGACCTTTCGTAAGGGTTGCAGCATGTTTTTCTGTATTTACCCCTTCCCCAGCCGCTTCGACCCCAATTAGTCGGACTTGGGATTCATTCATAAACTCGTGAAATAGTCCCATTGCATTAGAACCACCGCCCACACAAGCCAGCAAAATATCTGGTAAACCGCCCCATTTTTCGATCGCCTGAGCGCGAGTTTCCACCCCAATAATCGCATGAAAATCCCGAACGATCATTGGATAAGGATGAGGCCCAGCCACCGAACCGAGAATATAATGGGTAGTCTCCACATTCGTCACCCAATCGCGAATCGCTTCCGAAGTTGCATCCTTGAGCGTACCCGTACCCGCCGCCACCGGATGTACCTGAGCACCCAGTAGCCGCATCCGAAATACATTTAGCTCCTGGCGTTTCATATCCTCAACGCCCATAAAAATCACACAATCTAGCCCAAACCGAGCGCAAGCTGTAGCTGTAGCAACACCATGTTGTCCCGCACCCGTCTCAGCGATGACCCGTTGTTTGCCCATCCGCTGGGCGAGGAGAACTTGAGCCAGAGCGTTGTTAATCTTGTGAGCACCAGTATGATTGAGATCCTCTCGTTTGAGGTAAATTTGGGCACCAGTGCCATCGGGACGAGCATAACGCTGTGTCAATCGTTCGGCGAAATAGAGGGGGCTAGGTCGGCCCACATAGTCGCGGAGAAGTTCTGCCAGTTGGTGCTGATATGCGGGATCTTGAGTGTGCTTATAGTAGGCTGTTTCTAATTCCAACAGCGCGGGCATGAGAGTTTCTGGTACATATTTCCCGCCAAATTTGCCAAACCGACCGAGACTGTCTGGCTGTTGTAGGGATAATTTAGGAGTTTTGCCAGGTGAAAGGGGTGTTTGGGTCATGAGGTTTGTCAGGAAAGCGCGGTTAACTAGCTAGATTATATCGCTGCTGCTGGCTGGAGATCGATCGCTAGCAAAAAAGAGGAAGATAGTATCATTGCTATCTTCCCCTAAGTTTAGAGTGCCCGACCTGAGATTGAGGGATAATTTTAGTGGCGGTATACACCGCGATTGTAGCTATCATCCCGACGGTAACCATCCCGACGATCGTGGCGGCGATACCGAGCATGTTCGTAGCGACGGCGTTGTGCTGATTCCCATCGAGCACGAGCTTCATGGGCTTCACGCTCCCGTGCTAATTCGGCTTGACGACGATAATATCCTTCCCGATAACGATCGTGGTCGTCGTCATTATTTCCACCGACTTTGATGATGATTTGGGCGTGAAGATTGTCGGATGCTTGATGGATTGTTGGAGCACTACCACCGCTGATATTAGCGGCTTGAGCGGCTGGAACGATCGAAATTGCTGTTAGTAAACCAATTGCTAAAGCGGTAAGTTTCAACATATCTAAAATCCTCTGGCGATATGAGTTGGGTGGATAAAAGTAACAGGTTAAATATTATTTAAGTCGATTAACTTCACTCTAGCTCGAAGGGCGTTGACACATCATCAAACTAAGGTAACGTTTCTATCCATAGTCCATCTATCGATCGTCATGATTCTGGCAATGAGCAACCATGACTATTGACAGGGGTCAGGGATGAGGGGTCAGGGGTCAGGATCTAACGGTTTGAACACCTGTGGCCTATGTCTCAACTGCCCTCTCGACCCCTGACCCCTGACCCCCGACCCCTGACCCCTGTATAATAAGCAATGCTCAACCCTCATCTTAAATTCCCCACCTTTGGCTACCAACTTCTCCTTTGACTGTCTCGCAAAATGTAGTCACACTCAGGCTCGTGTCGGCGTTTTTCATACTCCTCATGGGATTGTGGAGACACCCAGATTTATGCCCGTTGGTACTACCGCAGCGGTAAAAACTCTGACATCGGCTCACGTGGAAGAGACACAGGCGCAGATGGTGCTGGCTAATACCTATCACCTGCATTTACGCCCAGGGGAAGACGTAATTCAATCTGCGGGTGGATTGCACAAATTCATGAACTGGAAAGGGCCAATGCTGACCGATTCTGGTGGGTTTCAGGTCTTTAGTTTGAGTAAGACGAGGAAGATTACGGAGGAAGGCGTTACCTTCAAATCGCCTTTGGATGGGCGAACGATTTTTATCTCTCCTGAAAAATCGATCGAAATTCAAAATGCCCTCGGTGCTGATGTGATCATGGCATTTGATGAATGTCCGCCTTATCCAGCCACTCGCGAGGAAGTGGTCGCATCCACAGAACGCACTTATCGGTGGCTAGAACGCTGTATAAAGGCCCATAAACGCACCCATGACCAGGCACTATTTCCGATCGTTCAAGGGGGCGTACATCTCGATTTACGGGCAGAGACGGCTAAGTCTTTATTAGATTTTGATGTGCATGGTTTTGCAATTGGGGGGGTAAGTGTGGGGGAGCCACCTCATTTGATTCACAAAATTGTGCGAGCGACTGCGCCGTTATTACCGGAGAGTAAGCCGCGTTATTTGATGGGGATTGGTACTTATCGCGAAATGGCAATTGCGATCGCATCTGGGGTAGATTTATTTGATTGTGTGATTCCTACTCGTGTCGCTCGACATGGGGCGGCGTTTGTCAGGGGCGAGCGGTGGAATCTCAAGAATGCACCATTTAAGCGGGATTTTACCCCATTAGATGATACTTGTCCTTGTTACACTTGCCAGAATTATAGTCGGGCTTATTTGAGTCATTTGGTTCGTTGTGGAGAGATTACTGGGTTTACACTTTTATCCCTGCACAATATTACTGAGTTGATTCGGTTTACTCAGCGCATTCGCGATGCTATTTTACGCGATCGATTTGTCGAGGAGTTTGGGGAGTGGTTGACAAGTGAGGAGCCAAAGGAGTAAAAAAAGTATCTTTAATTGGCATTCCAAACATAGCACAGGCATCGAGTAAAGCTTTTTTGGTCATTCGTCTATGCTCGACATCACCGATCGAATATAGTCATCTTCATATCCCCCCTCCTCTTCTGTCATTGCAATAATTTCTCGCAGACTTTCAGCGCGGATGATATCTTGCGGCTGTAGAGATTCACCCGATAAGTTGCGCTCTTGGCTGACTACCGAAATAGATTCTCCAGCCAAGATTGCTCTAACTATTATTTGCAGTCTGCGATTGACTTCGGAGGGCGATCGATCGAGATATTCTAATAGCTGCGATAGCTCTACGCGATTAGGCAGAGCCTACGTTGCACGAACGCTTTCGCTCTGTGGTGGATGGATCGAAATGGGATAGGAAATGTTGGTCATATCAGATCTAAAGCTTGTTTAGTCCTCTCTGTATTCCCATTATACCAATACGGGTGAATCGAGCGTCCGGTAAGAGCCAGTCGAGGTGACTATATTTTCCACCATACCAGCCAAAAGCGATCGATTTTCCCATAATCTTTAGTTAAATCTCACTAAAAAGTGATGTTGAGTGAAGTCTCGATTACCTCTCGGCGCGGCAACCCCAACGATTAGCTAATTCTAGTCTTCTGTCAGAATTTGGGCAATCTCATCATCTGACAAACCAAGAATTGTACACAATGCAACATTTAGCTGCATGATATACTCTCGATCGAGATGACCAATTACTCGAATAATTCTAGATTTATCGATTACTCTAATTTGTTCGCACAGAATGACAGAATCTTGAGTTAAGTTAGCAACACCGATCGGAACGAAGACATGAGATGGTAATAGACTTTTCCTAATTCTTGATGTTAGTGGAGCAACTATCGTATGTGGACTGGCGATATTTGCTCGATTACCTCCGGTAGGCTACGCCAACGATCTGCATGATAACCGCAGGTCTTATTCCCGATTGCTCTGTACCGATAACTGGATTAAAGTCGCAGAGAATGATATCTCCTCGTTTAATTGCTACCACTTAATTTCCCCATTGGCTAACCGAGTCTCATATTCTTCTAGATTTGATAAATAATCTGCAAAATCTGACTCTACCATCTCAGTTGAATCTAACGAGGCTAAATTTGTCAATCGATTATGTCGATCCCTCCACAGCAAAAAGTCGATATAATCATTTACTTCACGAATTAATGCCTCTGGCATCTGTCCGATTTTACTAATAGTTTGCGTCTGGATATTCATATTAGTCATCCTCTTTCTTTGACCAGTGTTGAATTTTCATGAACTAGCCTAGCTATATATAGCGATAGGCTCTAAAACAAAGTCCACATCTCCAACCAGGACTTTCCAGAAATCAGCCATGTTAACCTGTCCAGCTAAACCAGTAACACTACTTGATTGAAGACGGGTTTTCGGTAAAAAGCCAACAATTATGGGATTATTAACATCTCTTTGGCTAATTGTCTCAGACAGTCGGCGAATCTGAGTTAAGCCATCCGATATTTGGGCTGTGTAGGAGTTTAAACGGCTACGATCTAAGTAGATGAAGTGTTTTAACTTAGTATCCCTTCCATTTGCGATCGATTTCCCGACTTCTTGATTCATATGTATCAGATTTTGCTTTTTCCCATTCTAGTCTATCCTTTGCCGCACGATCCAATGAATCTCGCAAATCTGTCCCATCATCATCGAGAGTGATTTGTCTATCGATCTCTTCAACGACACGACCAATTAACTCACCTAGTTGGTAAGCTTCCTCATTGTTACTAAGCTTGGTTGGTTGAGAGTTGGGTGAGTTAGGCGTAGTCATAGCAGTGTTCCATGATTCTCCCTTATCTACGATTATATCCTTACTTTTACGAATAATGAGTTAAGGCGATCGATATCACCTCAACTCATTATTCCCAGATTTACACTTCGGCTAGTTTTCTCACTTCATCCACCGACACAGTTCGACCTTCGTCTTCAAAACCAGAAATCTGGTCGAAATTCAGATAACGATACAGATCCCCCGCAAACGGATTAATTTTCTTACTCATCAAATCCAGATATTCTGATACCGTGGGAATCCGCCCTAATAGCGAACAAACTGCCGCTAATTCTGCCGAACCGAGATAGACTTGGGCACCTTTACCCATCCGGTTATTGAAATTGCGGGTGGATGTCGAGAATACCGTGGCATTATCGGCGGTGCGGGCTTGATTGCCCATACAGAGACTGCATCCTGGCATTTCTGTCCGTGCGCCAGCGGCATCGAAGATGGCGTACATGCCTTCGGCTTTGAGTTGGGATTCGTCCATGCGGGTGGGGGGACAAATCCACAACTGGGTGGTGACTGCGGGTTCGCCGTCGAGGACTTTGGCGGTGGCGCGGTAGTGTCCGATGTTGGTCATGCAGGAGCCGACGAAGACTTCATCGATTTTAGCTCCCGCTACTTCGCTCAGGAGTTTGATATTGTCGGGGTCGTTGGGGGCGGCGACGATCGGTTCGGTAATTGTATTAAGATCGATCTCGATGATTTCGGCGTATTCGGCATCGGGTAAGCCTTCGATTTCCATTATTCGCCCAGAGAAGACGTTGAGTTTGTTTTGTTTGTCGTTGGTGAGTAAGCCTTTTTGCATGGCGACGTAGGGAATCGCATTGACGACATCGCGGAGGGTGACTCCTGGCTGTAATTCGCCTGTGAAGCGCACTAATACGGATTCGGGCATGTCTAAGGGCATGGCACCCAGAGCGGCGGCGAAGGCGACTAAACCGGAGCCTGCGGGGAAGGAAATGCCCAGGGGGAAGCGGGTGTGGGAGTCGCCGCCCGTGCCGACGGTATCAGCCTATGAACTGACGGTTCGCTCATTTAGGAAAGGGGTCGTCAGATGGGGGTAAAGTGAGGAAATGAATAAGCCTACAATCCTGAAGACAGAACGAGTTGACGACATACCACTGCTGCTAGCCCAGCTCGAACGAATGGGTGTTCAAGAGCTGCTGGATGAACATTTCCCGACTCATGGGAATTGGAAAGGTCTAAGTCTAGGACAAGTGGCAATCGTATGGTTGAGCCATATTTTATCGCAAGCAGATCACAGAATGAACCAAGTTCAGTCATGGGCGGAACAAAGAATTGAAAGTCTGGGGATACTTGTAGGTCAAGAAGTTAGAGGATTAGATCTCAGTGATGACCGATTAGAGAGTATTGTATTCAACTTGAGTAAGGATGAATCATGGAATAGGTTTGAGCAAGATCTCAGCCAACAGCAATTACAAGTCTATGATTTAAAAGCAGAAAGAGTCAGATTAGATAGTACATCAGTTAGTGGATTTCGAGGCACGTTTGATAAAGCTTTCGACCACCAAACCCTTGGAAATGTACTTTATGGTCTACAGGGCGGCCCACTTATCCCTGGTTGCAAACCTCCCAAAGTTTTAACATTAGATCGAGATGATGGTTCGATCCGCATGATTCCCAGAGACGTTCTTTTGAAAGCAGATGTTATCATCACCAACTTCCATTCTGTGGGTAATGGTGATGATGAAAATGACTTATTATCAAAGCTCAAACCAGATGAAATCGATTTCATCGTTATTGATGAAGCTCATATTGCTGCGGCTGAATCCTATCAACGGGCATTTCAGCATTTTCAAAAAGCTCGTTCTCTGCTGATGTCTGCCTGCTTTCAACGATTAGATGGTAAGACAATTGATGCTGATATTGTGTACCAATATCGATCGATCGATTCAATTGCTGATGGACACGCCAAGAATTTACGAGTTCAAAGGTTTGCACCTGATGTCGAGCAAACCTAACTATATTCAAATAGAAGAAGCGTCAGGAAGAGAACCTAATATCGATGAGTTGGGAATTAAAAATTTAAAATATTACAGAGAAAAAGCCGATTTTAATATTTAAAAAATATACGATGCTTACTCCACTATTATTCTAGAGGTCAGGGGAAAATTTCCTACCATTATAAAAAGGTGATATTAGACAGCAGAATGAGGAGTCAGTAGCAATAGACTTCTGCTACTCATAACACTCGAATCCAAATATATTTATTTTAGAGCATTGGTAATATTATTCAAACATTCTATAACAGAATCAACACACAGAGTCCAACCAATTCTCGGTGTTGATGGCAAGGTTGATATCCCCATTAGATTAAACCCTTTATCTATATTTAGATTCCCAATATGAGCTGCTTCTATGCGAAGTTCATTCATTAAATACTCACCAAAATCAAATTCACCTTTTAAATTCCAGCCAATGCTAACTTTTAGTTCTTGAGGATCGATTTTCTTGGTTGCCAATATTTTCAAGTACTCGATTGGCACAAGAATACTATGTGTTAACCATTCCTCTTTTTGCCAAGTAGGAGAATCATACTTACCTTTTTCATCACCCTGCCAAAATCTATCGACAGTAATCATCGTATCGATAATTGGATTATGGAGAGATTTATCCCTATCAGTATATTGAAACCAGTCATGTAGTGTCATACCAGCTAAATTTGTGTTGTTGAAAATAGGAGAGTTGTTATGGAATTTAGTAAAGAACTCTCTCTAAACTAAATTCGCCAACACATCAGTAGTATTCTTCTAGTGCTGATAGCGATTGTCATTGTGCAGAACTCACCTAAAAATCGATATCCTGGCTACTTCCCTTATCGAGGCTCAAGGCTGAAAACGTAAGTGCCGAAGTTCTCGCACTTTTGCAATCGTTTCAAAATCGCGATCGTTGTGAATCAAAAGTAAATTATTTTCTAAAGCAGCTTGAGCGATACAGCAGTCAATTGGACTACGAACAGTAAGTCCTTTTCGGCGCAGATCGTAGTAGATCCGAGCGGCTGCCTGCCAGGAATTATTAGTAGGTTCGATATAGTCTTGTGTGTCTAGATAAGTGGAGAGGAGATTCCACTCTTTTTCATCCAAACTCCCTTGGAGTAGTTCGAGTTGAGTGAAGCGGGTAATTAAAACTTCACGATTGTCGATGAGGGTTTCAAGTTGTTGGCGTACTTTTCCTGTGCGATCTCGAAAAACAGTAATCCAAACGGAGGTATCAATCAGCAGCATGGTGAGTCTCGCGCATAGCTTTATAATCGAAGTCTTCGGTAAATTGAATCTGTCCCGCAAGATCGAGGAGATTTTTCTTGCGACGCGAACGCACGAGTTCTTGCAAAGCTAAGTTCACTAGTTCTTCCTGGGTGTTGAATTTGGTGAGTTGGAGAGCTTCTGCTAGCAGAGATTCATCTAGGTTCAGAGTTATTTGCATGGGATAGCACGATTGTTAGTTTTAAGCTTACACCTTATTATATCCGCGCAACTGAAGCTAATCTTCGATCGACTTCAGATTGATACTCAAGTTTTTACTGCTGCTGAATGTTGTTTCAGCACTTGTTTCAAATACTTCCCAGTATGCGACTTAGGATTCTTCGCCACCTGTTCTGGTGTACCCACTGCAACTAATTCTCCCCCCTTATTACCACCTTCTGGGCCGAGATCGATCGTCCAGTCAGCGCAGCGAATCACGTCTAGGTTGTGTTCGATGACGATAATGGAGTTTACCTTGTCAACTAGTCTTTGGAGTACGTCTAGGAGCTTGTGGACATCGTAGAATGAGAGTCCGGTGGTGGGTTCGTCGATGAGATAGAGGGTTTTTCCGGTGGCGCGTTTGGAGAGTTCGGTGGCGAGTTTGACTCGTTGGGCTTCACCGCCGGAGAGGGTGGGTGCGGTTTGTCCGAGTTTGACGTAACCCAAGCCGACATCGACGAGGGTTTGGAGGCGGGTGGCGGCGCGGGGGATGTTTTGGAAGAAGTCTAAGCCTTCTTCGACGGTCATATTTAGGACATCGGCGATCGATTTGCTTTTATATTTGACTTGGAGGGTTTCGCGGTTGTAGCGTTCGCCTTTACAGATATCGCATTGGACGAAGACATCAGGGAGGAAGTTCATTTCGATGATGTTTACTCCTTGTCCGCTACAGGCTTCGCAACGTCCACCTTTGACGTTGAAGGAAAATTGTCCGGCTTTATAGCCGCGTGTTTTGGCTTCGATGGTTTGGGTGAAGACTTCGCGGATGGTGTCGAATACGCCTGTATAGGTGACGGGGTTCGATCGCGGTGTACGGCCGATCGGGGATCGATCGATGATAATTACTTTATCGATCGCGTTTATCCCTTTGAGTTCATCTACGTCTTTGGGGAATGGGACTCTTTTGGTGAGGTGGTGCTGTAGGGCGGGATGGAGGAGTTCGTTAACTAGGGTGGATTTGCCTGAGCCGGATACGCCTGTGATGGCGACGAGTTTGCCGAGTTGAAAGTTACACACCAATCGCAAAATCATAATCTGCAATTGGTGTGTAACTTTGGGAAGCCAAGGGAACTATAGATATATCCGATTTGCGCTACAACTATTCCCCTTGAACTCAATCTGCTCAAAAAAAGAGAAGTAATATGACACAATGGTTTCGACGTTTAGCAGAAGTTCCAGGAATAAAGTATGAATGTAGCCCTACTATCGATCGATCGCTTTTGCCAGAACATGATGCTATTCCAGAAATAGGGACTTTTTCTTCCTTGAATGGCAAGATTCATGATTTCATAAGATGGAAAACGGACGAAGGCAGTACTTCAACTTCTCCTGCACATCGATGGCAAGGATGGGGACGCATTCCTGAACCTCGACTGAATGAAACTTTACCACAAGCCATTCTGCGACAATGCCAAGAGACGCTTGAGCTTCCGGGTATTTTGAGTGATTACCATCATGCTCTACAAAGTTGTCATGAATTACTTTGGAAATATCGCAGGCAAGATGTATGGATAATTACTGAAATTGAGCATTTGTGCTTGTTAGACATTCAACTAGTTGAAGTTCAAAACAGCATTTCCCTTGAGAGAGATAGTGGTTTTAGTCTAGCCTGGGGTCGATTAATCTTATTGTATGAGAGAGAGGGTAATATCCGTGAAGCTTTCGCACTAGCTCAAAGATTAGACATCTTATGTCCTAGAGATGAATCGAAGGATTATGGGAGAGAAACATCTACAGTAAAGCTACAGCCACGAATCGATCGACTTGAGGCAGAAGACGATGCTTAAAATACCACTCTATCAGGCACTGACTTCAGATTCGTTCTTAGAGTACGCTTTTTTGCGTTGGGTTTTGACTCCTGCTGTTAATAATGCTGTGCTGAAGTGGATTACCCCCCAACAAAAAATCGCAGTTCTAGATCGTACATATCGAGTAGATTACGCCATCATTGGGCAAACTATGAAAATCGTCATTGAACTTGATGGTTTTACATTTCACGGAGATCGTAGCTCGTTTAGTCACGATCGTCTGCGTCAGAACGATCTCCATACAGCAGGTTGGTTGGTCATCCGATTTTCTTACGACTCAATTCGACTAGATATTTCTCGATGTATTTCACAATTGCAATCTATTCTGGCTCAAGATTTATTGCTTGCAACCTTTTTGATTGACACCCCCATAATTGAACAACCTGATATGAAACCGATACAAACGATCCCCTCTGACTTGCCTAGATTACCAATAGAGATCGTGGACGCAAATGATTCATATTTCAACACAATTAGGAATAAGCTCAATCTCAAAACCTTGCGTGAATGCCAGAATCAAGCACTAACAGCATTGGGTGAATATTTTAAAACTGATAAGCAAAAAGCAGCTTGCATTATGTCTGTTGGTGCAGGAAAAACGGCTCTTGGGGTTGCAGCTTGTCTCACTTTTTCTCAACGGAGAGCAATGATCGTTACTCCAAGTAGAGTAATTCGAGGCACGTTTGATAAAGCTTTTGACCACCAAACGCTTGGAAATGTACTTTATGGTCTACAGGGCGGCCCACTCATTCCTGGCTGTAGACCTCCCAAAGTTTTAACATTAGATCGAGATGATGGTTCGATCCGCATGATTCCCAGAGACGTTCTTTTGAAAGCAGATGTTATTATCACCAATTTCCATTCTCTGGGTAATGGTGATGATGAAAATGACTTATTATCCAAGCTCAAACCAGATGAAATCGATTTCATCGTTATTGATGAAGCTCATATTGCTGCGGCTGAATCCTACCAACGGGCATTTCAGCATTTTCAAAAAGCTCGTTCTCTGCTGGTGTCTGCCTGCTTTCAACGATTGGATGGTAAGACAATTGATGCTGATATTGTGTACCAATATCGATTGATCGATTCAATTGCGGATGGACACGCCAAGAATTTACGAGTTCAAAGGTTTGCACCTGATGTTGAGCAAACCACCTACGAAATGATTTGGGGCGATGGGAGACGAGAAGAAATTGTCGGACGAGAAGCACTACTTGAACTTGTAAAGGATGAACGTAAGTTGTCACGGATCACTGCCAAGTCAGATGCTTCAATTCGTCAACTGATGTGTATCGTTCGAGAGACTTTAGATAAACAAACCGATCTGTTATTTCCAGTTAAACCCAGGGTTTTGTTTTCAGCGTTGGGAGAACGTCATGCAGAGCAAATAGCTCGTGTCGCCAATGAATATGGTATTCCATGCGATTATCTTCATTACTCAATGACAGAATCAAAAATTAAATCTATTCGAGATAGATTTGAACGAGACTCTGGAGATCTACAAGGTATTGTTCAACTGAAAATGCTAGGTCAAGGTTATGACTTTCCACCAATCACGATTGTTGTACCCATGCGTCCCTATGGGAGCTTTAGCGAACTATATCAATTCATTGGTCGCGGTATCCGCGTATTGCAACATCCAGCACTATTAGGACGTGTCGAGCCAAGAGACCAATTTCTTGATGTTATTTATCATGCAGAGTTTGGTCTGGATGGGCATATTGAAACTATCTATCAGGAAAATGACATGAACTGTGTCACTACCCAAATACTGCCACCTGATGACCAAGATCCGAATTCTCAACTAGAAGAACTTCCTGGTACTCGTGGCAAAGATTCCACGAATCGCCCTGAAACTTTTGTTCTATTTGAGAGAGGTGATATCGATAGCCGGATTGTGCATGATAAAAAACGAATCGAGCAACGTCAAGTTGAACGGGAAGAAGAAGCTCTTGCTCAACGCTATACTGCTTATGTTCAATCTACTCTTCAGCCTGTTTCATTTGGGCAGTTTAAGCAAATTGTGAGGTTAATGGATGAATCCTAAATTTGAAACGTTTGGATCTAAAGCGAATCAAGCTGGATCGATCGCTGAATTGTTAAAGTTAGAATCTCAAGAGGCAAAAAGTGACTTGTTTCAAAAGTTAGACGAGATCGTAGGGCAACTACTTGTGAGAATTCTGCAAGGAGAACAGATTGTCAACATCACTCAGGATCATCTCAAAGTAAATACAGTAAAAATTCAGATATATCACGATCTTGACAGGGATTTTCTGAATGAAACTTTTTGTCTAGAACATCAGCAAGCTCGTGGAGCTTGGTTTTTGCCAGAACATGATAATCTGCAAGTTGGCAAGATAAATTTACCGTGGATGTTTAAAACATACAATCGTTTTGCTAATGGAATGGCATTAGAAGAACGGGGCAAAGTCTGGCTGAATAGTTCAGCGGATGCCGTTTTTATTTGGGCGGTTTTAGAACCCTTATCTGACATTCTGTTTCTTCCTTTTGAACTGCGGGGGCATCTTGCTGGAACCCTATCTCGTGAAGAAACGATCGAGCGGTGGAATGAGATTGACATCTTCTATCAAACGCTCGGTTTCCAGCTTACAGAAGAATTAGCAGTGATGCGATGGGGTGGTGACTGGCATAAATTGCGAGCAGCAGAGCAACTCGAAGCCAAACATCGATTGCTTAAATCGCTAGCTTTGCAAGTAAAACCAGAGATGGGTCAACGTTATCGAGCATTTCGAGTCCAAGCATTAGTCAATGGTTATTACAAAAAAGCTAATCACGAAGGTCAAGTTAAGCGCAAACGAGCTTTAACCAAACCTATAGTACCAAATTTAGCTGGTTTCTTTGATGGCGACTGGCTAGCATTCCTCAATTATCTGGGCGAAAAACCTCATCCAGAAGAACAGATTATGACAGCACTTTCAGAGACTCGTCCATTTATTGGTGGAGTCAATCGTGTTGCTGAAACTGCCGCACTCCAGGGAGTTTCAATTGATGAAATCGAGCGCATTGCTGGAGCCTATTGGCAACAGTCTACAGGACAATCTCCAATAGAAAAACGAGTGGAAGTGCTGCGTCAATATTGGTCTATCTTTGATGATATTCATGCCCGTCAATCACCAGAGATGAAATCTCTGTGGGGATTATTAGAAGATTATCGATGCTTTTCCTTCGAGGAAGGGTATTCGTCATCTAGTTCTCCTCGCGACTATCAGCAACAGCTTTACAAAACACTTCTTCCAGAACAGCTACAAGACGAAATTGTCAATCTGTGGGGTTCTGTGATGTTAGCTAAGTTCCCCGACAGAATTGTTAGCGAACTATTTCCCCATCAACTTATGGCAGAAAGCTTTGGCACCGCATTGAAGTTCTGGCATGGTTGCGCCTTAACTGCATGGTTTATATGTGAAGGTTGCTATTCCCGTACAGATCTAGCCGGAATGCAACATTACTACCGCAGGGAAATTGCGACTTTGGAAACGTTTCAAACTCCCATAGATCTCACAATGTTCGATGAATTACTCGAAGCTGAAACCAAACTAGGATCGATAATCCAGATTGAAATTCCTAACAGTACGAATTACCAGCGTCGAGAAGGCTTTGAAAATTTAAGAGATATCATCACTCGCCATCGACGAATTTGGGCAGAAAGATTTCTCAGTAGTTATTTACATACTCGTTGGGAATCCGAAATCATAGCAGCAGGACGTGCTCATAACTTATTTGTTCATGCAGGAAGCGGTAAAGCACCCACACTCAAAAAATTTGCAAAATCAGCCATAAGTGCAACCAATCACTGGTTTGGAGGAAATGTTAGTAGCTTGTATGGATCTATCCGCGAAAAATCTCCAATTCAGCCAGAATATCTTAAACTTATGCCAGATAGTAGATTTGAATTTGGTCAAGCTGTTTATCAAGCTTTATCTGAATCAGTCTTGGCAGAATTGGTGGACATAAATGGTGGAATGGGATATCTCAAAACAGAATTAGCTAATTTAAGTCTTAATTATATTCAAATAGAAGAAGCGTTAGGACGAAAGCCTAAGATTGAGGAGTTGGGAAATAAAAATTTCAAATATTACAGAGAGAAGGCCGATTTTAATATTGAAAAAATATATGAGTCTTACTCTACTATTATTCTAGAAACTAGAAAAATGATAGCAAAATAACTAACCTGATATTTTGAAAAAATCTTAACCTTAAAAACATGTGAAATTTATCATTTCTATCTTTAATCACTTCCAATACGGTTCTGTTAGGCCAAAGTCACCATGTTCACTTGGGGAGACACTGCGGTATCTAGGCTGTTAATAAAGGTTCTGAGGAGCTTATCCAAACCGTATTGCAATCACTTCTTTGCTAATATCAGTTGACTATGTTCGGTACTTTGTAGTAGGTAAATGTGTTCCAACATAGCCAATAATTACTCTACCTGGGGTTTCAGCTAAAAAATGAATACGCCAATTACAAAATTTGAGTTTGATATGAGGCTCAAATACTCTCTCTTGTCCATCAGGACACCTAAAAGTTCTCTTCTTTCGGAAATTTGGATTATTCATTGTTGACTCACTTTCACCCGATTCATCCAATCCTTCTAATGAAAGAAATCCTGCATCCCAAGATTGGCATTTTTGATTGAGTGTTGAAATAATGTTAACAATGTGTGTTAACTTAGGATCGCCAGCTAATATAGCTATTAATTGCTTTTCTACACAGTCACAGAAATCAATTCGATCGAATAACTTACTTCGCTCTAGCCACAGTTGTCTCCCATCCTCAATATCGCTAGAGATCTGTTCTCTTATCCAAGGGGTAATTTCTTCAATATGTTGTGTGGAACTAGCATGTTTTATCTCGATAGTGCTAGAGATAATTTCACCATCAGGCTCGATTTCTTCTAAGTCGAGCAACAATGTAGATTTATCCCATTCTGGACTAGAAGCAAGGCTTATCGCGATTGACTGAGTGATTGCCGCAAATCTTAGTCCTTCAGATTTTTGTCCATTAAAGGAGACATCTGCTAGATCGAATTGCGATTGAATTGCTGCAATTGTATTGTCACAATATGGAGATCTGTTATTTAAACTTCTTAAAAAACTTTTCAATTCCCGCTCGACATCTGGATCGTTGCGCCATTTGGCAATAGAATATTCTGGAGCAAGTTCGATCGAGTTCATGTCATCTCTCGTTCTAAAGATGCGACTAACCCCTGCTTTGGTTGATGCTTGTAAAGTCATCACTAATTCAGACATCAAATCTCTTGCTCGGGACTTATCATTATTGAAATTCTCTGCTGACAGTTCATTGAAAACCATTTCTATTTCCATTGCTATTCTTGAATTGGGTCTAGTAAAGTTTCTAAACTTTTATCCCATTCATCAAAAAAGCCATCTGGCCATCGATCGATTCTTCCACGACGATTGATTTTCAGAGAAATTGGATTGATGATAGATTCACCTAATTTATTCACTCTTTGAAAATAGTATAACTGAACGTCATCAGGATTAGTTCTACCACCATGTACAGCTAAACGAATTCCATTAAGTACATGATCGCTATGAGTTTCTACTACGATCTGAATTCCACAACTAGCTGCTAATGCTACGAGTTCGCCCATCTTAGCTTGTCCTTTTGGATGAAGATGAGCTTCAGGATTTTCAATGATAATTAATGCCCCAGGTTTAGATGATAGTATGGCAACAATTATTGGTAAGCTATATGTGATACCAAAACCAACATTAGTCGATCGATATCGATCGCTATCACCATACTGGTATCGAATACTCATTAGATCTAGATCTGGTTTTGGATCTAGTCTTAGTCTGATACCTGGGCTAATTTCTCCCAGCCATGCTTCAACTTGATCGATGAGGTCTAATGAAGGGGTTGTCACGCCTAAATTATCTTCATCTTGTTTTACATTAGGATGGGATAATTTTATGTTGCAAATTTTACTTCTTTCATTGATAGATAGAAAGTGACCAGTATATTCACCTTGAGTGCCGAGGCTTTTTAATTGAGCAACTTGAAAATTAGACATTTTAAAAGACGATCTCGGCCCTATTCTTTCTGCTTGTAAGTAGTGAAAGTTGTCATTAAAAACACTACTAGATTGATATATCTCTAAAGATTCTGGCTCTTGTGAAATAATCGGCAAAACATCTGAATCATTCTCTTGAAGATCGCACTTGAATTTCCAATTTCCATCTATTCCTTGGCTATTTGTTAGTCTGATTTCAATTACATCTTCTTTTGCATCTTCAAATCTAGCATCTTTTCCTCTACCAATGCTAACGAGATCGCCATTTAAAGCTAATCCCTCGCCAGGTAGTAACTTCTGTTGATATGACTGTCGTAAAGTTAAAATTGACTGCAATACTGATGACTTGCCAGTACTATTAAGACCTGAGATTAGGGTGAGTGGCTTAAATGTAAGTGAATGATCTTCTAAGGCTTTAAAATTCTTGATGTATAATGAGTTAATCATTTTAGTACTTCCTTGACGATCGCATCTATTATCTCGAATCTATATTCTACTAAGTCTGCTACCTGTGATATTGACTTACTGAATTTTGAATCTGTTTCCATCCGATTAGCAAACAGTTCGATTAGTTTTCTCTTACGCTCGACTAGTATCTCTATTTTGTCATCTGCCAGATTGCTAATAATAGTCATCCATGACTCAAAAAGTGACTGATTGATCGGAGTTTTTCTAGCTTTAGGGGTTTTCCTAAAAGCATTCTCACTAAATATTCTTTGATTGGCTACCAAGGCTCTCTTGAATTTTGCTCTTGTGTCATCAAACTCTCGATCCGAAAACCTATTTATTAACGCCATCGCCTGGATCAAAAATAAATTGCGACCCTTTGACGGATACGATCGATCTGAAGTCATACTAAAAGCCAGAAAACCCAATACAAATTCTCTATCGACCATTCGCATTATTTTAGCATCGGTAAGCCCAACAATTTCTTTGAATTCATTTGAGCTAGCTAGCTCTGTCAAAAAATGTCCACTTTTACCAGGATTAAGGGCATGACGTAACTCTTGAGGTGATAAAGATAGTCCACCAGTATTGATCCGCTTAAATATATTGAACTTAACTTCTGGAGGGGTACCTTTTTCAATTATATAGACAGTGAGCTGTGTTTCTTCGAGTCGTCGTTGATATCTTCTATCTATTTCATCATAGGCTTTACCTTCAAGACTAGTTAAATATTCTAATCCAGTTAGTCTTAGAGTTTTATCTAAAATAAACTGTTTAAGCGCAGATAATCGCTGAAGACCATCGACAACTAGCCATCGATCTTCGTTGCTACCATCAATATAAAAAGCTGGAATAGGTATCCGAATCATAATTGATTCGATCAATCGACTTTTATTTTCATCCTTCCATAAATTAGCATGACGCTGAAAGTCGGGGGCAAGATCTAAAGCATCTTCACCAACTCTTCTCAACAACTGTTCGATCGTTGGTTCTTTCGTAGCTATATTGATTTTTTCAGGATTGTATAATAATCTGTCTTGGGTTATTTCTCCATCTAGATCTTCATCATCTTCTAAATCGATGAGGAGATCGGAATCTAGACTTAATAGTTCTGGCACGATCTTAAACTCCGTGGTTAAGCTTTCATGGCTGCATGTTGTTTCAACACCTGCTGGAGATATTTCCCAGTATGGGAAACCGGATTTTTCGCCACCTGTTCTGGTGTCCCCACAGCGACTAATTCTCCTCCCTTATTACCACCTTCAGGGCCAAGATCGATCGCCCAGTCAGCGCAGCGAATCACGTCTAGGTTGTGTTCGATGACGATAATGGAGTTTCCCTTGTCTACTAGTCTTTGGAGCACGTCTAGGAGCTTGTGGACATCGTAGAATGAGAGTCCGGTGGTGGGTTCGTCGATGAGATAGAGGGTTTTGCCTGTGGCGCGTTTGGAGAGTTCGGTGGCGAGTTTGACTCGTTGGGCTTCTCCACCGGAGAGGGTGGGTGCGGTTTGTCCGAGTTTGACGTAGCCCAAGCCGACATCGACGAG
This sequence comes from Chamaesiphon sp. OTE_70b_metabat_96, assembly GCA_031376885.1. Lineage (GTDB taxonomy): Bacteria > Cyanobacteriota > Cyanobacteriia > Cyanobacteriales > Chamaesiphonaceae > Chamaesiphon. The sequence goes on along the minus strand of JANMEL010000242.1, from coordinate 138 downwards.
GGTTTGGAGGCGGGTGGCGGCGCGGGGGATGTTTTGGAAGAAGTCTAAGCCTTCTTCGACGGTCATATTGAGGACATCGGCGATCGATTTGCCTTTATATTTGACTTGGAGGGTTTCGCGGTTGTATCGTTCGCCTTT
>JANMEL010000214.1:0-9499 GCA_031376885.1 Chamaesiphon sp. OTE_70b_metabat_96 | reverse complement strand
CCGTATCCCACACCCCAACAAAGCGGTCGCACATCCAACCCACCGTCTCCAACCACCTATGCTTGGAGGGGGGGTTCGGGGGGGGGACACTCCCCCAACCGACGGGGGGTCTGGGGGTCGGAACCCCCAGATCAGGGTTCTCTTAGCACAAGAAATACCAACGGATCTGAGCAATGAGTGTAAAGGGGAGGGCTGGGGTGGGGCCAAGGACTACGCAGCAACTCGATCGGACTTATCAGTATGCGCTAGCTTAAAAAAGGAGGATCCTCTAGAATCTACGGGTAACAAAACAGACTTTTCAAACAGCCCCTAAAGGTCGATCGTGGGTGGTACTTTGCTAATTAGCGTGCTGGGATTTGCCTGCTGCTTGGACATCATGTTCGGTTTTGAGCCGAGATACCACATTAAATGCGTCGGCTTTTGGATAGTGGCCATCTTCCTGCACGCCTTCGGTGGGGCCGCCGATTTCATGCCAAGCGTCTAGCCCACCCATCACATGAGTTACCGCTTTAAAGCCAGCAGCTCGGAGCATTTGGGCGGCTGTATGTGCTTGTTCGTCAGTGTCGCCGTAGATGTAAATATCGCGAGTGGGTTGGAGTGCGGACTTCATTTCTGCCAATTGTGCCATCGGCATGGACATCGCCCCAGTGATGCGTCCTTGATTGAAGACTTCATGTTCGCGAATATCGATTATTGATAATGCAGGTTCGCCCCATTCTAGCCGTGTTTTGAGGTCGTAAGCAGTTGATTCCTCCTGAAGCACAACTGGAGTGGGTGTTAGATTGCCGAGAGCATCTTGCACGCCTTCAACGATATCGTGTAAATTTGCCATGACTTGAGTTCCTAAATTTTTGCACTGCTGTTTTAGCATTACAATATCCACAAAAAATCACCTCTGTCTAAAGGTAGAACTATGCCCCCCAGCCCCAAGCCTAGGGGCATATCTAGTTTCTCTTCATACTTGGAAAACAGCCTCTTAGAAAATCACGATCGATAATATCCGTTAAATCTTCATTTTGATAGATTATTCATCGATCGAAAACACGTCGATCGAGTGATGTCAATTGCGATGAATTAATCGATTATTAAACAGGACGGACTTAACCTGAAGTGTCCCCCAATCTGCGATTCGTTAATGCCAAGGAGCGAAAATCTTGACCGCTAAGTATCTACCTATACAACCATTATGGATAGCGCATGAGTTAGCCGCTCGCCAAGTTGAACTCACCGATCTACTCGATCGAATTACCCCTGTCACTGATTTTTGTGCTAGGAATGCAGCGACAATCGATCGCAGTGGAGCCTTTCCTGTGCGAGAGTTTGAGCTAATTGCTGAGGCAGGTTTATTGACGGCACCTTTAGCCCGCACCTGGGGTGGATTGGGATTGGGCATCGATGCTAGTTCGATCGCCAAATTGCTCACGCTGCTCACCCAAATCGGCAGAGCAAATCTAGCCGTAGGGCGGATCTATGAGGGTCATGTCAACGCTTTGCAACTAATTCAGACTTTTGGTACTCCCACCCAGATCGAAACGTTTGCTACCGCTGCCCATCAGGGCAAAATCTTTGGAGTCTGGAATGCTGAAGAAGCCGATGGCGTGAAAATTACCCCCTTAGACGATGGCAACTATCGGCTAGAAGGTGCCAAAACATTCGCGACTGGCTGTGGGTATGTCGATCGACCATTTATTGGCGGAGCTATGCCAGATGGGGCTTGGCAACTGTGTATCGTGCCGATGGATGAAGTCGCCACCATCAGCGATCCGAGCTGGTGGCAACCTCCGGGGATGCGGGCAACTGGTAGCTGTAAGGTGGATTTTACGGGGGTAATCTTGGATGAGAGCGCGCTAATTGGGCAACCTGGGGACTACTACCGCCAGCCCTGGTTGACGGCTGGGGTGGTGCGATTTGCCGCCGTGCAGTTGGGTGGAGCCGCAGCGTTATTTGATGCTACTCGCCAATTTTTGCAGAGTATAGATCGCACCAAAGATCCCTACCAAGAGGAGCGTTTGGGCAGAATGGCACTTGGGATCGAAAGTGGTCAACTGTGGCTTCAGGGGGCAGCTAGCCAGCTCGAACAGTATCATCCGATCTTTGCTGGAGATCCGACGACAACCCACCCTCAAGCAGTGGCTCTAGTTGCTTACACCAACATGGTACGCACCGCGATCGAGCAAATTTGTATGGATGCGATCCAGCTCTGCGCTCGATCTGTGGGCACACGCGGATTATTGCCCCCACACTCGATCGAGCGGATTATTCGCGATCTGACACTCTATCTGCGCCAACCTGCCTTTGATGCTTCGATCGCTTCCATCGGGCGGTACGTGCTAAATACAGATATTACCGATACCCTCTGGACAAATGAACTATCTACGTGAAAGCTTTAAAGCCGCTCCAATTACCCCCTCCCCTTGGAAAGGGGCAGGGTGGGGTGGGGTAGAGATATTAGCCGCAACTCCCACCAAATCTGGTATTCTACTCGCAGATCCCGCAGCTTTACCGATCCGAAACATCAACACCATCAATCGACAGCGAGTGCTGATCGTGGCACCCCATCCCGATGATGAGACTCTAGGTTGTGGTGGAGCGATCTCTTTGCTCTGTCGCCAAGGCTATGATGTCAGCGTGCTGATCGTCAGCGATGGTACAGCTTCCCATCCCAACTCTCAAAAATATCCAGCTCCAACGCTGCGGCGGATTCGATCGCAAGAAACCCTCACTGCACTAGCAAGATTGGGCGTAGCTCGATGGGCAATAACTTTTTTACATCTAAAAGATGGTGCAATCCCCACCGTAACTGCGCCTGAGTTTCATGCAGCGAAAGTCCGCTGCCGCAAATATTTACAAGCAACCCTACCCGATACAATCTTTGTACCTTGGCGACTAGATCCACATCCCGATCATCGAGCCACTTGGCAATTGATTCAAGCAGCAATTTTGAGCTTGGAAATGACACCACAAATGATTGAATATCCAATTTGGGACTGGGATATGTCCCAGCAAACAACAGCCGATCTCAGTCAAATTACTGGTTGGAGATTAGATGTTAAGTCGGTATTGGGGCAAAAAACTCAAGCGATCGAGTCCTACCAGTCGCAATTGGGTCAACTAATTGATGACGATCCGCATGGGTTCTGTTTGAGTGCCGAAATGTTGGCTAATTTTACCCGTCCGTGGGAAGTATATTTTGAAGAAGTTATATGAATTCATCCAATCCAAAATCATTAACCACCGAATTTTTCGAGCATCTTTATCAAAAAAACCCCGATCCGTGGCAGTTTGCTACCAGCGAGTACGAAGCAAAAAAATATGCAGCCACGCTGAATGCGCTCCCACGCAATCTATATCAATCTGGATTTGAAATTGGCGGATCGATCGGGATTTTAACTGAAAAGCTCGCGCGGCGGTGTCAGTCATTGCTATCTGTAGATGTCTCACAGATTGCTCAAGCGCAAGCAATCGATCGCTGTCAGCAGCTAACTAATATTAAATTTGAGCTGATGTCAGTACCTGGATCGTTTCCCACTGCATTCTTCGATCTAATAGTACTTTCAGAGGTAGGATACTATTGGTCTTGGGAGGATCTTCGCACAGCTCAATGTCTAATTGTCGAAAGGTTGCAATCTCAAGGTCATTTATTATTAGTACATTGGACTGCCGATCGGGGCATATTGTCACTAACTGGTGACGAGGTGCATGATGACTTTTTACAATTAGTGCCTGGTAAACTCAAACGGATTAAAAGTTTAACAGAGGACAAATATCGGCTGGATCTATTTGAAAAGATTTAGGCTTAGATATTGTACCAGTACTAAGCATAGATCTAGGGCGGGCACAAGACCGCGCCCCACAGGTTAATTGTGTAAGGGCGTGGCCTTGTGCCCGCCCTCTTCTTTAATGATTTAAAGTTACTAAATATTGGCGTAGCTCCCCGAACGCGATCGTCACGTCGATCGGTTGCCAACGATCGAGATGACTCTGGTGCTGACATTGAGTGACTCGATCGAATAGTTTGCCAAACGGATGATCTTGGCACAACTCATCGAATAGCCAATTAGCAGAAACCCCTAATTTGCCAGCTAGTAACTCTACCTCATGCACAGAGATCTTCGAGTCAGATAATAACTGCTGCCAAAGAGATCGCAGCTTTTGCCGTAATTGAAACAAAGTAATCATCGCAGTGGCGGGTGCGACTTTTAGCGTCGAACCCGCCGATAGTTCCGTCCAGTTGCGAAGCTGGGCGGCGAGTCCTACTGGCGATCGCCCCGATAGTCTCGCTGAGGTTGTTACCTGCACCAGGGGGCTATGGCGAAACCGCGCATCGACTCGGAGTAGGGATTGATAAAAAGCCTCATCTTCGGGCGTTCTGACTGGCGGAAGTCCCCCAGCTTTGGCATACATCTCGGCTGTCACTGCTAGACTCGCACCGTAGTGTTGATAGTGGCGAGGGAGTGGATCGTAAGGATCGGGATCGAGATGAAACTCTACCTGAGCCACAAGCGATCGATAGCCGACTTCTTGGAGAAAGTGAGATTTTGCTTGAGGGTGGAGAGCTTGACGGCTGTGTCGATAGGTCAAAATTCGCCCGCCGACAGCATCTACCCCGCTACCAATTTCATGCAAAGTTGCCGCAATCCATGTCGCTGAAACCTCGGTATCACCATCGGTTGAAGCAATAATACCTCGGCTGCGTCCCAAACTCATCAGCCGCAGATAGGCTTCATCCATCAACATTTTTCGGACATAACCGATATATGCTCGATCGGGTGGTAACGTCACCTCAGCCACATGTAATACTAAATCTGGATGCTGCTGGGCAAACTGACGCGCGATCGTCGCCGACTCATCGCTACAATTATTGGCTAAGACAATAATCTCATAGGTGAGCGAGTTCAAAGGCTGTCCATTCAGATGTGTCTGATTTGCCAAAGCTGTGAGCGTTGCGGCGATCGTCTGTGCCTCATCCTTGGCAGGGATAATGACGATCGCTTCGCACTGCGCTAATGGCGGGACACCAATTAGAGCGGCTGGGGTAGTTCTATTCACGGGTTCAACGATTGTCATTTTGTTCTACTCGTGTCAGGAACACTATTCGATCGGGAGTTTGGCTCAACCTCATCGCTAGTTGCTGGATCTGAAAGTGGTGCTACAGGAGTTAATGAGTTGATAAATGTGCTCACTAAATGCACGAACGATAACCCCAAAGCTACTGCCGCTAATAGATAACTGTGAATTGTATATAAATGCTCTAAACTAATCGTGCTGACTGTATCACCACCCAATAATAATTGGCGCAGCGATTGACCGATTAATGGGACGCTTTCAATAATAGATAGCTCAATATTCAGCCGCCAATAACCCAATTGCGACCACTCCAAATTCATTGCCGTCCAACCCAAACCGATCGCCGTCAGAGTCAAGAAAATCCCCGAGATCCAACCGACAATCCAGCCGCCAAGCATTTCACGACCAACAAACATGACGATGATTTGCACCAGTGAGACAACGATTAGACCATTGCCAGCAATATTGTGCAAACTTCTAATCAACCAACCATTATTCACTTGGTTGTTAATATATTCGATCGAAGAGTAGGCACCTGTGGTCGAAGGTGTGTAATAAAAGGCGATCGATACCCCAGTAATCGCGGCGATTAGACACAACGCGAACATCGCGATCGCTAAGATGGTAGCTAGTTTTCGGAGCAAAAAGTTGGCACGCATTGTATCCATATCAAGATTTAGCCTTGTCGCATTTAATGAGGATTTAATAATATCCAGATCTGTAGGTTGGGTTTCGCGGGCTTCAACCCAACCTACGGAAGTTATTTAATTCTCATTCCTAAGTGAGATCGATCGACGATCGCATCTACCCAACTACTATCGGTGCAACCGCCAACGCACCTGCAATCGCCGCAGCAACCCCAGAAGTGAAAGCGGTAGCAAACAGCCACCAGGCGGCGGTTGCTGCGGCTTTGCGGGTGGCTTCAGCTTGGGCTTGGGCTTGATGCTTGAGATCGTCGAGCCGCTGCTGAATCTGAGTTTGGATCCGTTCGGCGCGGTGGAGGACATTGGCGCGAGTTTGTTCGACTCGATCGACCATCCGGTTGGCATCGGCGGGGGAGATATCATCCCGCGAACTGATGACGGCGACTAAGGTATCGCGATCGAAATGTGCGAGTCTGTCGCGGAGTGCCTCGAAACCTGCATTCGGGTCATCGAATAGCTTGTGTACGTCATCTTTGATGCCGTCATAGTTGAGTTCTGGGCGTTCGAGGGCGTTGAGATAGTCGCGAACTCGACCCAGGATGCCATCGACGACGGATTGGAGTTTGGCTTTGATGCTTTCGAGCTGGTGGGTAAACCTGTCGCGCACGGCGAGAACTCGATCGACAATTTGCTCTGCTTCGGCTGAGGTAATGTCTTCCCGCTGAGAGAGCAAGGCAATCATCGTCTCCCGATCGATATGTTTGAGCCGATCTCCCAGGTGTTCTAAGCCCAAGCGCGGATCTTGGAGGAGCAAGCTGAGATCCCGTTTGATGTCATCAGGGTTGAGTGCTTGCTTATCGGTGTTGCGGAGGTAGTCTTCGAGGGTCGTCTGGAAGTCGTGGACTTTGGATTTGGCGCGAATGGCTAATCGCTGGGGGGTGCGGAGGACTTGTCGAATCGTCGATTGTACGTGGTCGATCGCTTCGTTAGCTTCGGCTTCTGTGAGGTCGTCCCGCTGTCTGAGCAGTTGAACTAGGGTATCTCGATCGATATGCCCCAATCTGTCGCGGATCGATTCTAGCCCAGTTTTGGGGTCGTGCAGGAGGGTAGTTAGATCGCGTTTGATGCCGTCGGGATTGAGTTCATCTTTGCCCGTGCGCCGCAGATAATCTGCGATCGCGCTGGTGGTATTTTCATACTGCGCTTTGGCTTTATCGGCGATCGCTGCTGGCGCGTGGGTGACTTGATGCCAGTTGGATTCGACTCCATCCAAGATACTATTTACTTGGTCTGGGCTGATATCTTGACGTTGGGAAAGTAGTTGTACTAAGGTATCTCGATCGAAGCTACCAGCACGCTGTTTGATATCGTGGAAGCCCGCTTGAGGATCGTCTAGGAGCTTCTGAATGTCCCGTTTGATGCCGTCGGGGTTGAGTTCATCTTTGCCAGTGTTGCGGAGGTAGTCTTGCACCTGCTGCCACTGAGTTGTAACTCGCGTTTGGATCCCTTTTTGAAGTCCTTCGGTGTCGGCGATCGCGACTGTCAAGATTGGTTCTAGGGCTTGGGCGATCTGGGTTTTCTCGCTCAGGCTGAGATCGTTGCGCTGCTGAAGTACACTCAAAAAGCGATCGCGTTCGATCTGGGATAACCGCTCGTGTAGTTCTTGCGGTGAGGCATCGCCATCGGTGAGCAAGATTTTGAAGTCTTGGGGGGCTGTATTGGAGAGTAGATTTTGCTTGGGAGTCGATCGCAAGTAGAGATCGATCGCCGCTTGAGTTTTTGCCAGCATTCCGGCTGCTTCAGCGGCGGACACTTCAGTTAATACCTGCTTGCGGACTCGATCGAGAATACCAGTTAATTCGGCGATCTTTTCTTTGGTAAATACGCCGCGCGATTGCAAAATTGTCGTGAATTCTTCCGGCTTGAGTGTCTCTAAGCTCTGACGAATAGTGCGGGCATCGGCATTGGGGTCGTAGAGTCGCTCACGAAACTGTATATCGATCCGCTCTGGGGTAAATTGCCAGGAGTAAGTATCGCGCAAATAATGTTCGACATCGGCATGAATGACGCTCGCACCTGGAGAAAGTGGTTTCACTTTATCGGTGATTTTTTCAGCCTGGTTTTGGACTTGTGACTGAGCTGTTTTGAGCTGCCCTTTGATTTTTTCGACATCGAGATCGGATAAGTCCACCCGACTCAAAAGCAGTCCCATCAAGGCACCCAAACCTTGCTCCAACTGGCTGGAATTTTCACCTTTACCCATATCCTTGACCATGCGATCGACTAGCCCAGAAAAGTCACCAGAGAGCAGATCTTGAGGCTTGGCAGATTTGACGAGATCGAAGATTTGCTTCATCCCGCCACTCTGCCCGATGCCGCCCAAAGCACCACTCCACGATCGATCTAGCTCATCGACGATCTTTTTGACATCGCGAGGAGAGAGATCTGTACGCTCTTTGAGGAGATTTTCAAAAGTGTCGCGGCTGAGAGTGGGTAAATTATCTTTATCCACCACTTTATGCAGTTCTGAATCTTTGAGAATTTGCTCAAATTCCGCTCTAATCCCTTTGAGATCCAGCTCTGGCGACTTTACTTTACCGACGAGATCCTGAAAAGATGTCTTGACATCCTGCGGATCGATATAGGCAGTCATTTCGCGGCGGACGGCCGCTGCTGCGGCTTCTGCCGATGAAACAAATTCAGAACCCGCCGCCTTCATCCCCAGCGCGGCTGTTGCCGTGCCGAAGACTGCCTGAAATCCTCTAGTTGCGGTATTTACCACCGAGCCAACTAGGGAGCCAACAGTCGTCGAACTAATCCAGACCAAAATCGAGAAATAGGCAGCCCAAATTGATAATCCGATCGTCGCCCCCATCATCGCCGTCGGCACCAGGCTCAACCTAACTGCCAATAAACAAGCGACAAATAGGGCAATGCTGACAGTAACTAATGTCCATACGCCGACCGCAGTACCGATCGTATGAATCGTACTACCCGACTTATGGGAACCACTATCGTCATCATGCGCCGAGAAATTCACCACGGAAATTCCCGCCGCCACCGACAAATTGGTCAGCAACATCTGAAATCCGAAGGTCAAAAACAGTCCTGCAACTAATGCCGTAAAAAATTGTGGCCCCGAAAAAGGCACGATCGTCGTCTCGCGAATCGTGTCAATTTGAGCCAATAAAGGGGCGGCATGGTTTTGTAAAATCGAGCTAATTATTAACATTGTTTGTCGATCGAGTAATAAGTAATAGGATAATTTTCAAGACAGATACCCATAATTTCAGCAGTTAAAACCGCTGCTAGTGATGCAAAGTCCGCCTGTCTTGAAAAGGTGCTTGACTTGGGGAAACCCCAAGACCGCACTTTTCGCTACGCGGACTGGTAAATTAGTCCGCGTAGGCGGACTTTGCATCATGAGCAAGGATTACCCTTCGGGAACGATCCGCGAACAATCGGCGGCGTTTTTATAAGCAACATTCTAAGCTTCCGCCCAGAGTTCGCGCACACCAGCTTCTGGCAACCAACTAGAAATCTCTTCAATTCGTTCTGGCGTAAGTTCCTTCTTAGTTGCAGAGAATACAGCCTTAACAGCTTGCTTGCGCCGACCATCTTTATCGTCGGAATCTCGCTCCAGTCCCCCTTCATTAGCCGATCGAAAAAAGAACAGATCGGAATCAATTTTGAAGATGCCAGGGCCTTGCCACGGTGGACGTACCCGACTCAAAAAAGCCACGATCGGATTGCTATCTTTCCACAGATCTGTGACTTCCAGTTGCAGG
>JANMEL010000140.1:0-6839 GCA_031376885.1 Chamaesiphon sp. OTE_70b_metabat_96 | reverse complement strand
ATTGGTAAATTGGAGTAGTAGAGCTGCTGTAATTGATGATTAATAGGTCATCTCCAGTGCCACCGACAACATTGTCATTATAGCCAGTACCCGCATTGATGGTATCGTTTCCGGCTCCAGCATTAATAATATCTACACCTTCACCACCATTGATGGTATCGTTTCCAGCACCACCATTAATAGTGTCATTTAATGCTCCACCAGTCAGGCTATCATTCCCAGTTCCCGTAGTCAGGTTGAGTACTTCAATATTGGTCAAAGTGACTCCGCCCAAGGTAGCATTACCTGTGCCAACGCTGATATTCTGCGCCGTTGTCAGAGTACTTAAATTGATGACGACGGTATCAATTCCCGCTCCACCATCAATAGTATCGATACCTCCGCCACCATCAAGGAGATCATCCCCCGCTCCACCCTTGAGGGCATCATTATTTTTCCCCCCAACTAGATTATCGGCCCCACTACCACCAGTGATGTCAAACCGTTCGATCTCACTGAAGGTTACATAGTCACTACCAATACTATCGTTATAAACCCCGTTATAACCATTCGGGCCATTATCGACGATCGAGGCTGATTGGTAAATTGGAGTAGTAGAGCTGCTGTAATTGATGATTAATAGGTCATCTCCAGTGCCACCGACAACATTGTCATTATAGCCAGTACCCGCATTGATGGTATCGTTTCCGGCTCCACCACTAATAGTATCTACACCTTCACCACCATTGATGGTATCGTTGCCATCACCACCAGTCAGACTATCATTTCCGGCTAACCCATTAATGATGTCGTTTCCGGCTAAACCATCGATCGAATCATCCCCACTGGTGCCATCGAGTGTATCATTACCTGCTGTCGGATTAGCTTGTTCGACGGCGATCGATCTACCATTGATATTAATAGTACCGCGATCGTCTTGTGCTTTTAATCCGGCTATTTGGGTTGCACTCAGACGATTTCCTCGCACCAGATTAGAAAATATTTCTCCTTCATCTCCAGCACTATCTCGCGTATTGATTCGGGCATCGATCGAATGTCCCAATTCCTCAAGTAATACCGCCGCAAGTCGAGCTATATCGCCTGAATTGACCAAGGTATCGGAAATATAAATGGTATTATTACTGGCGGCAAAAGCTCCGATCGCGTTACCTAGTACTCGCTTTTGAACGACTTCGATCGGCGGAATAATGAATGCTTTGGTTTGCCATTGCCTTTTGAAAATACTAACCAGATTTCGATCGTACTTATCGCCGAATGCTAGAGCGAAATCATTTGAGAAGTTAGTACTATTAGCAAAGTTACTTAGATAATTATTGACGAGATTTAATGCTGCTCTTAAATTGTTGTTCACCATAAGGTTATGTTAGATTTGATAAATAGGTGTTGATTATATTGGGAATGAAATAGTGTTGTCGGATTGACAACGATCGGCGTGAACCACGGAAGATTTTTAGACCTCAGATTCCGCACCTTGAAAAAGTAGTGTGAAAATAGTCTAATTCTACCTCAAGGGGAAGCTTTCGCCCCACCTCACTGACAATCGACGAGTTGCGATCGGTAGTATCTCCAGCCTGTAGAGTCTTCGTAGCTAGTATATTTCGTGAAGTTGAAATTTGCAATATGAAATTTACTGTATTGAGCGACATTGTACCCCTATTTCGTAAATTTGCATATAGCTAAATGTTGCATATATGTCGATCGACCATAGCCGATCGATATCCCTAGAACTCACTGATACTACTCGATCGAGCCATGTACAAATACATAAGTACTGTCGAAGGCATAATGTTAAGTTTAATTAACAATTTAGATGTAGTTGAGCAGAACCTCGCATTAGGGGTGTGCCAAGGCGAGGATCGATCGACTACAGACGCTAATCAGAGCGATCGGCGGTCTTGTTATACTTATCAGTCGATCGAACAAGTTTTACGCAAAAAACTAAAAGAATTTTGGAATTAATTTTTGAGAATTTGAAACTGAGGCTGGGGGAAGCGATCGAGGTTTGAGCTACAGCCAGACCACTCAGCCTCCAATTCTGAGAGCTTCGTCTATTGAAGTCCCTCAAAATTGTGGATGCATTTAGCCCACATTCCGCACTTCACCTAAATCGCTGTGTTCTAACCGCCAAGGCGGTTGCTATCATCCTAAGATTAAGAGGATGTATAGCAGGGGACAGAGGTCAGGGGACAGGGATCCGTTTGGGAAAGCTGACCTACTAATGGTTTGTTGGCGTAGCCTCCGCCAGAGCGGAAGCATTTACATCTGTCCTAACCGCCCTGGCGGTTGCTATACTCACATCTTGCATCAAAACAAAGTTACTAGTGTTTTAGGGGTTAGGGGATAGGGGATAGGGGATAGAACTGACCACCATTCATTATCCACTGACCACTCTTATTAGTATTTTAGTTCTGGTGCAAGATCTGAGTATATCGATCGCGCGATCGAAACATCCTCTTAATTCATCCGCCAAATTTTTAGGCGACGATGGTAAAATCGGTACCGACTAATGTAGGCACATTCAAGAGAGTAGCAAATTCGCAGTATTGAGACTATTTCCAGTGATGCGATCGTTAAAGAAACTTATTTAATGCTTCCACCAGTAAATGAACAGTCGTGGAAGGATTATTTCGTTCGGGATCGATCGGATTATAACTTTCTAGTAGCTTTCGTGCATATTTAATCGCTATTTCTTGCTTTACTAATAGCTGTTGATAAATTGTTGCATCGTTTTTTCGATATTTTACACCTAAAAGTTCACTGAGTTTATCTTCATAATCACTACGAGGTAAGCCAGTATTGAGAAACTCGAAATGTAGAATATACCAAAGTTCAAAGCATTCATTAGAATACGCGACGTGGAATCCATAAGTTTTGGCATTTTGCAAAGCATTATTAAAGTTTTGGGATGTCCAGGCACCTTCATCTCGGTCAAAAACACACCAAACTTGGTCGTATTCATCTTCATCTGCCAGCTTACGGGCACTATTTACCAATCGAGTTGGATCTCCAGCAGCACCCTCAATTGCAACAATAGCCTTTGGTACACGGAAACTCTTAAAGTAGTAAGGCTCTGTCTTTTTTCCTTCACACACAATTAGAAATCGCTGCTTAACTTCTCTAACATCTAATTTTCTGATCGAGTAGCTACGCGAACTAGTCTTGCGTTTAGGCATGATTTTCAATGAATGAGTCTACTACTTGAATATAAGGAATTGCTCCATATTTACCCTTGATATAATCACTACCAAAGGAAGCATCATTTCGTATTTTGTACTCTGCCAATGAATATAAAGAGGTAGCTCCATACCGATCTTTTTCGGTAAACCAGATCTGATCGCGACGAAAGATTTTATTGCTCAAAAGATTAGTATCATGAGTCATGACAATCAGTTGAGCATGATTAGGATTAGTATCATTAGAATTAAATAATTCTACAATCGATCGACTCATCAATGGATGCAATCTAGCATCAAATTCATCAACCACCAAAACTGTACCATTATTAAGAGTAGCTACAATTAAACTAATCAAGGCAAAGAGTTTTTGAGTCCCCTCTGATTCTTCTCTTGATAAACTAAACGCTTCTAATGAAACTTGTTCGCCATCACTGTTAAATTTTCGATGTATTGTCTGAATATGACTAGGAGTAGGATGAGTATCCACTGCTCTCCTTGCAGATTCTACTGCTATCCTTGCAAATTCCAACATATCAGGAGGTGTATGTTCGATCGCTGCTGGCTTGAAAATATCATGAATATTGCGATGAGGATTGTCGATCTCAACTCCCATAATATCCAGATCCATTCTTTTGATTAATTTAATTGCTTGATGATAAATATTTGGGCTAAATAGATAACGAATTGTATTGCCTAATAGATTGTCATCATTTAGTCCAGATATCAAATTAAAACAATAAGTTATCCAGTTGAGAATTTTCTCGGATTTTTCAACATTAAATTGAGCTGAAACAGATAAGAATAGAGCGTTAGTTCTGGTTTTGATGGCGATTCCATCAGCCTTATATACTTTTGCAATCTCAAAGTTATTATCCTGACGGTAAAATAGCTGAGTTTCTCTTGCCTTTGGTACATAGAATAACCATTCTGATACTATCTTTTCACGATCGGCTGTAAACCCATATCGGTGCTGTTGACCATCCAATAAAAAAACAATTTCAAACAAAGATGGTTGGTTATCTGTTTCAGTACTCAGCTTAAATTTCTCCACCCCAATTGCTTCAGTACTTTGGGTTTCTTTTGAGGAATTAACCATAAACCATTGCATAAACTGGAGAGCTTTAGCCAGATTGCTCTTACCACTAGCATTTGCACCATAAATAGCCGCACTTTTGACTAGGCTGAGTTCCTCATCTACGGCAAAAATATTATGAATATCTAGATTCTTGTCTTGAGACACCAGATTTGTCGCCACCATGCTAAAGGTGACTTTTTCTTTGAAGGATCTGTAGTTACCGACGCTGAATTCAATAAGCATATCAGCTTTGCCTCCTAGATGGGGTATTTGCGATTTTTTCACAAATATCTCTTTTAGAATAGCATGAACTGTGAGGGCTTGGTTGCGGTTTTCACTCGGTAGGGGCAATGTCTCCACCCATCGCTGCACCCACTGCGCCAGTAATTGCGCCGAAGGTAGACTTGCTCAGAGAGATTTTATCTTGAGTAGATGTGAAATCATTAATCAAATCTACACCCAACAAACCATTTATGGTAATCGATCCAGATAAAGAACCACTACAAACAAATATATCATTGCCAGCTCCGCCACTGACCATATCGTCACCACCTTGCCTTCAGTCGCTTTCGATCGCCAAAAATTTATACCTAAAAAAGTCTAGTTACTAGCCGTGTTTAGTATATAAGATCAAAGATCGGTTTCAATTACACTACCAAATGCGGTAGACTATTGCCATATTCTAATGGCTTCTTCAGATCCTCACACACAAGGTATACATCCCATGAATAGCCCCCAGTTTCAACCAAACAGCGATCCGAACAAAATTGCCAAGCGCAAAATTCAGCCAGACTTAACACCCCGCCAGGTGCAGCAACCACCAGTACCCGCGTATCAATCCGAAGAATTCGATCGATCCGTATTGCTCCAACAATCCCAATGGTGGTCGCGGGGTATTATTTGGACGATTCTGGGAGTTACCACAGGGTTAGTCACTTGGGCTTGTTTTGCACCTCTAGAAGAAGCTGTACCCGCTCAAGGTAAACTAGAACCGATCGATAAAGTCAAAGATGTTCAGGTACCAATGCCTGGGGTTGTCAAAACATCTTTTGTCAAAGAAGGAGACAAAGTTCAAGCAGGTCAAAAACTGTTGAGTTTGGAATCGATCGTCCCCGAATCTCAACTTATTTCGCTTCAAAATAATCTCGCCTCACTCACCGCCGAAACGCAGTTTTATCGCACCGTATTAAGTCAAGGTATTGCCGCAGTTAGTCCCGAAGAACTAGCCAAGCTCAATGTCAATCCAGAAATTCTCGCCCTCACCAAAAATCGTAATTCGATTCTCGGTGAAAATCAACTTTATCGTGCGGAATTAAATGGTACTAATCTAGCAAATTTCAACGCCGAACAACTTCAAAGATTGCAATCTAGTCGCGCCGAGCTAGTCTCTAGAATGAGTTCGGGCAAACTAGAAATCGGTCAAGTTGAGAACCAGATGAGAGAAAATAGATTCAAACGTCAAGGTTTGAATACTTTATTACTCAATAGTCAGGCAAGGATCGCCAATTTTGATGCAAAATCCAAAGCTAAAGGATCTCAAATCGAATCTCAACTTGCCGAAAATACCACTAAACATGCCACATCCAAAAGTCTCTTGAAAACTAATGAGGGCATTCTCAATAGTTTAAGACCTGCGGCTCAAGCTGGCGCACTGTCGCGAAACCAAGTCCTCAAGCAAGAACAAGAAGTGACGGCTAGGACTAGTGAAGTTGCCGAAATCGAACAACAATATAATCGACTTCAGGGCGATCGACAAGAATTAATCGCCACTTCTCGCCTAGAAATCCAAAACCAACAACAACAGATCGAAGAATACCAAAATCAAATCGGTCAACTCGATCAGGAATATAATCGCCTGAAAATGGCAACTAACCAAAGTCGGGAGAAACTAAAAAATAGTTTTGCCTCATCCCAAAAAGATTTACTAACTAAAATTGGTGATAATGATAAACGGATCGCCGAAATTGATGGGCAATTGAATCGATTCATTGTCGAAAATGAGCGAAAAATAGCCGATATTACCAGTCAAATTGCTCAAGCTACTCAGAATCTCAAATATCAAGAGATCGTAGCACCAGTCAGTGGGACAGTATTTGAACTCAAAGCAGGCACTCCAGGATTTGTTGCCAATCCTGCCGAACCTGTATTGAAAATTGTCCCCGATAATAAGCTAACTGCGAAAGTTTTTATCACGAATAAAGATATCGGTTTTGTCAAGGTTGGGATGCCTGTAGATGTGCGGATCGATTCTTTTCCTTTTAGTGAGTTTGGCGATGTCAAGGGTAAGTTAAAATCGATCGGCTCTGATTCTTTGCCCGCAGATCAAGCTCACCCCTACGAACGTTTCCCCGCGACGATCGAGCTAGACAAACAAAACCTCATCATCAAGGGCAATCCCGTCACAATTCAGTCAGGGATGTCTCTGAGTGCCAATATCAAGCTCCGCGAGCGCACGGTGATGAGTATCTTCACCGATATGGTGATGAAACAAGGCGACGCACTCAAAACAGTTAGATAAACCGACATTCCGCACTTCAAAAAAGGGGCGGGCACACTTCTAAGAGGATGTTTGAAAAGTTATTTTTAAT
>JANMEL010000086.1:0-14970 GCA_031376885.1 Chamaesiphon sp. OTE_70b_metabat_96 | reverse complement strand
GGGTTGCCCGTGCAATCACGATAAAGGCGTTGATGTCTCCTGAAATACCGGCAGAAAGGATCAAAGTTTCAGGCAAACTGATATCCGATAGCATGAAAATTGATGTTCCCCAAGAATCGCTTTGATGAGACGGTGGAGTGGGCTTACGGCAGATTTGTTGGTGTGTGAGATGCGGATGTTGTTGAGAGAATCGCAAAATCCGTCTCAGGAAAACTTGTGTATACATGGTAGGCCAAGGGGAGGGAGCAAGAGCTACGCATTACCGAGGCTGCAAAATACTTTTTTGAACATGCACACACTGTACTTTCACGGGTGACGATCGAGAATTACCGCAGATATAGTTGCAGAATAGACAACCGAAAAATTTGCGGCAATTAGACCATCAGCACTTTTTGCTGACCCCTGCTATATCACTCAATTGTGAACTACCATGACGACTCCTCCCACCAAAACTGCTTTATTTGTCGATGCTCGTGTAATTAATTATCAATCTCTAGTGGCGGATGTAGCTCCAGATACAGAAGTATTTGTCCTCGATTCGATTGAAGATGGGGTAGCACAGATCGTCAAGATATTGGCAGCGTATAGGGATTTGTCGAGCATCCAAATCCTGTCTCACGGTGCGTCTGGGATATTGCAGTTGGGTAGTACCAATCTGAGTTCGGAGAATTTGGCGACATACAAGCAGCAATTGCAGCAATGGGGAAATGCTCTGAGCGAGACAGGGGATATATTGCTGTATGGCTGTAATGTGGCTGCAGATCGAGGAATTGAATTTGTCCAACAGTTGAGTCAGGTGACAGGGGCGGAGGTAGCCGCTTCTGACGATCTCACTGGTAATGCAGCGTTGGGTGGGGATTGGCGACTAGAAGTCCAGACGGGCGAGATCTCGGCAACTGAGGGACTCAATGCCGCAGGGATGGCAAACTATCAAGGAACTTTGGCTGTGTTCAAAGTTACAAATAACAATGATTCTGGATCTGGCTCCCTCCGTCAAGCAATTCAGGATGCTAACTCCAATTCAGGTTTTGATGTCATCGACTTAAATGATATCGCAGGACAAAGTATCTATCTAAACTCGTCATTACCAAAAATTACAGACGCTGTAGCGATCGATGGCAACGAAACCAACAAAACGATCGTCGATGGTCAAAATTCCGTTCAAATTGTCACAGTTGATGCCAGCGGTAAAAATGTCAGCTTTTCAGGAGTTAAGTTCGACAAAGGTTTAGCCAGAGGTGGTGATGGTACTGGTGGCGGTGGTGGTGGACTTGGTGCAGGGGGTGCAATTTTTATCAATACTGGCAACGTTGCTATTGATAATGTCAACTTTGTTGGCAACAAAGCGCAGGGTGGTAGCGGTAGCAAACAGAGTCCTAGTGGTGGTAGAGATGAAGGAGATGGTGCTGCTGGTGGCTCTGGGGGTAGTTTCAATAATACTAGCGGTGGCGGTGCTGGCGGTGCTGGTGGTAAGGATGATGGTGATGCTGGGCCTATTCAGGGTTTTGCTGGTAGTTCTGGTGCATGGGGTGGTGGCGGTGGTGGCGGTGGCGGCGGTGGCGGCGGTGATAACGATGGTCGTGGTGGTGCTGGTGGTGCTGGTGGCTACGGCGGTGGCGGCGGTGGCGGTGGTGGTGGCGGTAACGATGATGATTCTTCTGGTACAGGCAATGATGGCTGGGGTGGTAGTGGTGGCTCTAATGGTGGGTTTGGATCGGGCGATGGGACATCTGGCGGTAATTTCGTCGGTGTTAACACTGCTACTGACAAACGTACGGATGGTGGTCAAGGCGGTGTCGGCGCGGGATTCGGTGGAGCAATCTTTGTGAGAAATGGTGGCACCCTAACCGCTACCAATTTATCTGCGAGTTCAAACTCGGCTAGTTCTGGGGGTGCTGCGATCGCAACAGAATCTGCTAATCGCCAAGACAATTCCATCACCAGTTTTAACCAGGCAGCTCTTACATTAGGGCTATCTTTGGTATCGGCTACGGAAGGATCTGGATTTGCAACATTCAACGTCGATGTGTCGTCTGGATCGATCCCTTCTGGTGGCATTAAGGTTTACTATATTCTCCGCAGCATTCCAAATGGCGCAACACCAAATCTAGACTACGCTGACAATGTTTACGAAGCTACTATTTTTCCTACAAATAAGACTTTCACGGTAGCTATTGCCAATGATGCTATTTACGATCCAAATGAGCAATTTAGCATCGAGTTGCTACCTTCCAATTTGTATAGTCGCAGCAGCAACTATAGTAAAACTGTCACGATCGAAGATAACCCGTTAATTGGGGTGAAATTGTTGGAGGCGGGGTCTGAGAGCAAAAATGGACTGTTTGAGCTGACTTTTGACAAGGCTGCTACTCAGGATTTTACGCTGAAATTTGCTCTGCCAGGAATTGGAGTTGTTGATACAACGAATACAGCCACGCGGGGGAGTGTCGCCAATCCACAGAAAAATGCTGACTACCGACTTTACTGGCGATATAGTGGCGATGCTGAAGACAAACGCAATTATTTCTTGACGAATAATACCGATTCTAATGAGATTATGGTCTCTAAAGGTGCTGGTATTGGTAATCAGAAAATTTATGTTGGGGTGGAAGTATTTAATGATGATATTTTTGAAAATCCCGAAAAATTCACATTAGGTTTAGTACCTAATGTTGGTTATGGCATTCAAAATAGCTTGGCACCGACGAGTGCAGTGATGACGATCGCGGATAATGAGCCGATTTTGTCGATCTCTAAGGTGGTGAATCCAACTGAAGGATTTGGCTACGGGAGTACTCTTGTGGGTATGGGTTCGGCACTGCAATTAGAGAAAAATAAGAATGTCGAAATTGCTGCTAATCCATCTTTGAACCTGACTCAAAACAATCAGTTTACCCTAGAGTTTTGGACTTCGATTAATCAGCTCGATACTAGTGCTAATGGCTATCGGTTAGTTGGCTTTGAGAATGGCAGTTTAAATATTTCGGTCAATAAAGATGGTAAGGTCGTTGCGTCAATTCAGAATGGCACTCAAGGTCAAATTGTCCTGGAAAGTTTGGACAAGATCGCTCTAGATACTTGGACCCATGTTGCGACTAGTTTTGATGGCGAAACCTTTAACTTATTTGTCAATGGACAACAAATTAAGTTTGATAATGGCGCGGGTCGTCAATTAATTCAAGGGGACAAACTCTTGTTCGGCTCGGCGGCTAATCCGAATACAGCTTTTGTCGGCATGGTTGATGAAGTGCGGATGTGGAATATCGCCCGCACTCAAGCACAAATTCAGCAAAATATCCTCACTAATTTTAAAGGTGATGAACAAGGTTTAGTCGGTTATTGGCAACTAGATGGTAATGTTAAGGATACTTCTACCAATCAAAATGATGGCAAATTAACCAGTATTCCAGGTTTAAATGCTAGTTATTATAATTATTCGGGAAATACGCCTACTTTTACTGGTGCTCCGGTTTTAAATCGGGTTGATACTAATTTCGATTTTAACTATGCTGGTTCACCTGGCGCAGGTGTAAATGCGGATAAATTTACTGCACGATGGACAGGGTATATTCTCGCTCCTGAAACAGGTGTCTATACATTCAATATCAACGCTGATGATGGGTTCAGAATGACGGTAAATAACCGAACTATTGTCAATCGTTGGACGGATAATGATGGCAGAGTTGCTGATTCTGGTAGCCTCACGGTGGCGATGGAAAAGGGCAATCTTTATCCTGTTTCTTTAGATTACTATGAGAACCAGGTTAAAGCCGAACTTCATTTGCGGTGGTCGGGAACAGATAGTGATGGTAAGAAGTTTTTAGATAACAAAATTGTCGGACAAGAAAATCTTCGCGCTAGTGTAGATTTTGTCAAGAATCCTTCGCCGCAATTGGGATATATCGAAATTCAATCTACCGATATTAATGGTAATTCATTAAAAGTCTCGCAAGATAATGGTCTGTGGGTACGATATAATATCACTGGTGGTACTGCAACGCGGTTGCCATTTACAGCAGGTAATAGTAGTACCGTACCAGGAGCTTTTGACTATTACAATTCTCAGTTTCAGGTTAGTAGCACTAATCCTTTTAGTCGTTTTGACGGGGTAGTAATTCCCAAAGGAGAAACAACTGCACGGATCTATTTTGGGGCTGTTTCTGATGCGATCGTCGAAGGGAATGAAAAAATCTCAGTTGAAATTATTCCTTATAATGCTGATATCAAACCTACTGCACTAGACGATTCAGCTAACAAGAATAAAGATTTGTCGAAATATGCATTGCGCGATATAAATGGTGCGATCGTCTCTACTCTCAATCAAGATATCTTCATTCAAGATAGTACGCGCTACAAAGCTGGATTCTTTGTCTTGGGTGCGAATAATCGCCTGATTGGAGCATTCCGCGACGGTACTTATACTAGCTTCGATAAGATTCAGCCTACCGATCGACAAGCGACAATCTATCTGCGTCCATCTAGTCAACCATTAACCTCGACTTCATTAACAGTATCCGGTCAAACTTTAACTTGGAATAAGGACAATTGGGAAACAACGAAGGCGTTAACGCTCAATAATTTAACTGGTACGAATTTTAATTTAACTTCTACTCTTACTGGTGGATATCTCAACACAAACCCTACTTTTAATTTACAGTTAGGCACGCCGCGTGAAGATTATTTACTATTAGCAGAATCCCCCTTGTTCGGCCAAAAGTCTGTTGTTCCACAAGTTAGTTTACAAGTAACCGATCGCTTAGTTGAAGATGGCGGTGATTTCCCTGCAAATATCATCATCCGTCTCAGCGATCCGGCTCCAATTGGTGGACTAAAACTCGATTTGGAAGTGACAGGATCGGGTAGTGCGATACTAGGTGAAGATTATACAATTAAAGCTGATAATTTTACTAGTAGCACGCCAGATTTGAAGGCTGGAACACCAACATCTTCCAATATTGATTCACCTGTTGGCGAACGGATCGAACAGGCTTTTGATGGTAATGCAAGTACTAAATGGCTGACATTTCAGGATAAGGGATGGCTGCAATATCAATTCAATAATAATGAAAGTGTCATCATCGATCGATATAGCTTGACATCCGCAAATGATGAACCAAATCGCGATCCTAGAGATTGGCGGGTGTTGGGTTCTAATGATGGTGTAAACTTTGTTCAAATTGATAGTCGGAGTGGCTATAGTTTTGATAGTCGCGGTAAGACTGCTGATTTTAGCTTTAGCAATAACACTGCTTATAAATATTATCGGTTGGATGTAAGCGCGAATAATGGCGCAACATTATTACAATTAGCTGACTGGAAACTAGGATCGAAAGCTGTCACCAAGATTAGTGTAACTATCCCTGAAGGTGAGCGCATTTTCAATCTTCAGGTAAAGGCGATCGACGATCTAGTTGCTGAAGGTACTGAAAGTATTCAGGTTAAACTTTTAGAGCCAGATAAAACGCGCTATGTGGTGACACCAATTGCCAGCCAAACCACGGTTAATATGTCTTTGGTGGATAATGAAGAGGCGGGAATTGAGATTAAGAGTGTTAGTTATGCTGATGAGTTTAAAGAATTTACCACTGCGACAACTAATCCTTTAAGTGCGATCGATGCTCAGAATATTAGCTTTGCCGATCTCGATCGCGATGGCGATTTTGATGCCTTTGGAATTGATGCTCAAAATAAGGTACGTTTCTACGGGAATACCGATTCTAGTACCAAGAAAAATAGCCCTCAATTTAGTGAGAATGCTGCTAAGAATCCGTTAAGTTCGATCGAAGGAACTCAAGTAGTTTTCGCCGATCTCGATCGCGATAGTAACGGGATTGTTGATGTGGGCACTGGTGACAATCTCCAACGAGTGTTTGTCGATGGCGATGCTGATGCTCTAGCTGTACAATCTGATGGCTCGGTAATTTATTATAAAAATATTGACAATAGCGAACTCAAAAATACACCCAACTTTCAGCGCGATGATGTTGCAAATCCGTTTAAAGATCTCAATTTAGGTACTGGTGCGAAAATCAACCTCGTCGATTTAGATGTCGATCTAGATCTGGATGCGGTAGTAACTCGTCTCGATGGAAAAATTGACTACTATGAAAATACTGGTGCCGCTACTTTTGCGGCTCCAAATCCTGCCACTAATTCATTCAAAGATATTACCCTTCAAGCTGGGAGTAATTTAGCTTTTGCAGATATCGATCGTGATGCCGATCTTGATGCTTTTAGTGTCAAAGCTGATGGCACGATCGCCTATTTTCAAAATGTGACTGAGATTGGTAAATCGCCGAGTTTTGTCGCCAATACTGAGAGTGATACCAATCCATTCAAAACCCAAACAGTAGCAGCTAATGGACAAATTAACTTTGTAGATGTCAATGGGGATAGAAATTTAGATGCGATCGTCACCAGTGGCACCACTAGCAGTGTTTTATTAAATACCACTACGCCACAGCCGATCTTTACTCAAAACTTGAATCGGATTAATACTAGTGAAAATGGCTCTCAAGTAAGTTTTGGTGTCCGGTTATCTACCAAACCCACCGCAAACGTTACCTTATCCCTGCAAACTATTGACGCGACTGAAACTAGCTTTGATAAAACCACTCTCGACTTCACCCCTGAGAATTGGGATAAATATCAAGTCGTCACAGCTACAGGTATTGATGACAATATTTTTGATGGGAATGTCAGCTATACTGTCAGGATTAATGGTACTGAGGGCGATACATTCTACAAATCAGCCACAGCGATTGTGCTGGTGACTAATACTGATAATGAGCGAAATTTAGCTAGTATAACGACCGATTCAGTTCTAGATAATACCTTACCCAATGTCAGTATTAGTGCCCTCGACAAAACTATTTTTACCCAAGCAATTAAGAGCACTGAAGCCTATGCTGATGGTAAGGTGGGAATTCAACTCGATTTACCTACTGCAACCTCGGAGATTACCCATATTCTGACGAAGGGTACTCGATTGAGTTTCAACGGTACTCAAGTAGAAGTGGTAAATGATGTTAAGGTTTCTAATCTTGGCACTATTACTGTGGATGTTGTGCTGAAACAAGGAACTGAGATCGCCAAAGATGCCGTAGGTAGTTTCACCTTTGAACAATCGCGAGTGGCTGAAAGTTTAGCTTTAGCTGTTACTAAATCTTTTGATAGTAGCAATAGTACAGTTGGTTTGCGAGTCGAACAAACAGCCAGCGCGGATGTCACTTTCCCCTCTTACTCGCTCACAGCAGGCACGATTTTGACCTTTGGCAACACCACCGCCAAAGTCTTAGCCGATGCAAAGATTACCAATGGTGCCGGATCGAATGTTTCAGTTGAATTGATAAGTGGCAACGGTTTATCGATCGGTACGACAGGATCGGGTACACCCACAGGGCAAGTTGAATTAAGATTGGATCGGGTAGTTGATTTCCCGATCGTGGCTTTATCGGCTCTGAATAACGGTGAAATTACCGTCAAGCTCGATCGCACTCTAGGCACAACTCCCGCTACCTATAGCCTCACCAAGGGTGCGCTGTTGCGATTTGGTGAGGTAGAAGTTGAGCTGCTAGCTGATGCCAAACTCACCAATGCGGCAACTGGTGTCGCACTCCAAGTTAAACTCAATCAAGGTACCGAGATCGCTCAAAATGCGATCGGCACAGCATTACCTTGGGTTAAAGTCAATTTGGGTATTACCAATAGCGAAATTTTAGCCCCTCAAAACTTACCGTTTGAAATTCAAGGCACGATCCAATCGACCGATATTTATAATCGGTTTGCTCTAGGGGATTTGAATAACGATGGGAAAGCCGATCTAGTATTTGGTAATGTCGATGGTAGTTTAGGATTTGCTCAAAATAATTCTGTCGGCTCTAGCCTAAGTTTCGATGGGACGATCGCTAATCCGCTCAAGAACATTCAATCGGGTTATAATAGTGCCCCAACGCTCACCGATATCGACCTCGATGGGGATCTAGATCTAGTTGTCGGTGCGAATAATGGCACCATCAAACTCTATCGCAATATTGGTGACAAAACCGTTGCTAATTTCAGTGCTGACTCGACCATTAATAACCCCTTTAATGGTGTTAACTTCCAGTTTGCTAGCAGTATATCGATCGCCCCCACTTTTGCCGATCTCAATGGTGATGGCAAACAAGATTTGATTGTGGGAGCTGGTACAACTGGGCTAAATTATTATATCAATGAATCCCAAATCGGCACCAATGGTCAAATTACCAATCCCGTATTTACCAAATCCGCGATCGGCAGTAATCCCTTAGCTGGAGTCAAAGGCATCAATAACCCCCTGGCTAGCTTTGCCGATATCGATCTCGATGGCGATCTAGACTTGGTAGTCAAAGCTGCAAATAGTACTCAAACCAATTATTTTGAAAATATTGGCACCGCAACTGTGCCACTATTCCAACAACAATCATCTGTAAATAATCCGTTCGTAAATCTCACAGCTTCCAGCATCGCCCCAGCATTTGCCGATCTGAATGGGGATAACAAAACAGATCTATTCTTGGGCAAAGTAAATGGTGATTATACCTACCTTGCCAATACCACCGATCTGACTAATTCTCGCCCTGCCGAAATCCGCCCAGGTGAAACCAGTACGATCGTTAAATTTGCACCCACCAATGATAACAAAGCTAATGGTACCCAAGAAGTTCAATTCTTGGTCTTTGGCGGCGATAACTATCAAGTCAAAGCCGATAATTCCAACAACGTCAAAGCGATAATCATCGATGATGATATCTCAGGTGTATCAATTACCAACAGTCAAGGTCAACTAATTAGCACCGCTAATAATATTCAACCTAACCTGAGTGAAAATGGTAGTAACCAAACCTTCACCGTCAAATTAAATACTCGACCCAAAGGCTTAGTTACTGTCACCCTTGCCACCAACAATAGCCGTGAAGGTCAGCTAAAATCAGGAAATGCCACCAGTGCCAATACCGTCGCCGAAACCGTCACAGTCCGATTTACCCCAGAGAATTGGCATATTGCTCAATCGGTAACCGTCGTCTCTCAAAACGATCCGATCGATGATGGTGATGTCAAATTCCAAATCCTCAGCTCCGTAGCTAGCAAACTAGATCCTAGTTACAACGGCTTGAAATTACCTCGGATGACCTTTACCAATACCGACAATGATACAGCGGCGGTATTAGCAAATGGTAACGTAGGCGATCGCGCAAATCTGCTCGAAGGTGTGACTGATGGCTTCGCGCTCAAGCTCAAAACCCAACCCACCGCAGCGACAGAATCAGTGCGGCTAATTGTCAGCCCGATTACCGAACAATTGCAACTCAATAATGGTAAAGCTGGTGCAGCAAGTACCCTCACTTTCAATGCTAAAAATTGGGATCAAGAACAAACAATTCGGGCGAATGCGATCGATGATAATGTCGTTGAAGGTACCCAGCAAACCATTCTCAACCTCCAAGTCGAGCGGACGATCGGTTACAAAGACTTCCGCGATCTATCCGAATTAGCACTCCAGAATAACGCAAAACAAGGATTGCGCCTCGAAACCAAAGTATTACGCTTAACTGACACAGCCGATAGTAGTGGTGCGGCTTTCTATAATGCTCCATCTGCATCCCTACTCAAAAATGAAGCCTTTGAAACTTTCTTCCGGTTTGTCAGCAACGATCCGAGCGGAAATTCTCAGGGGATCGGTTTACAAATTGGCAGCGATCTAGCTGGTACCAAAAATGTCAAAGTTCGGTTCATACCTAGCACTGACAATATCAACAATCAAATCGTCGTTGAAGTCAATGGAGTAGTCAAAGCCACCCGCCTAATCTCAGCCACAGGTATCGATAACCTCGGTGCCACCACTGACAAGAACTTTAATAATAATCAAGCTTGGAGTGCCTGGGTGAGCTATGACGGTAATAGCGATCGCCTAGAAGTTCGACTAGGCGACGATCTCAATCGCCCTGGTAATCCCCAACTAACCTACGATGGATTGCGAACCGATCTGGGTGCCGTGAGCGCGGCTTACCTGGGCTTAGTCGCCACCAATGGCGCAGCAGTAGCAGATAAAGCCAGTACTACTCAAGACATTATCGCCTGGACGATCGACGGTAACGATCCAGCTTATAGTACGATCGAGTTCCCGACTTCCAACCTCACCAAAACCTTCCGCGATGCCAATCCTACCAACGTCAAAGCTGCCTTTGATGTGGAAATCCGTGACAACGATCTACCGTTGGTGTCGATCGCCGCAGGGCCAAAAGCCTTAGAGGGTCAGAGTCCTAGCTATTTCACCGTGGCCCTCACCAACCTCGCCGATGCCACTATTGGCAATACAGGCGTAAAAGTCAACTATCAAATCGTCGGCGGCACAGCCAAAAACGGTCAGGATTTCCAATATGTGGCAAATACTGGCGTGGTGCGCGTTGCCCCTGGTGAGCTTCAGTCTAACTTATTAGTGGTGCCGATCGATGACTTTATCAGCGAAGGTGTTGATTTCCAAGTTACCAGCTTCGACAGCACCACCAAGCAACTCGGATTGAAAATCGCCGATAAAGTGCGAATCTATGATGGTACCGTGATGACTTTTGGTAAGTCTGACAGCGATCGAGGCATGGTAGGCAAAATCATCCTCGATGGCGCAACTGGTGTCATCACCGATCCTGAAACACAGCTCAAGTATGTCGAAATTACCGCCAATAGTGCGCCGCAAATCTCGATTCAACGTCTCAGCGGCAGTTTAGTGCTTGACAATTCCACCACTACTGGTTTGCAATCGGCACCATTAAAAATTCAAAGTACCGTACCAAATGTTTCGGGGCTGGTAGCTCAATACTTCAATGGTAAAAATAACTTCGCGGGCACACCTGTACTCACTCGCACCGATGCGAAAGTTGACTTTGATTGGCTGGCTGGTGCGCCAGCAGCGGGGATTAACACCGATAACTTTAGTGTACGGTGGAAAGGATTTATCAAGGCTCCACAGACGGGGACTTATACCTTTTACGGCAATACCGATGATGGTGTCAAACTCACTGTCGGTGGCGCAACCATCATTAATAACTTGACTGATGTTTTCACCGAGCGCACTTCTACCACGATTCAATTGACAGCCGGACAGTCGTACGCGATCGAAATGGATTACTATGAAGCAACTGGTGGCGCGCAAGCCAAATTGTCTTGGTCGGCGGTGAGTGCAAATGGTAATACTATTATCAGCAAGGGAATTATTGGCGCAGATCGATTCAATACCCTGGGCAATGACCAAGTAGAGCAAGTCACACTCGGTTTAGGTGACTTTAACTTAGTCAAGGGCAGTGTCTTAGACTTGGGCGGCGGTGTCAAGGCGACAGTTGAGGATAACAGTACCACAATTAACAATACTGGTGCCACTGTCAATGTCACATTATTAGATAACGCCAATCTCAACGCAATCGCCTTGGGTGGTAAAGCTAGTCTCAATGCCGAAAACATCACCGTCAAATTATTAGCAGGTGACGGCTATACTCTCAGCGACAAGAGTCAATCGACCCTGGAAATCGCCGATAATGATGCTGCCGGATTGCGGATTATTCAGACAGGGGAACGCCCGATCGTTCAAGAAGGGGCGAACACTGAGTTCCAAGTTTCCCTGCTCAGTGAACCTGGTAGCCCTGTCACTGTCTATCTCACGCCCGATAATCAACTCAGTATCACCAATATCAATCCACCCTTATTGGAAGCACAACTGAGCAACCTCAGTGTAGATAAAACTACTGGCACATTAGAAGTACGACTGTTCCGTCAACCAACTACTGATGTTACGATCGGCTCCCTCGCCGATGGCAATCAATTAACTTTTACCGCGAATAATTGGAATCAGTATCAGACATTTGAACTAGTTAATCTCACTAGTGGGGGAGTAACTAAGGCGAATAAAGAAATCTTCAAGACAACTGTTACTAATTTGACAGGGAATACACCCTACGAATTACGGTTTGCCAAAATTAGTGAAACCCAACTCGATTATCTGCCCCCAGCAGGCGCGAAAGGATTCTATAGTCTTAGTTTTGATGCCAGCAATTGGTATGTTCCCCAAACTGTGGCAATCTCGGCGATCGATAATAATTTAGTCGATCGAGTCTTGCGTGATGGTTCGATTAAATACGATCTCGTCACTGGCGATCCGAATTATGCATCCTTGGTAGTTGCGGATCGGTCGATCGGGATTATCGATCGCATCATTGATGTCAAAACTGTTAAAGTCGGCTTTGGTGATAGCCTCGATACCTTCAAAGAATCCATCAATAATTTTGAATTACCGATCGTTGGTAAACTCGGTAACGATGACACCATGAGCAAAGTCATCGATACCATCAAGCAAGCCACTGAAGCAGCTCTAGAATCTGAGTCAATCCCTACCGCGAAAAAGATCGAACTCGCGATCGAGAAATATCTCAATCAATTTGCCGCTAGTACCAAAATTGGCGATATCCCAATCTTTTCTAACCCTGAAGTCGCGGTAGAAATGGACAAAAATGGCGTATCCTTCACCATTAATCTCGGTCAGAAATTTACCAAAGAGTGGAAATTACCCGAAAGTGTGGCTGGTGAGATCGGCATATTCAAGGGAAGTGCCAAAGGTGGGATTGAAGCTAACTTAGAATACGATCTTACCCTCGTTTTTGGGATTAACAAAGATTATGGATTCTACATTCATACTGGCGATAGTGGCATTCGGTTTGCCGTTAGTGGTGGTTTGACAGAAGATTTTAGCGCAGGAGGTCAACTAGGATTTATTTCTGCCAAGGTCGAAAATAGCGTTGAAAATCCCACCGAGATTGTTGCTGAAGCAATCCTTCGCTTTGCCGACCCTGACAATACTAGTACTTTCAAATACTTTGATGTCAATCGTAATGGTAAATTTGATGGCAAGCCAACTGTTAACATCAATCCTGTCGATCTAAATCAAGATAGCAAGCCAGATCTCGCTACAACTGGGCCTAATGCTGGTAAACCTAAAACCACGAATGTGAATATTCAAGAAGTGTTTACTGAGGTCGATTGGTTGGGTAAAGATAAATATGCATTACCATCCTTAGATAATCCCGATGCGAGTAAAATACCTCCTGTATATAAAGCAATTGATTGGAATGGTAATAAAGTTTTTGATGAGCCAGGGTTAATCGTTGGTAAAGGAGTTTATCGGACGATTCCCGTCTCTCCTGCCGTAGGCACAACTCCCGCAGTAACTACGGCCACCTACTACTTTGATGGCAACCGCAATAACATTCTCGATGCCGATGAACTAAGTACAACTGCGGCTAAATGGATCGATAAAACAGATCCTAATGCCCCTAAAGTCAAAGAATTTACGATCGTTTCCAAGCCTAAACTCAAGCCCAAATCCGCTGCTGCTAGTGCTACCAGCGCACCAAAATTTACCACCGCATATTATTTCGACCAAAATGGTGATAACCAATATACAGATAACGAAGAACTAACCGCCGATCAGTCTACAAAATACGGTATCGGCAAGATTAAAGGCGATACTATTACTAGCGGCGAAGGTGTATTTGTTCGCGGTCGCGGTATCGCTTATCGGGATGCTAATAATAATGGCAAACTAGATCTCGAACCATTTACTGATACCAATAAAAATGGGATTTGGGATACTGGTGAAGCCACAATTACTAATCCCACTGGCACGATTAAACCCAATCGCGAAGTATTTGTGACATCTGCCTATAAACCAATTGAAGTTGATGCCAAAGCCTTGACTACTTTCCTGGATATCAATAATGATGGTCAACAAATCTCAATAGTTACTACTAACGATCGTCCCGATCCAAGTATTATCACTTACAGCGTTCAAGAAGTCGAACATCTATTCTTGAATTGGTCGGGAGATACTAAATTTGAGCCAGCATACCAAAAAAATGGCGAGCAAGATGTCTTCAAAACAGACACTAATGGTGCTGTAGTAAAAGATAAAAATGGCGACCCTGTTAAACTAATCGATCCAGTCAAATCTATTACTGCAGATCTGCGAATTCTGCAAAATGAAACTGAAGGTGAACAGAAATTCTTTTATCTCGATCTCAATGGCGATGAGGAATTTAACACGGGTGGAGAAGCACTGCGCGACGCAAATGATAATAACACTCAAAATGGTAATGAGTTTTATTTAGACTTGAATAATAATGGTACTTGGGATGGAGTAAATGTTCCTGATGCGATCGTCAATGTACGCGCTCCTTCTGTCTCTTTCTTTGATATCAATGGTGATGGGAAACAATCGTGGTTACTAGACACCAATGGCAATGCGATTAAAGATGGTACTGAAATTGAGACTACTGGGTTGATTCTCAAGCAAAATGTCAAAAATAAAGATGGTGAAGTTACTTCTTCTTTCTCCTATCTAGATATAAGTCTGAATGGTAAATTTGATGCTGCTACAGAGTTTAAGGTTGCAAATGCTAGCTTTGGTAAGTTCCTCGACAAAAATAATGATGGTATCTACAACAACGGTGATGCCGCAATTATTAGCCGAGAAGGAATTATCCGCAAACTAACTGATTCTGCATTAAATAGTGTTAGTGCCACCACTATCGGTTATATAGACATCAATAATGATGGTAAATTTAACCTCACTGGAATTGGCCCAGCTTATCGTGATGTATTAGTTAATTCAGCTAATAGCGTTACTTCTGTCAATTTTAATGGCGTAAATGTTAATGGCACTACGATCGATTTTATCGACCTCAATGTCGATAGTCATTATAGTAGCGAAGACGATCTCCGACTTGGCAAGCAAACTGGCAAAGCATATTCTTATTGGGATAAAGATGGCGATCGTCAGTTTGATGCTAATGAATCAGTAGTTGTCAATGCGCTCACCTACCTAGATGTAAATCAAGATTCCCGTTTTAACTCACCTTCACAACGCGAAGATTTAGCTAATATTGTCACAGAAATTGGCGAAGTTTG
>JANMEL010000062.1:0-4882 GCA_031376885.1 Chamaesiphon sp. OTE_70b_metabat_96 | reverse complement strand
GACCCCTCACACCTGACCCCTCACACCTGACCCCTGACCCCTGACCCCTGACCCCTGACCCCTCACCGGAACATACTACTCACAGAATTATCCTCATGTACCCGCCAGATTGTCTCACCCAAAAGGTTAGCGACTGAGAGTACTTTCAATTGGGGAAACTGTTTATCTTCGGCAATAGGGATGGTATTGGTAACGATCACCTCTTCAAACAAGCCACTGGATAAACGTTCTACGGCTGGGGGTGAAAATACAGCATGGATTGCACAAGCATAAACTTGACGCGCTCCTTGTTTGCGAAGTAATTTGGCACCTTCGGAAATCGTGCCGCCAGTGTCGATCATGTCATCGACAAGGATCGCTGTTTTGCCCGCCACATCGCCGATCACATTCATTACTTCCGCCACATTATGTGCTTGACGGCGTTTGTCGATGATGGCTAGTGGTGCGTCGCCGAGTTTCTTGGCGAAGGCGCGAGCACGAGCGACACCGCCCACATCGGGGGAGACTACGACAATATCACTTAGTTCTTTTTTGAGGATATAGTCGATAATTACTGGGGAACCATAGACATGATCTAGGGGAATATCGAAATAGCCTTGGATTTGAGCCGAATGCAAGTCCATAGCTAGAACTCGATTGGCTCCAGCGGTGACGATTTGATTGGCGACCAATTTGGCAGTAATTGATTCTCTGCCAGCAGTTTTGCGATCGGCGCGAGCATAGCCATAGTAAGGCATTACGGCGGTAATTTGCCTTGCGGAGGCCCGCCGACAAGCATCGATCATGATGAATAATTCCATCAAGTTATCATTAACTGGATGACAGGTGGGTTGGATCAAGTAGACATCAGAACCCCGAATAGATTCCTGGATCTGGATATAGACCTCCCCATCAGCAAATCGCTTGTAGATCATCGGCCCTAAATCCATACCCAGATAACGGGCAATCTCCTGAGATAGGGGGATATTGGCCGTACCAGAAAATAGTCGAAGACGATTATTTTCTGATGGCGATGAGATTGTGGACTCAAGTGTCAAGGTGGCAGAAACGATTGCAGTAGACTCCCAACGAGTTCTATTTTTCCACGGTAATTTTAACACTCTCTCTAGACACTTGCACCTAAAATATTTGCGATCGACAGTAAATTTAGGTCAATTCGGTAAAATCTTTGACAAAAATATCAACGACAATATAGTATAGTGCGATCGAACTGCCAGTTGCGGTTATCACCAAATGTGTGGGAACCAATACATTTGATATACTATTTTTCACTAGAGGATGGATACAATAGGACAGAAGACGGTTCTCGATTGTTGTAATCCATATCTAGAAATTATGTCCAATTCACAACCAAACACCATGACCATCGAAGATCGCATTGAACAAGCCCGCGCCGAAGCTCACGAAGCTGGTGAAAAGCACGGTAAAAGTTCTCCTGAGTACATTGTCGCAATGGACACATTGGAAGAACTTCAGCAAGAAGCTGGACATCGGAGTGCTACCAAGCCCAAAAGCTCACTAGAACGCCACTGTTCGGACAATCCTGAAGCTCCTGAATGTTTGATCTACGATAACTAAACGGGCTGGATTTAGAGACTAGAAACTAGGAACGGAGCGAAGTTCCAGGTTGCTGATTTTCTAGCTTACGTTCGTTTGATGAGCTGTAAGTTTGCCCTGTCGGATTCTTTCGCCCAGTGCAAGAAACGCAAATTGTGGCAGGGCAAGCATTCTTCGCCAGCGACTAGGTTCTTGACCAAAACGATAGAGCCATTCTAGATTCAATTTGCGAAACAATTTTGGTGCTCGCTGTTTGACTCCAGACCAGACATCAAAACTACCACCCACACCGACCCAGATCGCTTCAGGACACAGGTGAAAGTTTTCCTGGATCCAAATCTCTTGACGAGGGACTCCCAAGGCTACTAGGATGATTTTCGGTTTAGCGATCGATAGTTGTAGTTTGAGGACCATTTGCTCTTCACTATCGATATAGCCATTAAAGATCCCGACGATATCTAGATTGGGCAGTCTGGCTTGCATTTTTTCAGCAGCTTTGGTGACGATCGCAGGTTTTCCCCCATAGAAAAAGACCGGATAGTTCGCAGTTGCGGCTATTTCTAACAAAGCTTCCCCCAATTCAATCCCCGCACAGCGTGTTTGTTCGATGCCATGCAGTTTTAGGGCAAGTACTAATCCCGCTCCATCTGGTGTTACCAAGTCTGCACCTTCAAGGATCTCGGCTAGCTGGGGTTGTCGATTTGCCTCCATGACGATTTCAGCATTCATTGTCACCACACGGGTACCAATCCCCCGCTCCAGACGATCGATCGTCCACTGGAGATAGTCGGGAGATAGATGCACTGGTTGACCCAGGATTTGAAATTTTCTGAGGTTACGCATGGGATAGGGGATAGGGGATAGGGGATAGGGGATAGGGGATAGGGTGGTAGGGTGGTAGGGTGGTAGGGGACTAGCGCGAATTAATTTTCCCTATTCCCTATTCCCTATTCCCTATCCCCTATCCCCTAGATAATAGGTTTCTTGTAGGCCAACTTGGTGGTCTTCGGTCATCCAGACTAGACCAGCCTCGGATACTTTACCATCTAGGAGAGTGACTACAGAGAAATTGCGGACAGTGCGTTCGATCGTCGAGAAGACACGCGGACATCGAGCGGCGTTGAGATAAATCGTACCATTAGGATGAATGACGATCGGTTGGCGCAAACGTTCCTTGGTATGTCTGAGCTTGTGGTGCATATGCCCAAAAGTAACGAGGGGAATAGATTTACCCGCAGCTTGGAGGATTTCGATCGCATTTTCCAAGTCTGGATCTCCATAATCCCCGCCAATTGCTTCACCCCAATCCTTACCACAGATAGATTCCGGCTCTTCACCTAGTCCGGTAGGGCCATTATGACCGATCATAATTAGATGATCGCAGGTGGCACTATTGCCCATCTCGACAATCCGCTGCGTCGAAGCGGCAAAACTATCGACCCCATATCGCTCTTCATAAAAATCACTATACTTCCAACTGGGGCCACCCCAGCTAAATGGACGACTCCCGACGATCGACAGATTGAATTGGGGTAAATCTAATTTGCCATAACCGACATGACTCGCACCTAATAAATCGATTTGCTGTTGGACGCGATCTTCTACTTTGGGGTCGTAAGTGCGCTTGCTGCGACCCCAATCGCTGGCAGTATACCAAGCGTCATGATTGCCAAAGATCGCGGCTTTGGGGATGTCTAGACTGGCAATGCGGGCGACTACCTCGATCGACTCGTTGCCAAAATCGCCCACGAATAACACCAAATCTACACCCAAATGGTCGAGGGCGATCGCGTCATCTTTGTCCCACTGATCGTGAACATCCCCAACGATGGCAATTTTAACTACTTGAGATGGTTGCTCCGGCATAGTTTCGTTGGCGTAGCCTCTCCTGGGAGAGTCGGTACTGAATCTCGCATCCATTATAGTCTACAACGCACTCTAGACATCCGCACGTAAATTGGAGGGGATTTTGACTCCACACCAAGCCAACACCCATCCAAATTGAAAAATTGCCACTGAGTGCATAATCCAAAATTCCTGACACGAGCTTCAATCGACTCACTCACAGGAATATTCCACCATGGACTTCAATCTTGCTTTACTCGGTTTCAGTATTACAACAATCGGTACTGCTGTGATGCTTGGTGCTACTCCAGTATCTGCCAAAGATGTCAAAGCTGGCCCGATCTGGAATAATGAAGATGCTCAAGTTAAATGTCCTGTAGCCGCTGCCGCAGTTGGTGGAGAATGGAATGGACAGTGGAGAACAACTGTCTGGGGGAAAGAATCAGTTTGTGGTATTAGCAAAAAGCCGAGCCGCAAACAAGTAGTGACTTGACTATGGGGTCGATCGATCCAAGCCATCCAGATCGAAGAGTGGAGAGTTTTTATGAAGCAGAAAATATTCGTCTGGAGGTCAATTTCGATAATTAGAATCACCGCAGATCCCCGACATCTCGGAGAAGTCGGGGATCTGACCCCAAAGCCCCGAAAAATCATGACACTCGAACTTATCCCGATTACCCAACTTGCCCTACCCATTCCTGCGCCGATGAGCGATCGAGCTTGGCAACAAGCACAGGCTAATCGAACTATTGAAGCGAGGTGGAATTCTTACCTCAACCAAATTGCCAGCCAAACGATCGCCGCAGACTTAGCGGTAGACTTTCCGCAGATTCGCAGATCGCCAGACTCAGATACTTGGCAATTTGTCAATGGGAGCGTGTTAGAATTGAATGGAAAACGGATCGTGCTGTTGCCATCCAAAACGATCGATCGCAGCGAACTAGTTATCCCTCAAGAATGGGTCGATATCCCCACCTGGGCAAGCGATTACTTCCTCGCGGTACAAATTGACCCCGATGCCGAAATGCTCCATTGCTGGGGCTATACAACCCATCAGATGATGAAATCGAGAGCTAGATATGATGCCCGCGATCGCACTTACCATCTCGATGCCCATCATTTAATTGCCGATGTATCCTGTTTGTGGGTTGTTCAGCAGCTCAACCCGCGCGAAGTGACTCAAACCAGCAATTCCAAATTCAAATTTTTTTGATGATGCCCTCACGATAATCGATAGTTGCTGGTGGGTTTGGGCTGGTTCGCTTCCGATTTAATGGTACAAATATGGACTTCGCTCCTTGTATTTTAGGGAGATACAAGGAGCGATCGGCATGAATCGATCGATCGATCGACATGAATCAATCGATTTTCTTACGAGAGGCTTTGCCAACGGCATCAGCCCAATCTCTGTAAAAGTGAAAATGAAGACAGTAAAAATTTAGGAAGAGTTGGCTAATGTTTGAGAGGTTGAGCCATAGAG
>JANMEL010000061.1:0-11262 GCA_031376885.1 Chamaesiphon sp. OTE_70b_metabat_96 | reverse complement strand
GACCCCTCACCCCTCACCCCTCACCCCTCACCCCTGATCAATATGGTTTTTACGACTGAAAGATCCAGTCAAACAATTCAAAAGCCCTATCCGAACTTTAAAATCATCGTCTTGGATGATGATTTTAATACCTTTGAACACGTTCATACTTGTCTCATCACATATGTTCCAGGACTTACTAGCGATCGAGCTTGGGAATTGACCAACCAAGTCCATTTTGACGGAGCCGCGACAGTTTGGGTAGGCCCTCAAGAACAAGCCGAACTCTATCATCAACAGCTCCGCCGTGCCGGATTGACAATGGCTCCTTTAGAAACAGCCTAATTTAAGCGTCCAATTTTTGAAATAATCTGTTGTGCAATTGCCCACACTTTTTAGGACATACCCCCGACTTCTTTCCAGAGGTCGGGGGTATTGCAATATTATAGTAGGGGTCAGGGGTGAGGGGACAGGGGCGTGCACTGAGCGTAGCCGAAGTGTCAGGTTGGGAAAGCTGATGCACTGATGTTGGCGTAGCCTCCGCCAGAGCGGAAGCATCTACATCTGTCCTAACCGCCCTGGCGGTTGCTATATAGTCTAGATATCCTAATGACCCTAGCGATTGCTATAATCTAAAATAACTGCTATAAATTGTCAACTTTATTTTCATGCCCAAACAAGTTAACGATGGAGCTAGTCGATGGTCTAGGCGGAGGATAATTCAATGGGGAATTGGGGGTGGAGTGGGGGCGATCGGTACCGCCTATGGACTGAATTATCTGAGCGATCGAGGTAGATCGATCGTCAAACCGCCACCGATGCCAGAAATGAGTGCGGCAATGGCTCAGAGCGGATTTAATCCCGCCAAATATCTGAGAAATTTCGATTACGGTACTGTAACCCAAGAAAAAGGTCGCACCGTCCGAGAATACCGGATCGAGGCAGGCACAGCCAGCGTTCAACTCAATTCATCCACTAGTTATGTCGTCTGGAATCTCAACGGGCAAGTCCCCGCACCGACTCTCCGAGCCACTCAGGGCGATCGAATTCGGGTCATTTTTTCCAATCATGCGGGACATGCTCATACGCTCCATTTCCATGGTACTCATCCCGCCGCGATGGATGGAATCAAGCCCGTCAAGAACGATCGAGTATTTATCTACGAATTTGATGCCGACGCATTTGGCATCTACCCTTATCACTGCCATATCGAGCCTGTGACCAGACATATCGGCAAAGGGCTATATGGGATGTTAATCGTCGATCCACCCACCCCACGCCCCCCTGCGGATGAAATGGTGTTGATTATGGGTGGCTACGATCTCAACGACGATGGCAAAAATGAGTTGTACGCCTTCAATGGCTTACCCGACTACTACATGCATCAGCCGATCCCAATTCAACAGAATACATTAATCCGTGTATATGTCCAAAATATGATCGAACTCGACTCTGTGGCTACCTTCCACCTCCATGCTAACATGTTTCAGGTCTTCCCAACTGGGCGTACACTTACGCCCAGCCACGAAAGTGATGTAATTACCATGGGTACCGCCGAACGGCATATTCTGGAATTTAGCTTCAAATATCCTGGGCAATTTATGTTTCATCCCCACCAAGACTACATCGCCGAATCTGGCTGTATGGGTTTTTTTGATGTGGTGGCAAAAGCTTAGTTCGGTGTTTTAGCTCTTGCTAATAATTATCAAAACAAGTAGGATATGCAGAGTCTAATTAAAATAAATTATTTAATCGATCGATGAAATTTTTAACCTATGTCGGCTACGGTATCGCTACTGCGGTTTTACTCGTTAGTGTCAATGCTTGTATGAAGGCACCAGAGACAGTCACGCCAACACCAGCAGCCAACACCAGTTCAGCCGCAAGCGAACACGGAGCCAGTCATGGGAAAAAAATCAATATTAACAACGCTCTCCTCTCAGAATTGGACAAAATTGAGGGTAAACTAGGAGTCCCAGCTTTATCTAACAAAATCCAAGGTAGTCGTCCATATGCCAAAACTGAAGAGTTAGTCTCGAAAAAAGTCATCGACCAAGCTCAATACGACCAAATCAAAGATATGGTGACGATCGAAGATATAGTCCTCACTGGTGAAGCTAGAGATGTAGACTATATGGTCAAATTGGGACTGATGAAAGGGCATCTGATGGTCGCCAAAGAGCTACTCGACCTCAAAAAGGTTTCCCAAGCCGAACCGCACATCGGACACCCCGTAGAAGAGATTTATGCTGACGTAGAAGACCAACTCAAAGAGCGCAAGGTACCCGAATTCAAAACACCTTTGATCTCCCTACTCGATCTAGTCAAAGCAGGTGCCAAAGATACCGCCAAAGTAAATACGAACTTTGCCGCCTCCATGAAATCAGTAGATAGCGCGATCGAGATGTTGCCAGCCACCCAGCGCACTTCGTCTCAATTTGCCCTCCAGGTAATCGATGGTTTACTCGATACTGCTGGGGCTGAATATGTGGCCGCGATCGCCAATGGTAAAATCACTCAAGTGGTTGAATACCAAGACTCTCGCGGTTTCGTAGTCTACGCCAACCAACTCTATAAGGCGATCGAACCCCAACTAAAAAAAGACAACCCAGCCGCAGCAACCGCGATCGGTACCAACCTAGCCGATCTTACCAAAGCATGGCCCACGGCGATTGCTCCAGCAACTCCCGTCAAAACCCCCGATGAAGTCACCAAGCTAATCAAAACCATCGAAACCGAAGCTCGAAAAATCTCTAAATCTGCGGCTTAATTGTTTATTCTCTTCCTCTAGTGAGTCTAAATTAGTGTTTTTTAACACAGAGGGCACTGAGGATTCACTGAGGCGTTCCCCTGTTGACGACAGCCTTGCCTTTGGCATTGCGTAGCCGTTCGCGTAGCGTCTGCCTCCGCAGAAGGGAACACCGAGGAATTAATTGCTCACCCCTCATCTCATCCCTGCCCCCTCACCCCTCACATCTGACCCCTGACCCCTCACCCCTGACTCCTCACAATGGATTTTAGCTCTGCCTTACCCACTTTTATCATCACTCTACGAGAAGGAGTAGAAGCCGCTCTCGTAGTCGGTATCGTCTTCGCCTACCTCAAAAAAGCTGGACAAACTCACCTCAAAAACTGGATTTATTTCGGCATCAGCGCGGGAATTGCTCTAAGCATCATCGCTGGAGTCGCCTTTGAGTGGATTATCAAAAGCTTGGGCGCGGCTAACGAACAGTATGCAGGAGCCATTGAGCCATTGATGGAAGGGGTATTTGGAGTATTGGCGATCGGACTACTCAGTTGGATGCTAATCTGGATGTCAAAACATGCCAAAGGTCTCAAACAAGAAGTAGAAAGTGCCGTAAGTGGCGCACTCAAAACTGATACTCAAGCAGGTTGGGGCATATTTTGGTTGGTGTTTTTTGCCATCATTCGCGAAGGCTTTGAGACGGTATTATTTATCGCCAGTAAATTTCAGCAAGGGATCGTACCCGCAGTAGGAGCGATCGCCGGAATCGGCACAGCTAGCTTAATTGGGGTGATGTTATTCAAGTGGGGAATGCGGCTCAATATTCGCAAATTCTTTATGGTGATGGGAGTATTATTACTCCTAATTATTGCTGGTTTAGTTGTCACTTCCCTGGGGAAATTCGACCAAGCAATTAATTCCGTCGCCCAAATGAATCGCGAATCTCAAGGGATGTGTTTCTTCCACGAACGATTTGCCAAACCTGCCGACAGGGATTGTATTCTCGGCCCAATGGTCTGGAATTTTAGTAAAATCATGCCAGAGGAGCAATTTCCAGGGATGGTATTTTCTGCCCTGTTTGGTTACGCTCAACGGCTATATTTGGTACAAGCGATCGGCTATGTGGTCTTTTTGGTTGGTGTCGGGAGTATCTATCTCCAGCCCCAAACTTGGCAACTTAATTGGTTTCGCTCTGCTGGATCGATCGATAATGCGCCCAAATGATTACAGGCAAAGGTATCTACTGTTACGATCCTGACGGCTTTATCGTTGAAATTTGCTGCGATCCTCAATGATAAGATCTGTTAATTTCCAAGTATTTGGCGATCGCGCCGCAGGTAAGTTACTAATAAATTCTTCAAGATGGAACCAGTTATCTCTAGAGATTTGACGATCCAAACAGCTAGATGCCTACTCCGGTGTCCATCAGTAGAGGATATTGAACATGTCTTTTCGGCAACAAGGTTTGCCGGATTTAACGACGGGATGCAATGGGAACCGCCGGAAATTATCGAAGAGTTGGATGAGCCATTGAGGGAGAGTTTACTCGCCTGGGATGAGGGCAAAGTCTTTAGCTTTACGATCGCCGATCTAATTTCAAATAGATTATTAGGCAGAATTGGTATCTGCAAAACTGCTCGCTCAAATGTCTGGAATCTAGGCTTTTGGACGCATCCAGAGTATCAAGGCAAAGGTTGTATGACAGAATCATTAATCGCTATTCTGGAATTTGGATTTAGTCGATTAGATGCAACACAAATTGAGGCAAGCTACGCACTCTGGAACAAAAGTAGTCAGCGGGTACTAGAAAAAGTTGGCATGAAATCTGTCGCCTATATTCCCCACGCCTTTCAAAAAAGAGGGCACTGGATAGAAGCAAACAAAACCAACATTACCAAACAACAATGGCTAATTCTATACCAAAGACTGTAGGGGCGGGTTGCGTTTAATTACTTGTTCTGTTTTTTAGGATGAGGTAATTTCTATGAAGTTATTAGATATTGTGGCACTACTGGAAGATTTACCAGAATTAAGTTTAATTCACGGTCAAGTTGGTACGATTGTAGAAGAGTATGAGCCGGATGTATTTGAAGTTGAATTTGGCGATTAAGTTGTTTGAGATCTTCAAGTGATGATGGTTTATACTCGACGGGATAGCTCATTTTATACTAAGCCCAGCCGCTGTTACGAATCCTAAGCACTAAAATACTTAGCCGTCGGATGATAGACAATCAACGCAGTAGTAGATTCAATTGCTCCAGACCCAATTGAACAAATTTCCTCGGTCTGAAAATAATAATAATTAATTATCCGATGACGATGTTTTTCTAAATAAGCACAAAAATTCTCAGCTTGCTTGAGTTCGCAATCGCTAAATAATAGAATAGTTTCATCAATTTTTCCATGCCATAGTAAATTTCTCGCAGCAAACAATCTTTGATTAGATCCACCTGTCTTGAAAAGGTGCTGCACTTGGGGAAACCCCAAGATTCTCCCTTGGAGAGGCTACCCCAACGCACTTTCCGCAATTTTGTGAAGATTTTCCATCAAATGAAACCAATCAAGAATTTCTCTTTTTTCACCAGCGACTACAATTGTTCGGATGTGTTTTGAATACCCTACGAATTTGGCGATCTTCATCCTCGCTCAAGATTTTTAGCACCGTCATCGTAATATTAGAGTTTTTAAAAACAGATAGTCTAACTTCTTTGTTTTTATTAGTCGCCAGATTTATCAATATTTTCTCAGCCGTATTAGACTGCTTGGCGATCGAGATTTGATTATTCAATGTCAGGATCTGCAAAAGTTCGATCGGGATAGCATCGATTGCAGCTAACTCACAGAGTCGATCGTGTTTTTGGATTAAATCATCCTCTTGTATCGCTTGAATGACATTAGGTGGAATAATAGACATTTGAAGAGCTTTTTTTGTTTTTATAGTAGGTAAGTTTGCCGTTACCATTATTATGGCTAAGTTTAGAATAAACGATTTACTGAGCTATGGAAACGAAAGCTGTCGAATATCTATGGCAGTAGCCAAGGTCATTACGACGTTTTCTAATTAGTCTGCGTAGGCAGACTTTGCAACATCAGCGGCGATTTCAATCGCTGTTCTGTCCTAAATTACCCAACTAGTAGGATAAAATAGCAACATCACTATCAAGGTAAGCCGAATGTCAGATTTACTTGCAAGAATTACGATTAACCCCAAACAATGTAGCGGTCGTCCTTGTATTCGCGGGATGAGAATCCGAGTGTACGATATTTTGGATTTATTTGTCGCGGAACTTGATGCCGAGCAGATCTTGGCAGAAATGCCAGATTTAGAAGCAGATGACTTAAAGGCAGCTCTCTTCTACGCCTCCCGCAAATTAGACCATCCAGTATTGGTAGTTGCCTGATGATTTGGATCGATGCACACCTCTTTCCCTGCTATTTCAAGTTGGATAACAGCTACGTTTGAGATCCCAGACCTAGCCTTACGAGATGTAGGGCTGCGAGATGCTGAAGATGCTGAAATTTTTGATGCGGCAAAGGCACAAAATATCATTTTCATCACCAAAGATAGCGATTTTGTCGATCTGGTTAATCGATTTGGGCAGCCACCAAAAATTATTTTACTGACATGTGGAAATACATCAAACGATCGTCTAAAAGGAATCTTGAGTTCTAAATTGTTAGAAGCATTAAATTTATTACATTCAGGCGAACCACTTGTCGAAATTAGTGGTGATTAATCGATCGATTTAACCCATATTGTTGCCCATTCTGAAAGACTGAAATCGGCAGCCTTTCACCCACTCATTAGCGATCGATCGCGATCGAGTGTTATATTGAAATTGGCGTTACTCATAGAGAGTTTCTAAATGTCACATGAATACCTATCCCGCGCTCACAATCTCACTACTCGATCGACTAACTAACCGCGAACTGCAATCTAATTATCTCAATCATCTCAATCGAACCGCTGAAATTGCCACTCTCTTAACTCAGATAACCGATCCAGATTTGGCACTGAGAATCATCAATCTGGCATTAGAAGTAGATCTAAATCTAGGTGCTAGATTGACTAGCTCTCTCACTCCAGAATTACAAAAGATCGTCGTTGATGGGATCGATTCTCCACAGGAGAGGCTACGCCAATGGTTAGAAATCCCTACTCGTCTCAAAATCGAACTATTACGTAGAACCAAATCGGAGGCGGCTCTTTCATATCTCCATGACTTGTTTGTGGTTAAAAATCAATATCGTCGAACATCGATATACGACCACAATCGCGAACGTGATGGCATAGTCTACGATGCGATGGATGCAATTATCGATCTCGATCCAAATTTAGCTGTTAATTTACTAATCGAAACTTTTTCTAAGAGAAATAGCATCTTTAGTGTAGCTGAAGATAGAATATCTAGGATAGCTATTGCAGATGTAGAGAAAGCAAT
This sequence comes from Chamaesiphon sp. OTE_70b_metabat_96, assembly GCA_031376885.1. Taxonomy (GTDB): domain Bacteria; phylum Cyanobacteriota; class Cyanobacteriia; order Cyanobacteriales; family Chamaesiphonaceae; genus Chamaesiphon. Next base: position 4,095 of record JANMEL010000061.1, on the reverse strand, counting down.
CCTAACTGAATCAACAAAAGCAGCAGTAATAGATACCTTGGTATCTGTATTAGATACATCGCCAACTGATGATTATTATAATTACGAATGTTCCGCTCTCGACGCGCTAGGTAAAATTGGTACAGAATCAGTAATTGAAAAAATTCGAGATATCCTGAATGAGGATAAATCTCTATGGCTAAATCCTACTTGGATTCAGTCATTGGGGGTTGTTGGCGAAGCCCCAATGGTGGAGCATTTGTTATATTTACTGTATTTTGTAGAGGATTATATCGATTGTCTTTCTTGCGATCCGATAACAAAGGAAGACAAGTCAGAGTACGACCTTAAACCGAACACTCTTCGTTGTGAAGCTATTCTAGGAATCGAAAAATTGGGTGGAGATTTAGCATTTGATATATTACACCAATCACTATACTCTATAGCTGATAGTAATGAATATCCCGCTCCCTGGGGTACCATTACTCAAGCTTTATTTCGATTGGATTGCGATCGAATCTTAAAGTGCCTAGAGCAAGCAATTTGCGATCGCGATCCTGCTGTACGCTTGCGAGTAGTCAATATATTAGGATCGTGGTATATAGATATAGACGATCGACATTTATCAATTTTATTAAATGCAATTGAAGAGCCAGATCTAGACATACGCGATCGAATAGCTTTTGATATTAGAGCGATTATCAAATACGCTCAAAATCCCGATCGTCGTATGCGTGTTTCCATTAATATAACATCTCAGCTCTTGAGTTTAGCAAAAACTAATCCCGTGTTCACCGCTCACGACTTTTATCGAGAGCTAGCAACAAAAGATGTTGGAGATCGAGCTGTTCAAAGAGAATTTTTAGAAGAAGGAGATCGAGATTTTATTAAGTTGCTCAACATCAGTCAACTCGATCGTTTAATATCAGATGTAAATTTGATAGAGTTAATAAGAGAGCCAGACTACATTTGGTCTGATTTCCGTTCTGAGGCAATCGTCCAAATGGGGAAAATTGGTGGTGCTTCGGCTTTGCCTAAATTGATATCTTTGTTAGAAGATACAGAATTTTCTATGAGAGAAGCAGCAGTTAAAGGAATAGTTGAAATAGGTGCTATTGATATTATTCCGACCTTGTTATCACTAGCTTCCGATTCTAAATTGGCAACTACATTAATTTGGCATTTAGAGCTAATGAGAAAAGGCAATATAAAAACACCTGCACTCGATTTACTTTTGGCAGATCGTGAATTAGCAAGCAGTTTATTAGATGTTGCGGAGCAAACTATCGTCGATACTGCAATTAAAGAATCTAATAATAGTGTCGGGTTAGTTTTTTGCTTGGGAGCGATCGGTATTACTAATGAAGCAGTTTTAGTGCTAGACAAACTTGTTAAAGGTGGTTATCATGACTTTCATTATGTGCTGCGTTCTCTTGCCAGGATTGATAATCAATTGGCAATAGATAAGCTGTCAGAATATTTATTCGCTGATAGCGATAAAGCAAATCACATGCGTGATGAATTACGACAGGTATATAAGCTAGGGATCGTACCTCATTTATGGAAATGCGAATGCAATCATCACAGTGGCTCAGTCTTGGATATTATTGAAACCATTCAAGAAAAAGAAGGATTGTATAATCCCGATTTTAGCGATCGAACTCACCCACTATTCGAGCCATACACCGCTAGATTGCGATACTTTTTATTAGGGGACACCGACATTTGACGATAAAGAATACTATCACGATCCTAACTTTGATAAAGTGACGGAAGCTTATAAGCTATGATCTTCTCAGTATCGGAATGCAATGAGAGAACTAGCCGATGCTTAACCCGCTAGATAATCTATTGCTTCACGATCGCCAATCCATCCCGAATTCAACTTGTAAATATCAACAATTAACGTAGCTTTTTTAGCTTCTACTCGATTGAGTTTAGCTAGTTTTTTGGCTAAATATATCTTCTCCGCTGTAGAATTAGCCATGTCAATCTGTTGCTCTAGTTGCTGAACTTTTTGCAACCATCTTTTTTGATGTCGCTCTGGACTGATACAGCCCATTGCTCCAGTCTCTAATTCCAATGCTGCCAATGTTTGTTCGGTCAAAGTTTCAGACATTTTCTTCAATAAGCTTTTGAGCTATCTTGAGTTGCTTTCTCGAAAACAGTCAGCAAAACCGTATATTCCAAAGCGATATCTTTGAGATATTCATAACGCCCCGATGCGCCGCCATGTCCAGAATCTAGATTGGTTTTGAGTAGGAGTAAATTATCATCGGTTTTGAGCGATCGCAATTTTGCTGTCCACTTGGCAGGCTCCCAATAAGTCACACGCGGATCGTTTAATCCCGCTGTAATCAATAGATGTGGGTAAGCTTTGGCTTCGACATTATCGTAAGGCGAATAGGAACGGATGTAGCGGTAATACTCCTCATCGGCGGGATTACCCCACTCGTCGTATTCCAACTGCGTCAAGGGCAAATCGGCATCCAGCATCGTATTCAGCACATCCACAAATGGTACTTGAGCGATCGCTGCCTTGAATAGTTCGGGTTTGAGATTTATCGTCGCACCAACTAGCAACCCACCCGCACTACCACCGGCAATGGCAATATTGCCCGCGCTGGTATACTTTTCGGCAATCAAATGTTCGGCACAAGCTACAAAATCCAGAAAGGTGTTCTTTTTCTGCAAGAACTTACCCGACTCATACCAATGTCGCCCCAACTCCGAACCACCGCGAATATGGGCGATCGCATACACAAAGCCGCGATCGAGTAAACTGAGTCGATTGGTGGAAAATCCTGGATCTAGGCTAGCTCCATAGGAACCATAGCCATAGAGATAGAGCGGCTGCGTACCATCGCGCTTAAAATCTTGACGATAAACGATCGAGATCGGCACTTCTACCCCATCATGAGATCGGGCAAAAATTCGCTCTGAATGGTACTGACTCGGATCGTAACCCCCAGGAATCTCGTTTTGCTTGAGAATCGTCTTCGTTCGTGAAGCGTCGGCTCTGCCGAATCGCGATCGCAAATCGTACTCAAATACCGTCATCGGCGAGACTAAAGAAGTATAGCCAAAGCGGAATTTCTGCGTATCGTATTCCCAATTCGCCGCACCAAACACTAGATAAGTAGGATCGTCGAATTCCAGATAATGTGACGCTTGACTCTGGAGATCGATCGCCCGTAATTGTCCTAAACCTTGATAGCGTTCGCTAATAATCAGGTAATCTTTAAACTCATCGATTCCTTCAATTAATCGATCGGGATCGTGGGCAATATATTCTTCCCAGTACTGTTGCTGTGGTTGCGATACCAGCGTCCGCATGATGCGGAAGTTCTGGGCGTTGTCATTGGTGAGAATGTAAAAATAGCCTTCGTGATGGCTGACGCTGTATTCATGCCCCTTCTGGCGGGGTGTGATGAGCAAAAACGTACCGTGCGGATCGTCTGCTGAGACAAAATATTGTTCGCTGGTAATCTTACCGTTAGTGGAGAGGAAGATATATCGATCGTCGCGAGATTTGTCACAACCGACAAAAAACTGCGAATCCTGTTCTTCATAGATTAGTTCATCGAGATCGATTGACTCGCCTAATGTATGCCGATACAGCCGATAAGGGCGCAGGTTCTCATCCAAAACGGTGTAATAGAAAGTCCGATTATCATTTACCCACTCCAGCGAGTAATAAGTATTCGCGATTGTTTCTGGCAATAGCTCACCTGTTGTCAGATTTTTAATCCGCAGCGTATATGTCTCCGAGCCATCGGTATCTTCGGCATACGCCAGGAGTTGATGATTGGGGCTGATGCTAAATGTGCCAAGCTGAAAATAAGGCTTGCCTTCAGCCAGTTCATTTTCATCCAAGATGATTTCTTCAGGACTATTTAGATCGCCTAGTTTGCGGCAATGAATGGCGTATTGCTTACCCGCCGCCACTCTGGAGTAATAGTAATAACCATCCTTTTTGACGGGTACGCTGAGATCGTCTTCCTTGACTCGCGCTTTTAGCTCTTGGAATAAACTCTCCCGCAGTTCGGCATGTGACTGTAATACTTGCTCAGTGTAATCATTCTCGGCTTTAAGATACTCCATCACCTGCGGATT
>JANMEL010000031.1:0-28049 GCA_031376885.1 Chamaesiphon sp. OTE_70b_metabat_96 | reverse complement strand
ATGTGTGGGTGGAGGGAGGTGTGATTCGGGAGATTGGCTCAAACCTCAATCGATTCCGCAAAGCGGAGGCTTCGCCAACGGCTGATACTGTCATTGATGCTCATCAGCTCACCCTACTACCTGGCGTAATTGACCCCCAAGTACATTTTCGCGAACCAGGATTGGAGCATAAAGAAGACCTCACCACGGCTTCCCGCGCCTGTGCCCGTGGTGGTGTGACCTCCTTCTTGGAAATGCCCAATACCAAGCCGCTGACGATTAATCAGGCTGCTCTCAACGACAAGTTGACCCGCGCCGCCCAAAAATCTTTTGTGAACTTTGGCTTTTTTATCGGTGCTACGTCTGAGAACTTGCCCGATCTCCAAACCGCGACACCTACCCCTGGCATCAAGATCTTCATGGGTTCGATGCACGGCGATTTGCTGGTGGATGAAGAAAGTGCTCTCGATCGCATTTTTGCCACAGGTACCCGCCTCATCGCCGTTCATGCCGAAGATCAAGCCCGAATTGCCCAACGGCGCAAGGAATTTGCAGGTAGTACGGATCCAGCCATTCATTCCGCGATCCAAGACAATCAGGCGGCTCTCAACGCTACCCAGCTTGCCCTCAAACTGTCCAAAAAATATCAGCGACGGCTGCATATTCTACACCTTTCCACCGCCGAAGAAGCCGAATTGCTCCGTCAGGATAAGCCAGCCTGGGTGACAGCAGAAGTCACCCCCCAGCATCTGCTGTTGAATACGGGCGACTATGAAAAGCTAGGGTCATTGATTCAGATGAACCCGCCGATTCGGAGTACCCACGACAATGAGGTGCTGTGGCAAGCCCTTCAGGATGGAGTCATTGATTTTATTGCTACCGATCATGCGCCCCATACCCTGGCAGAAAAAGGTCGGGCGAATGCTGCCAATCCAGCCGATGAGGAGGCATCGGCTACGACTGTCTTTCTAGAGCCTGCTAAGGTGCCATCGGGAATGCCTGGAGTAGAAACGTCTTTGCCGCTGATGCTGACTCAGGCAATGCAGGGACGATGTACTGTCGCTCAAGTTTCTAACTGGATGTCTACGGCTGTAGCAAAGGCTTATGGCATCGTCGGCAAGGGATCGATCGCACCTGGCTACGATGCGGATTTAATCCTCGTAGATTTAGAGAATTACCATCCGGTGTTGCGCGAAGAACTCCAGACGAAGTGTGGCTGGAGTCCTTTTGAGGGCTGGAATTTGACGGGTTGGCCAGTGGTGACGATCGTCGGCGGGCAAGTAGTATTCGATCGAGGTGAATTTAACCAGCAGGTGCGAGGTCGAGCTTTGATATTTAACGCCTAGTATTCGATTCAGATCGATTCTTTTCGCATAATGGTAGCACCTGTGCTAATCCATTTCGGCAGGTATTTAAGTTCGATTGTTCGTACAGCCTTAAAGCCCAAGCGTTCGTATAAACGACGGGCATCGGGGTTTGTATTAGCGACATCTAATACTACCGCAGTGCATCGATTTTGTTGTGCAATCTCGAAAGCAGCCTGCATGAGCAAGCTGCCAATACCCTTTCCACGCATAGAAGCGTCAACAACTAGGACAGCAATATGCATTTCATCGGCGAGAGGTTTGGCAAGAGATATGTTGTTTAAAACCAGAAAAGCCAGTAATCCCCGTAGAAGCCCCAATTCTCTGATGAAATGCGATCGATCGAACCGAAAGAAAGGACGATTTTCATATTTAAGTCCGACAAATCCGACAAGTTGTCCTTGGATCTGGGCGGTTAAACCCAGTTCAGTATTAAAACTAGGCTCGAAGACTGTAACCGCTTTCTGCTGGGAGCCGAACAGCCATTTTATTTGAGGAAATCCCTCGTAGCAAATAATCGCTGCTTGCTGGCGAAGTTCCTCTGGTATGCCAAGCTTTATTTCTATCTGACCATCCAAATTGTCCATAGGTGATTCTGTTTATTTGACTATCCGAGTAGTTGCTATAATTTTACCAGCGGCATCGACACCAATTCATAATTTATCCCTATGTCTATCTCCCGTCGTCATTTCCTGGCACTCGCTGGGGCAGGCACTACCAGTAGCTTTGTCTTAGCTGGATTAGAAAGTCTGTATCGCCCATCTACGGCAATATCGGCACTTAAATCGCCACAAGTTAGGGGCTACGGCGCGTTGGTCAAAGATCCCAGGGGCATTTTAGATCTACCTGCGGGATTTAGTTACAAAATCGTTTCTCAGAGCGGTAAGCAGATGAGTGATGGTTCCATCGCCGCGAGTAACTTTGATGGGATGGCGGCTTTTGCAGGCAAGAATGGTTCGACAATTTTAGTTCGCAATCACGAGATTCGTCTGAGTGATAAGTCTCGCGTCATGGCTGCTGTCGATCGGATGTACGACCCGAACTGTAGAGGTGGCACTACAACTCTGACCATCGATCGAAATCGAGAGTTAACTAAAGAATATGTATCCTTAGCAGGGACTAATGTCAACTGTTCTGGTGGTACAACGCCTTGGGGGACATGGATTAGCTGCGAAGAAAATACAATGATGCCAGGGATGATAGACACGAGTAAAGGAATCGTAACCAAACCTCACGGCTATAATTTTGAAGTCCCGATAAATAGCCAAACTCCAGTTTTACCCGTACCTTTGGTGGCAATGGGGAGATTTCGCCACGAAGCAATTGAGATCGATCCGCGCACCGGGATTGTCTACCAAACCGAAGACGATCCGACTGGATTATTCTATCGCTTTATTCCCAAACAGCCTGGAAAATTAGTCGCAGGTGGCATCCTCGAAGCCCTCAAAATTGTTGGCAAGCCTCAAATTAATACCAAACAAAACTTCCCACTTCGGCAGAAGTTTGCCGTCGAATGGGTGCGGATTGAAGAACCAAACCCCCTCGAAAATACAGTTCGGAAGGAAGGCTTTACCAAAGGTGCCGCTCAATTTATGCGCGGGGAAGGCATTTGTTATGTCAACGGTTCTTTTTACTTTACCTGTACCCAAGGTGGTAATGTTTTGGCAAATCTTCCAGTGTCACCAGGGCAAGAAGCCAGGGGGAACGGGCAAATCTGGAAATATACCCCTGGAAGAACTGCTAAAAATGGTGGTTCAATCGAGCTATTTTTAGAACCAAATGACGATACTATTCTCGACATGCCCGATAATATTACGATCGCTCCTAACGGTCATCTAATAACTTGTGAAGATGGCAAAGGCGAACAAAGATTAGTCGGCATCACTCCAAAAGGTGGTGTTTATACTTTTGCCCGTAATGCCAGAGACAATAGTGAATTTGCTGGAGCATGTTTTGCGCCCGATGGTCGCACAATGTTTGTCAATATTTACGATCCGGGGCTTACGCTGGCAGTCTGGGGCAATTTTTAATCAAAGTCTTTTTTAGCTCTTACCTACGATTACTCAAATCTTGCATCAGTATAAAAATATTAGCAATTAGCGTAGATCCAGGGCGGGCAGAAGGTTGTGACAGTAATAGTATCTATGCATTGCTGCAAGATGTGAGTAGTTGCGATCGATGTGTCGATCGATATGGTAGGATGTAGCCAGTCGTTAGCAAAACTGCTAGGTAAATCAATGGGGAAAGATTGGTGCAAAATCCAACGCTGTCCCGCAACTGTGATATCTTCAAGCTGTTTAGAAGTTTGAATCGATTAAGTCAGAACACCCATTGGTTGAAATAAATCACATTCATCTGCGAGGTTCAAGGTGAGAAAAGATATTTATAGAGCTATTAGGCTCAAGTTCGTTGGTGTGAGTATTTTCCGGTGGTGTGGTGGATGCAATTTTCAAGGATTCGAGATCGAAAATATTAGCTGAGTACCTCGATCTTTTGGACAGAATTCTGCTTACTAAACTTATCAAAACCGAATGAATATCAAGGATCGAAAGGTTGCTACATTATTAGCAATGGTTGGATTAAGTGGTTATTTAGTCGTCGCCGCACCCACGCCAGCCTATGCTATGCACATCGCAGAGGGATATTTGCCGATCGAATGGGCAGCATTTTGGTGGATAATTTCTCTACCCTTCTTTGTGCTCGGTTTGCGCTCTCTCAATCGGATTACCCAAGCACACCCCGAACTCAAGTTACTTCTAGCTTTAGCTGGAGCCTTTACATTCGTCCTCTCCGCACTCAAAATCCCCTCAGTTAATGGTAGCAGCTCTCACCCCACAGGAACAGGCTTAGGGACGATTTTATTCGGCCCACTAGTGATGTCAGTCATCGGTGGATTGGTGTTGTTATTTCAAGCCATCTTATTGGCGCATGGAGGATTGACAACATTGGGGGCGAATGCGTTTTCGATGGCAATTGTTGGGCCGTTGGTGGCGTATGTTGTGTATAATGCGATCGCCAGATCTGGACATCAGAAGGCAGCGGTATTTTTGGCATCAATGCTCGAAGATTTGTGTACTTATTTGGTCACGGCGGTACAGTTGGCTTTGGCTTTTCCCGCAGCACAGGGCGGATTTGTTGCGGCATTTATCAAGTTTGTTGGTGTATTTGCGATGACTCAAATCCCCTTGGCAATTAGTGAGGGCTTATTAACATTGCTGGTATGGAACTGGCTCCAAGATTACGGACAAGAGGAATTAAAGATTCTCAAACTATTTAAACAAGGAGATAATCTAAATGTCGAAATCAACGAATAATATTTTGATGTTGGGTGCTGCTGTGGGATTGTCTCTAGCTCCAGTATTTATTTTTCAGGGTAAGGAGTTTAAGGCGACAGATAGTATCAATATCACGGCGATCGAAGAAGTAAAGCCTGGATATAAACCTTGGTTTCAACCTGTGATTAAACCTTCTGGCGGTGAGATCGAAACATTCTTATTCTCTGCTCAAGCTGCGATCGGATCGGGAATTGTTTGTTATATTTTAGGGCTATATCAAGGTCGAAATGAACGCAGACAAGATCGTAAAATTGCCGCAATTCTCAAAGAACACGATTAGTGAATACTCAGATCGATACTCTCGCCTATAGCAATCGACTCCGTAATTTACCGCCAAGTCAAAAGCTCTGGTTTGCCCTCATAGTTTTGCTACTTGCGCTAGTAACTCACTACCCAATTCAGATCGTTATCTCGATTTGGATGAGTGTCTGGATTATGGTTTATGCTGGCATCCCACCGAAAATATATTTGTCGATGATTCTGGGAGTGATGACATTTTTGGTGACTAGTTTACCAGCACTGGCGATCGAATATGTGAGCAAGATATCGCCAGATGTACAGAGCGATTCTTTGTGGCAAATGGATCTATGGGGTGGTTATATTTATCTCAGTCATCAAGGTTTGCTTAAAGCTATTAACGTGATGATTCGATCGTTAGCGAGTACTTCTGCCTTATTTTTTATCGTGCTGACTATTCCAGTCATCGATTTGGCGATCGCCTGCAAAAAAATCGGCTTTCCACCAATTCTGATTGAGTTATTTCTATTAGCTTATAGATTTATTTTTACGATCGCCGATACAGCTCAAAAAACAGTTATCGCTCAGACAGCAAGAGGTGGTTATCGGAATAGAAAATTGATGATGAATAGTTTGAGCTTGCTAATTCGTCAATTAATTGGGCGCACGGCTAACCGTTATCGACAACTAACTCTCGGAGTCAAAGCGCGAGGCTTTCAACAAGAATTTCGATTTTGGCAACCTCCATCTTATCAGTATTCTCGACGTTATGCACAGGAATCGATGGTTGGATGTCTACTCTTAGCAATCGGCGAAATTTTATATCGTAACTATGTCTGAATATTTATTAGAATTTCGGGATATTCACTACAGTTATCCGATGGCAACAGCTCCCACATTGCAAGGATTGAGCTTTCGGTTGCCCCGACACAAAAAGACTGCGCTGATTGGCAAAAATGGTTGCGGTAAGTCAACCATGTTTCTAATCGCCGATGGATTGTGCAAACCCGATCGCGGTCAAGTATTATTAGATGATACTCCATTAAAATTCGATCGATCTACCCTCAAAAGTTGGCGGCAAAGGATCGGCTTAGTATTCCAAGATCCCGAACAACAACTAGTCGCGCCTACTGTCGCTACCGATATTTCTTATGGTTTGTGCAATCAAGGCTTAAATGACTCAGAAGTAGCCGCAAAAGTACTCAAGACTCTAGCTGACTTTCACCTAGAAGACTTAGCCCTCTCGCCGCTTCAACACCTCAGTCTGGGGCAAAAAAAACGCGTGAGTATCGCTGGTGTGATGGCTCTACAACCGGAATTACTCCTCCTAGATGAACCCACCGCTTATCTAGATCCGATTCAAACTCGCAACTTATTATTGGAGCTAGAATCGATCGCCAAATTGGGAACTACGCTCTTAATTGCTACCCACGATCTGGATTTTGTGTATGAATGGGCTGATTGGGTATTGGTGATGGAAGAAGGGCGGTCGATCGCCCAAGGTGAAACTATGTTAGTATTTGAGCAATTGCGATCGATGCCATATTTTGAATTGGGTATGCCGACGTTATATCAGATGTGGTTGCATTTAGTCGATCGGCTACCAGGATTACCAGCACCAAGATCGATCGACCAATTTAATGCTTATCTCGATCGATATATCTTAAAAGATGTTTGAAAAGGATGCGAATCAGATCCCCGACTTCTTGTGAGAAGTCGGGGATCTTGAGTAATTCTAAAAAGTCCAGTGTCTTGTCTGGCACCATCGGCGAGGTTCCTTCCTGCGGCGATCTACTGGATGAATTGCCCCTACCATAAACTTCATACCCACATTCACCTACGCTTTTGTGATGTTATTTACAAAAGGGGATTGTCTCTAAACTCACAGCTTACGGATCTTTGGCAATAAATTAACAATTCGATCGAAAAGTTGTTGTTTTGAAGCGGCGATCCTAGTATCATCGTCGGTAGTTCAAATTTTTCCCGTTCCTGAGAGCCTCTCCCCCTAGAGAATCGATATATGCCCGATCTACCCCACTCCAACACAGATCGTGACTCAAGTGTAGTGCAAATTGAGAGTGATAACACTTCTGTGCCCACAAATGAGGCTACACAAATGACCGATCGAAATGACTCCATCCTGACTACTCATCCCGAAAAAATCGGTTTGTCAGGAAATCGCGACAACATCGAACAATCTCAACCGAAAATTTCGCCGCTCCGTCAATTACCCCCGACTATTACTGATTTTACCGGACGGAAGATCGAAATCGCGGCGATTTGCCAGAAGTTCAAGGCAAAACCATCAATGATTTTGGCGGTGGCGGGAATGCAGGGGGTGGGGAAATCTGCGCTAGGGATTCATGTGGCAGGGCAGTTGACAGAATTGACTGATTGTGATGTGCATTTGTATGTGGATTTGCGGGGCAGTGAGGGGGAAGCGTTAGAGCCTGGGGATGTGTTGTGGCAATGGTTGCGGGCGTTTGGGTTGGCTGAGTCGGCAATTCCTGCGGAGATCGGCGAGCGCACGCGGATTTATCGATCGTATTTGGCTGACAAGCAAGCGATCGTGGTGTTGGATAATGCTAAGGATGAAGCTCAGTTGCGCCCTTTATTACCAGAAGGCGAAAATTGCCGAACGATCGTCACGAGTCGGCGGGAGTTGAAGTTATTGGTGGGAGCTAGTATTCTGAGTTTGAAGGTGGCGATCGATCGAGAAGCACGGGAGCTACTGATAAAGTTGGTGGGCAAAGCTCGATTGGATGCCGAGCCGGAGGCAACCATGAGGATTGTACAGTTTTGTGGCAATCTACCGATGGCGATTCGGCTGGTGGGGGGGATATTGAGAGCGAAACCTCAGTTGTCGTTGACTGACTATGCGCGGAAATTGAGCGATGAGCCTCAGCAGTTTCTACGGTTGGAATTGAGTTATCCCACGATTAATGCGAGTTTTGAGTCGAGCTATCGGGAGTTGCTACCTGAGGATCGGGCGTTATTTAATTGGTTGGGATTGCTCAAGGGGCGAGATTTTGGGATAGATGTGGCTGGGTTGTTGGGAGATCCGCGTCGGGTGACAGAGATGCTGTCGCGGTTGGTTGATGCTGATTTGTTGAGGGCGAGTGTCGATCGTCGGTACCGTTTTGATGATACGTTACGCGCATTTGCGTTGCAGAAATTGGCAGGATCTACGGAGCCGGAGCAACAATTAGTCATCAAACAGGAGATTGTCGATTGGTATCGCGATCGATCTCAGGAAATGGATGGCTATCTGCGGGGGTTTGATGAGGATGGTTTTAGAGCTGGATTAGCTTGGTTCGATCGAGAGCGAGAGTCGTTATTGGGGGCAATCGAGTGGGCAAATGATGCCTGTCGGTGGGATACTGCGATCTCGTTGGTTACAAATTCGATCGCTTTTTTTGAGATTAGATCTTATTGGCAGGATTGGGAACAGACTTGTGTAGTTGGGGTAGCAGCGTCAAGATCTGCTTTCGATCGAATTGCTGAGTATAATGCTCTGACTAATTTGGGCAATGTGTATAGTTTACAGTCTCGATGGTCTGAGGCGATCGACTGTTATGAGCATACTTTGGCGATCTCCCAAGCTTTGAGCGATCCTCGGTGTGAATGTCAAGCTTTGAATAATTTGGGGCATGGGTATCAAGCTCAACAGTTGTGGGATCGGGCGACAGGCTACCATCAACAGAGTTTGGCGATATCGAGAATACTTGCCGATCCTTTGGGTGAGAGTAGATCTCTGAGTACTTTGGGGCATATTGCTGTGTCGCAGCAGTTGTGGGATCTGGCGATCGACTATCATCAACAAAGTTTAAGAATTGCCCGCACATTAGGCGATATTTATCGAGAGAGTAGGTATCTCCAAGATTTGGGCAATGCTTATCAGTCTCAAGAGAAATGGGATGAGGCGATCGCTTACTACCAGCATAGTTTGCAGGTAGCCCAGTGTGTGAAGAATTCGCCTAGAGGGAAACGATACAAACAGCAGCGAGAGAGTGAGTGTCTCAATCATTTGGGCAGTGCTTATCAATCTCAAGGGAAATGGGATGAAGCGATCGGATCTTACCAGCAGAGTCTAACCATAGCGCGAGAATTGGTCGATCTTCAGGGACAGGGAAAATGTTTTAATAATTTGGGGAATGCTTATCAGTCTAAACAGCGATGGGATAGATCGATCGAATGTTATCAGTACGCGCTCAAGATTTGGCGATCTATGGGTAATATTCAAGCACAGGCAGAATGTCTAAATCAATTGGGCACCGCCTACAAATCTCAGCAGCGATGGGATGATGCGATTCGGTGTTATCAAGAGCACCTGAAAATCTGTCAGAGACAGAGCAATTCTCCCCAGGAAAGGCTCCTTCAACGACAACTTGAGGTTGAGTGTCTAAATAACCTCGCCAGTGCCTACGATGCCCAAAATCGTCGGACTGAGGCGATCGGCTACTATCAGCGGAGTCTAACGATCTGTCGGGAATTGGGAGATCGACAAGAGCAGCTCAAAGTGCTCCAACAATTGGGGGCTACTTATCAGGCTACAGGTCAATGGGATAAAGCGATCGAGTGCGATCGAGAGTGTCTAGCTGTCGATGAATCACTAAATGGTCACAATACCAAAGTCCAGGCTAGATCCTACACCAATTTGGGCGATGCGTCCAAATCCCAAGGTTTATGGGATGAGGCGGCAGGTTTTTATCAGAGTGGTTTGGGAATTTTCCAACTTCTAGGCGATCTGCTCGGAGCTGGTGAATGTCTACATCATTTGGGAAATATCTACAAATGTCAACGCCAATTTCCTGAAGCAATTGACTACTATCATCAACATCTTGCCATCGATAGCCTATCGCCCAATCGATGTCAGGGTGACTCCCTCGATAACTTGGGATATATCGCCAAAACTCAAGGTCATTGGGATGAATCGATCGCATACTATCAACGTAGCCTAGAGATCGATCGAGCATTAGGCGATACCAACCGTGAAGCTCAAACATGGGGAAAATTGGGCAGTATCTACAACACTCAGCGTCAATGGGATGAGGCGATCGACTGTTATCAGCAGAGTCTGACCATCTATCGTACATTAGGTAATTCTCCCACAGAACGACTATCCCAACGTCAAGGCGAAAGTCGATCGCTCACCAACTTAGCCCATATCTACAAATCCACAAGTCAATGGGATAAAGCGATCGACTGTTATCAAAATAGCCTGATCGTCAGTAGAGGATTGGGCGATCTTCACAGCGAAAGTATCGCCCTAAATAACCTCGGCAATGTCGCCAAATCTCAACGACGGTGGGATGAAGCAATTGGTTACTATCAACAACAGCTAAACATCTGTCGCAAATCCCCTCATGCACCAGACAATAAACTGCCCCAACATCAAGGGGAGAGTAAAATCCTCAACAACTTGGCAAATGCCTATAGATCTCAATCTAAATGGGCTACAGCGATCGACTACTACGAACAACATCTAGCTATTTGTCGATCGATCGGCGATCGACAGACTGAAGCAAAAACGCTCCAAAACTTGGGCAATACCCACAAATCCCAAGGTCAATGGCACCTAGCGATCGAATATTACCAACAACACCTAGCACTTTGTCAAGCATTAGGCGATCGAGCAGGCGAATGTAAATCCCTCACCGACTTGGGAAATGCGTACAAATCTCAGCGACGATGGGATGAAGCGATCGACTGTTACCACCAACATTTAACCATTCTCCAGGGCAAAAGCTACGCCAACGAACCAGCGGGGGGAAATCTGCACTCAGAAGGTAAATCCCTAAATACCTTGGGAAATACCTACAAATCTCAAGGCAGATGGAATGAAGCGATCGACTGCTATCAACGCAGTATCGATATCTTCCGTAAATTGGGCGATCTCCAATCAGAAGCTACCGCCTTCGACAATCTCGGAAATGCGTACAAATATCTGGGAAAATGGCATGAAGCGATCGATTGTTATTTCCAACATCTCAGCATTTCCCGCAGCCTAAAAGATCGCCATGCTCAGGGAAATTCCCTAGCTAATTTGGCGACAATGTACAACTTACAACGAGAATGGGCTAAAGGGATCGATTGTTATTTAGAATATCTAACTATCAAACGAGAACTAGGCGATCGTCAGGGAGAAGGCAAAGTACTTAATAACCTTGCAAACACTTATAAAGCTGACGAACAGTGGGCTAAAGCGATCGATTGTTACCAGTATAGTCTAACAATCGAGCGAGAATTTGGCGATCGACATTCCGAAGCAAAAGTACTCAACAACTTGGGAAATATCTACAAATCTCAACGACGATGGGAGGAATCGATCGATTGTTTCAAAAATAGTCTAACCATCTTCCGTACACTAGGCGATCGATCTCAAGAAAGTACCTCCCTCGATAACTTAGCGAGCATCTACAACATTCAACGCAAATGGGATCGAGCGATCGACTATTGCCATATCAGTCTAAATATCGCCCGAACATTAGGCGATCTCTATCGAGAAGCTCAAACCCTAGCTAATTTGGGACTAATCTATGAAAAACAAGGGCAAATCGATCGAGCAAATAGCCTCTGGCAAGAATCCCTCGCCAAATTACCCGCAGGGGCAGCCGAATATCAACTAATTCAAGGATGGCTAGAAAATGACCTAGATCTGCCTGCTGGGGGAGTGGAGGGAGTTCAATAATTAATAATTAATAATTAATTATTAAGACTTTGGTATTGTCGATATTTTTATCCTCAATTCACCCCTCACCCCTCACCCCTAATCCCTCACCCCTCACCCCTCACCCCCCACCCCTTTCTTTAAGCTTTGTTAATGTAATCCTAAAAGGGGGCGAAATTTGCCGAAAATAGGCGTGATAGCTAATTGTGGCTGAATCCTTAATAACATCAAAGTAATTATGGCACTCCAACGTGGTTCAAAAGTTCGCATCCTTCGGAAAGAATCTTACTGGTTCCAAGATACCGGAACGGTTGTATCGATCGACGCAAGCGGCATCAAATATAACGTAATCGTTCGGTTTGAGAAAGTTAATTATAACGGCATCAGTGGTAGTGCCACTGGCATCAACACCAACAACTATGCCGTTAGTGAATTGGTAGAAGTAGCTCCCCCAGCTAAAGTTGCCAAAAAATAGGCAAAAAATGCCGACTGGCGATCGACAGGAGTGGAATGACTTAATAGTCACCCGCGATCGGTCTATACTAATCTTCGGATAGTTAGTGCCTCAGCCCATTCCTTAGTCACCAGTCGATATTTAATGCCAGAATTACCCGAAGTTGAAACAGTCCGCCGAGGTTTAGATCGATATACAGTAGCTCAAAAGATTACTGGAATCGAAGTATTATTACCTCGAACGATCGCCGAGCCAGATACAACTGACGAGTTTGTCGCCGGATTGCAAAATACCCAAATTAGCAGTTGGCACCGACGGGGAAAATATTTGTACGCTGAATTGACCCGATCTGGCTCTGGAGAGCCTGCTGGTTGGCTGGGAGTACATTTGAGGATGACCGGACAATTGCTATGGTTGGAGAGCCATACAGAACTCCATAAGCACACTCGCGTCAGACTGCTCTTGGGCAAAGATTGGGAACTAAGGTTTGTAGATCAGCGCACATTTGGACAAATGTGGTGGATTTCACCCACCAAACAGCCTGGACAAGTGATGACAGGGATGGGAAAATTAGGCCCAGAACCTTTCGATGCGGCTTTTAGTGTGGATTATTTTAGCTCCAAGCTCCAGAAATCCCGCCGCAATATCAAAACTGTCATTCTCGATCAAACTTTGGTGGCTGGATTGGGTAATATCTATGCCGATGAAGCTTTATTTATGAGCCGCATTCACCCTAATACATCGGCTGGCGATCTGCAACCCCATCAAATCGCCGCTTTGCACAAGTCCGCCATAGATGTCCTCACCCTGTCGATCGAGCAAGGCGGCACTACCTTTAGCAATTACCTAAATGTTCAGGGCACCAACGGCAATTATGGCGGCATGGCGTGGGTTTACAACCGCACCAACCAACCCTGTCGAATTTGCCAAACCCCCATCGAGAAAATTCGCCTCGGTGGGAGAGGCACACACTTTTGTCCGAAGTGTCAGGGTTAGGGATTTTGGACACTTCTCTTCTCTGCGAGAGGCTACGCCAACGAGACGCTACGCGAACGGCTTCGCAATGCCAAAGGCAAGGCTAACGCCAACAGTGCAAGTTTTGGATTAAAATTCAGCACTACATCGTTAGTGAAGAGGGCGGGTTTGAATCAATCTCTAGTAAAATCGTTATCGGTAGCATAAACCCGCCCCTACAGACCCCAGATCCCTCACCCCTCATCCCTATCCCCTCACCCCTATCCCCTCACCCCTCACCATGACAGACACAAATCAAGAACCATTATTATTACGTGCCGCTAAGGGTGCAACACTCGATCGCCCGCCAGTCTGGATGATGCGTCAGGCTGGACGATACATGAAAGTATATCGGGATTTGCGGGATAAATATCCGTCTTTCCGCGATCGATCGGAGAAAGCAGAATTAGCCATTGAAATCTCCCTGCAACCTTGGCGAGCATTTGAACCAGATGGTGTAATCATGTTCTCCGATATCCTCACACCGCTACCAGGTTTGGGTATCCCCTTTGATATTATCGAGAGTAAAGGGCCAATTATCGAGCCAGCGATTCGCTCTCAGGCACAAATCGACGCACTCCATCCCCTCAACCCCGAAGAATCTCTTCCCTTCATCAAAGAGATTTTAGGTACTCTCCGTCGGGAAGTAGGCAACAAATCCACCGTGCTCGGATTTGTCGGCGCACCTTGGACATTAGCAGCATATGCGATCGAAGGTAAAAGTTCCAAAGACTATGCCAATATCAAAGGCATGGCATTTCGCGAACCGCAGATGTTGCATAGTTTACTCGCTAAAATTGCTGATGCGATCGCCGTATATGTCCGCTACCAAATCGATTGCGGTGCTCAAGTAGTGCAGATGTTCGACTCCTGGGCAGGGCAACTCAGCCCCCAAGACTATGAAACATTCGCCCTACCTTACCAACAACGAGTAGTCAGTCAAGTCAAAGCCACCCACCCCGACACTCCTTTGATTCTCTACATCAGTGGTAGTTCCGGCGTGCTAGAGTTAATGGGTAAATCTGGCGTAGATATCGTCAGTCTGGATTGGACTGTGGATATGGCTGTAGGGAGACAGCGGATTGGGGCACATTTGGGCGCACAGGGAAATATGGATCCATGTGCATTATATGGTTCCAAAGATTTTATTCGCGATCGAATTATTGATACCGTCCGCAAAGCTGGTAAAACTGGACATATCATGAATCTTGGGCATGGTGTGCTACCCACTGTACCAGAAGAAAATGTCGCTCATTTCTTTGAAACTGCCAAGCAAGTCGATAAATTAATCGCAATGCAAGGTTAGATTAAATCTAACATTTTAGCTGTAGCAGCTACATATCCCCGACTTCAAAGGAGAAGTCGGGGATATTGCTTTAAGTTTGGGAATTATAATAAAATCAGTGGTAAATAAAATCACAATATGATAGATATCATCTAGTATCGATCGGTTCACTCAAAAAATACGGACTAGCTATTCATAACATCAGATGCAATTCCACATTCAAACCGATAGCGAAATTCCAGCATCTAAACAACTATACGATCAACTGTTGTTTGCGATCGCAAGCAGACAATTTTCACCTGGGCATCGACTACCTAGCACTCGTCAACTAGCGATGCAGACTGGATTGCACCGAAATACGATCGGCAAGGTATATAATCAACTAGAAGCTACTGGATTAGTTGAATCTGTCGCTGGTTCGGGAATTTATGTCAAATATTTGGGTCACGAAAGTAGCAATCTCGTCGCAAATACTCACCCAGATCCTAGTCTTCCCGCCATCGATCTAGTCCGCGAAAGTCTTAATATACTACTAGCACAGGGCTACTCTCTCAGTCAGGCGCGCGAATTATTTCTGACTGAAATTGATTGGCGATGGCGGTGTAGCGCGAGGGTATTTGTTACTGTGCCCAGAATTGATTTTGGTGCGGGAGAGTTGATGATTCAAGAATTGCAACAGTCTTTAGGTATTCCTATTCAACTAATTTCTCTCGAAAAATTAGAAGTTGAACTTCTCAAAGTTCACGCGGCAACTGTCGTGACTAGTCGTTATTTTATTGGTAGTGTGGAAGCTCAATTAGCCAAAAGTGAACTATTGGCAGCTCGATCGATCCGCATTATTCCTGTCGATTTACAAGACTATGAAAAAGAACTAGCATTAGTCAAAACTCTGCCGAAAAATAGTTGTGTGGGAATAGTCAGCTTGAGTGCGGGAATTCTGACAGTTGCTGAAATGATGGTGCATAGTATGCGTGGTGACGATCTTTTGGTGATGACTTGTCAAACTACCAATGATTATCGTCTCAATGCCACCATTCGCCGCGCTCATACTATTATCAGCGATCGTGCTAGTCTAGCGATCGTTCATCAAACTATTCGAGAAGCTGAGGAAGATCTAATTCGGATGCCTCAAGTAGTCGAAAGTGAAAGTTATATCGGCAGTAAATCGATTAATCTACTCAAGCGGGAATTAGGCTTGGTTTAATAATTGAGAATTGAGAATTGAGAATTGAGAATTGGGCTTGATACTCCTCACCGCTGTTGGCGTAGCCTGCCTTAGGCATAGCGGGTGGCTTTCCGCCCGCTTTTTGGTAAAATTCATGCTTTGTTCCTACTTTTCCGCCATTATACTGAGTCCGAAGATCGGGGAAATTGGTAATATGGACTCGGTGGATAAGTTATTATAAATCGATCCGTGAGAGCAGCCAGTAACGATCGACACAACATCGCGCCAACAGAGGCTACGGGAAGTAAGATTAAAGGTAAAATCTTTGCCCAGCGTTATCTAGTTCAGTCATTATTAGGTCGAGGTGGTTTTGGAATTACCTTTTTAGCTCGAAATATTTATATTCCAGGGCAACCACTCTGCGTCATCAAAAAACTCGCCCCAAAAGTTACTGATTCTGGCGAGATAGCTGCTGCCAGGTGGCGATTTTATCAAGAAGCTAGAAGCCTGAGCAGACTGGGAAGTCACGCTCAAATTCCCGCGCTACTGGACTATTTTAAAGTGGGGACTGATCTCTACTTAGTAGAAGAATATATCCCTGGTAAAACTTTAGCACAAATCGTCAAAAAACAGCGATTATTCACCCAAATAGAAGTAGCAACTTTTCTGATTAAGATGCTGCATCTACTGGAATATATCCATAGTCATCGACTGATTCATCGCGATATCAAGCCTCAAAATATCATTTTGTGTCAAAGCGATCGCCGATTTGTGTTGGTAGATTTTGGGGCTGTCAAAGATCTTTATCCATCGATCGATAGCCGTCGAAATCGGCAAATTGTCAGTAGAGCCATCGGCACCGCCGGATTTGCCCCACCAGAGCAAATCGCCGATCGCACAGTGTATGCGAGCGATCTTTATGCTCTAGGAATCACTTGCCTGTATCTATTGACAGGAAAAGAATCTCATCAATTTCCGATCGATCCTTATACCTGTGAATTAGTTTGGTCGGCAGGATTAGACATCGATCGAGATTTAGATGATATTATCAGTAAAATGGTAGCGATCGCTATCGTCGATCGATATAAATCAGCAACTCAGATCGTGACTGCATTGAGCAATCGATCGATCCGTGCCAAACTGCGCCGATATCTAACTCAAAAATATGCGATCGCCAATACCGGATCGATCCAATTCCCCGCCTATTATCCTCCAGTTATTCATTGGGCATTAGCATTAAATAGTTAGAATATTCTCGATTCTCTCTCATGAGAGGCTGCGCCAACGAACATCGAAATTATAATATAAGTCGGAATCTATTCAACTCTATCCTTTCCACCCAGAGGCTAAAGCAATCAAAATTGTCGCCCCAAAAGCATAGCGATACCAGACAAATACCATCGTATCTTTCTTCTTGAGATAGTCGAGCAGGAAAGCGATCGAAAGATAAGAAAACACAAAAGTAGAAACCGTACCGATCGCGAGTAATGGGATTGGCAATTCATTTTCCTTGAATATTTTCAAGGCTTTATATAAAGTCGCGATTGTCAATGTCGGTATCCCAACCAAAAAAGAAAACCTAGCGGCGGTACCTCGATCCAACCCCAGAAATAAACCAGTAGTCAAAGTAGAACCAGATCGAGAAACACCAGGAATCAACGCCAGTGCTTGCGCTAAACCAACCAGCAATCCATCCTTAATTTCTAAGTTATCAAATCCTCGTTTGTGAGTACTTACCCGCTCAGAAATAAGTAGTAAAGTTGCCATGACGATCGACATAATCGCGATAATCTGTGCGCTATCAGGTAAAATATCTTTCCCCAAAAATCCCAGTATGAGCGCGGGCAAAGTTCCAACCGCAATCCCCACTAATATTTTGACATTAATATCTTGCCAATCTTGCCGCATCAATCCAGCTACCCCACCAGAAATAACCGTACTAATATCTTGCCAAAAGTAGATAAAAACAGCTACCACACTACCAAACTGAATTGCATCAGCATAATCTTTTTGCCCTAATTGTTGCCAGCCAAACACCTTAGTCGTTATCAATAAGTGAGCCGTACTACTAATCGGTAAAAATTCCGTAATGCCTTGAACCAATCCTAAGACTAAAGCTTGGAGCATATTACCATCAGCAACAACGGGGACAGCATTAGTAACTGTTGGTTGCGCTTCTACCGGAATTGCCATCAACCCAGCAGCGATCGCGCTCAAGATAATTAGAGAAAGTTTGGTCTTCGATCGCATAGTTGTAGTTTGTAATTGGAATAAAGACACTCAACCGGAGTATTACCGATCTTATCGGTTAGTGACCAGACTATCTTACAATCGATCGGCCTTACTTTTGAGCATCGATAGTTGAAAGCCAATCTTCCAACTCTGTCACATCACCAAAGTCTAGTAGAGCATAGGGTAGTAATCCAGGTACCCGATCGATCCCAACTCTCGAAGTAGCCTGTACATTACACTGAGTCTCGACCATTGCCTGTATAATCTAGTCAGTACAACGCAGATCCAGAGCCTAATTTCAAAATGAGTGCGATTACTCCCAGCCAAGTCAAAGCAAAGATCGAAGCAGGTATCCCCGATGCCCAAGTTGAAGTCATCGATTTAACAGGTACCAGAGATCATTACAAAGCAGTGGTAATTTCCACCGCATTTGCAGGTAAATCCCTCGTACAGCAGCATCAACTAGTATATGGTTGTGTGCGTGCAGAAATGGCAAATGAAGCTATCCACGCCCTCGCCCTAGAGACTCATACCCCCGAAGCATGGAAAATTGCCAATCCCTAATTGAGATTGGGCAATCGGGCAAAGTTCTAGCAGTAAACTAAAATATAGATCCCCTATTATTCTCCACAATTATGACTACAGCAGCAAGAATCGATACTTTACTGAAAGATAATAAGATTATGGTGTTCATGAAGGGCGATAAAATGATGCCCCAATGTGGATTTTCCAACCAAGTCGTACAGATTTTGAATATCTTGGGCGTACCTTATGAAACTCTCGATGTTTTAGCAGACGGAGAAATCCGTCAAGGTATTAAAGAATACTCGAATTGGCCCACAATTCCTCAAGTATATATCAATGGTGAGTTTATTGGTGGTTCTGATGTCCTAACCCAACTTTATCAAAAGGGCGAACTTCAACAAATGGTAGAAGTTGCTCTAGCTAGCTGATAGCCAAAACCTGTCAGTTGACAATTGCTACTCTCGTAATTGTTAACTGACAGGTGTTCAACTCAAGGGTATCGCTTCAAATCATTCCATCCCTGACTCGCGTTAATAGTAACCCGTCTCTCGTTGCGGCTCTGGTTGGGCGAAATTAGACGTATCGTAGACATATCGCATCGTTTCTTCTTCGAGCAGATTGATTTGATATGCTTCTAGGGCATTTGTCACCCGCAATGCTGCCAAATAACCGTCGAGATATAGCCGCAAATCGTCGAAGCGATAGCCTCGATGCCACATTTCGACCAAGGCATCGGTAAGTTTTTGATAGTGCCTAATTGTTTCTGTAGTTTGCAGCATGGCGAAATCCCTCGACGTATTAAATAGGCTAGATGGAATTTGATTCCGCAGAGCGGATACTATGGGAAGGACTTGGATTAAACTTACCTTAACGCAGATTCCGCGAAAGTCGGGTACGGGGAATACACAACTTGAGTGGTGGGTTAGATTAGGTTTTAGATCGCTAATTCAGTCGATCTTGTTCCAGTGCTTATATAATATTACGATTCTTCAACAAAGAATCGGGAAACTTTGGATAAATCAGCCACTAATTTTAACCCAAAATTGTCTACGGTGTCCAAAAATGTGCGGATTCACATTATCGAAGGAAACCATAACTTACGCTTGCTTCTGGCTTGGCATCTCCAGGAAGCTGGTTATCAAGTGCAGCAGTCCCCAACTCTATCACATGCCTATCAACTCGTCGATCGAGGTGCTTCTGCTCTAACGATCTTGGATTCGGATTTACCCGATGGCGAAGGCATCGAATTTTGTAAATGGTTGTATCCTCAAGGAAATTCCCTCGTGTTGATGCTCTCAGCGCGAATTCGCGAAGCCGATGCGATCGTCGCCCTCCACGCTGGTGTTGATGATTATCTCAAAAAACCCTTTGGGATGCCCGAATTTATGGCACGAGTGGCGGCTCTGATGCGCCGTAACCGCTTCTTAACCGTAATTCCGGCAGAACTAACCTACGGGGATCTCCGCATCGATTTGGTGCGAAGGCGGATGTTTGTTCGCGATCGATCGATCGATCTCAGCCCTCAAGAATTTAGCCTGATTTATATTTTAGCCCAAGCAAACGGGCAACCAGTCCATCGTCAAGATCTGCTAGAACGCGCCTGGGGTGAGGGAATTGACAATCCGCGAACGGTAGATAGTCACGTACTTTCGCTCCGCAAAAAGCTGGGTAAACCAGACCCCATCGCCACAGTTCGCAAGATCGGCTATCGACTCAATTATTAAAATAGCGATGAAATTGTTAAGATGTCTACACATTTTTTGACATTTGAGCAATAATACTCATAAGCACGAATTTGGGCAGAGTAAATGATCGATCGCCACAGCGTTATAGAATACATCAACAAGCATCCTACTCATTCAACTCGGCAGATGCGCGCTCATTTCGTCCAAACTGTTCGTCAGATCGATCGTCAGCATCCAGTTTCGATCGGCTCGATCTCCAATCAGTTAAACTACATCCTACGGGATCTCGAAGCTACGGGACATCTCCCACCGCGATCGGAATTACCAAAAACTTCTAATCATCGCTACTACAGCGAGGATCTATCTAGCTAATCTCCAAAGAAGACATCTCAGCCCACATCACTACATCGATCCCATATTCCGCACTTCAAGAAAGTATTATCCAAATCCAACAGTTTCCGCTCTAGAGACAACACGAATCGCCGCCTCTCTAGCTTCCCCCCCTCACCCCTCACCCCTAAACACTAGAATTTCCTTTGTGAATTCTGTGAAGTGCGGAATGTGGGATTGATACAAACCATCGGGGTCGATCGTCAAGATGGTTTTAGAGCTGGTTTACTAAGGTTTTCAAAATATAATCGATTGAAAATCTGCTACTAAGATAGTCTTTCAGTAATAGAGTTACAATAAACGTATTCGTTCACGAAGTGTGGGCTTTGTCCAATCGTCATAATCTATGCTGACAATCACCCCCGAACACGAAAAACTGATTCAAAATCACCTAGATACCGGACGTTACGTCAACGCCGAAGAAGTCCTGGAGATCGCGCTGCAACTACTCACTCGTCTCGATACCGAACATCAAGCCTGGATCGAAGAAACCCGTCAACAAATCGCCATCGGCATCGCCGAACTCGATCGTGGCGAAGGCATTGATGGTCGAACTGCGATGGATGGATATCTTCAGAAGTTTCAGAAGGCACGAGAAACGCTGCCCTCATGAACTTCATCCTCACACCTAGTACTACCCGCGACTTAGATCGGCTGTCTCAATACTTTTTTGAAACCAACGTTGAAGCAGGAGAAAGATTATTCAAGTTACTTGACAAAAAGTTCTCAACTCTAACCAAGTTCCCGAATCTTGGCAAGCCATATCCTCATCTCCATCCCAATATTCGAGGATTGCTCGTTGAGAAATACATCATTTTCTACCGTGTCACCATAACTCAAGTTGAGATTGTCCGTGTCGTAGATGGAAGACAGGATCTCACTCAAATTTTTAATACAGAAGACTAAATGCAAAGTCTCAATAACTGTTTAGGATAGTGTCGCACTTCACATAAACCAACGATTGAAATTTAATTAAAGACAACCTACCTTACCACTCCGTCAGTGTGTAAGTCCGATAGCTTTAGAAAAGTATTTAATGGCCCAAAGTTGGTAGCATGAACTATGGCGGGGGTATCATAGCCTTTTAACTCTACCGTGCATTGCTTGAATACTCGGTGTTTGCCGAGCAGGGGTGCAAGGTAATGATATGTAGAAGCACCAATGGCGATTTCTGCATTCAGTTGTTTAGTGATTGCTTCGAGTCGAAATGCCGCATTAACTGTATCGCCTAATGCGGTATAATCTGGTTGGTCGCCGCTGCCTGCATTGCCAATCATTGCATAGCCAGTATTGATGCCTGCACCGATTTTCAGCTCGAATGGGAGTGGATGCTGTTTGCTCAATTGTTTGGTCATTCGATCGATCTCGTCAAGTGCCAGGAGAATATTCATCATCTCCTGCTCGCTCACCGTTTCGGTATCGTGAAACCACAACGCCATCAAAGCATCGCCAATATATTTGTCTACCCAACTCCCATGCTTGCGGATAATTAATCCCACATTGCGAAACCAACTACTCATCACCTCAGATAGGAGATTTTCATTAGTTTGACGAGTCAAGACGGTGAAATTGCGGATATCTACCACCATCACTGACATCAATTTCCGAATGTGCAGCATCGAAGTAACAGTGCCGTCGATACTGCCATCTTCGGGTACTGTGCTATCGGTAGTTTTAGGACAGTGAAATTCTAACTCAGTTTGACCGAAGGCAATTGTATCGCCATCATGGATAATAACAGGAACGCTGACTCTGCGCCCATTGACAAAAGTACCATTACTACTACCCAGATCGATCAGGTATCGATCGCCAGCTTCAGTGTATTGAATCATCGCATGGTTGCGGGAGATACAACGATCTTTGACGACAAATTGATTGTCATCTCCTCGCCCGATCGTCCAACAGTTGCCCTCAGCTAAGGATAGCTGACGATGACCATCATCAGTCTTGAGCAGTAGATAAGGTGAGGTTCCCTGGTTCACGGTTGGGTAAGGATAATACGGTGAACTAGTGT
The DNA here is from genome assembly GCA_031376885.1 of Chamaesiphon sp. OTE_70b_metabat_96. GTDB lineage: Bacteria > Cyanobacteriota > Cyanobacteriia > Cyanobacteriales > Chamaesiphonaceae > Chamaesiphon. Next base: position 5,700 of record JANMEL010000031.1, on the reverse strand, counting down.
CTGGGGCAATTTATGTAGTTTAGGCTACACTAGCAACCCAATAAAACAAACTATCTACCAAGATCGTGGTCAAAACAGCACCACTAAAGGCGTACCAATGCAATTGTTTTGTCCCTAGTGACATTATACCCACTGCCAATAGAAAGTTTACTAAGACGATCGCCCAAGCTATGCCCCAAGGTGTGCGAACTTGGGCGATCGCTTGCTGTAAAATTGGTGTAGCCAAGACTGGATCGACTACCATCAATTGTCGCCAATAGTCTACCAATCCAACTCGATCGAAATATAAATCCGTAACTGCGGTACCGAGCAGCGAACCGAGGTAGAATAAATTGCCGATCTTGCCAATTCCCTTCCACAGACACCAAACTGCACAGGGTAAACCAATTGCTTCGATCGGTAAATGGATGCTAGGATCCCATCTAAACCAGCCCCAATAGATGGCTCCCGCCAACCAACTCCAACTAAATCCAATCAGCAGATCGCCCCAAATTCGGGTCTGAGGGCGTTGAATCAACACAAAGCTCAACCATAGCCAAAAAGCAGTCACAGCGACGCTCAACGCCGGATTTTGGCGGACTAGGGGAGCTTCGAGAAAGACTGGAACAGATACCAAAAATGCTGCTGCACCAAACATCCCCCAAATCCCTTGAAGTTGCTGTTGCCATGCACCACTAGTCTCACTGGAATTATAGCTACGGTTAATCAAAATATTATCGGGCTTGTTGAAATATGTTTATTTTTATAAAGATATTATATGATTTTATCAGCGTTACGGCAAGGTTTCAAGTCTTGAAACCTCCAGACATTGCCGACTATAAGGATGAGAGTATTCGATCGGGATTATGAGAGCTATTGTCCATCCGCACTAATATTTACTGACCCCCTGACCCTTGACCCCTCAACCCTGACTCACAATGTCGCTATTTTCTACCAAAACCCTCGCCCAAGCCACGATTAAAACGAGTGAAATCTCTCTTGCATTGGGGAGTGGAGTTTTAATGGGTATCACATTTGCACCTTGGGAAATGTGGTATTTGGCTTGGATTGCCATAGCACCATTATGGTATTTACTATATAGAGAATCACCCGAACCTCGATCGCGCAGTCGCAGTTTTGATAAATTACTTTATCCTCTCGCCTGGGGAATTGGGTGTTATGGTGTGGCACTATCGTGGATTTTTGGGATTCATCCAATGACGTGGATGGGAGTTCCATTTGATACAAGTTTTCGGATTGCTGTTTTTTGTTTGACATTCATCGCATTATGGGGCGCAAGTTTAGTTATACTTTGGTCGGTTGCGACCCAATTTATCGATTCCAAAACTAGATCGAATGCTGGGATGCGGATCCTGTTTGCAACGGCTTGTTGGTGCGGATTGGAAAATTTGTATAGCCTGAGTGACCTGTGGTGGCCATCTTTAGCCCTAACTCAAAGTCCGCACAATTTGGCTATTCTACATTTGGGACAATTATCTGGGCCGAATACTGTCACTGGATCGATCGTCTTCATTAATGGTTTAATGGCCGAAGCATATTTGGCGTTCGAGCGTGCTCGTTATGCCAAACCTAAAGAACGAATTCGCGCTTCTTCACCTTATATAAACACGGCGATCGGCAGCATCTTGATTTTACATCTAATCGGTTGGACTCTAGCCAATCGACCTTCGATCGAACCGATCGAATCCGCACTCAAAATCGGCATCATCCAAGGTAATATTGGTAATGAAATCAAACTATATCGATCGGGTCATGAAATTGCGATCGAAAATTATACCCAAGGCTATCTGAGTCTTGCCGAACAAGGTGTCGATGCTATTGTTACTCCAGAAACTGCCCTCCCATTTACCGATAGCCAAATCAAACGAACACTTTTTTATCAAGCGATTTTAGATAAAAAAGTACCTGCTTTCGTCGGTGGATTTGGTGAATCGAATGGTGGATTTACCAATACTCTGATGACGATCGATGGTAGCGGTAAAGTCATCAGTGAGTATGACAAATGGAAACTAGTCCCCCTGGGTGAATATATCCCCTTTGGAGAGTACCTAAATCCATTTATCAGCCGACTCTCGCCGCTCAAATCTCAGTTGATAGCTGGCAAGTTTGCTCCCAAGACAATGACACCCTTTGGTAACGCGATCTTTGGGATTTGTTACGACTCAGCCTACGCCGAACATTTCCGTCGTCAAGCCCAAAACGGCAACATCATTATTACTGCTTCTAATGATGCCCATTACAGTGAGGCGATGCCCGCTCAACATCATGCTCAGGATGTGATGAGAGCCATTGAGACAGACAGATGGGCGGTTCGAGCTAGTAATACTGGTTATTCGGCAATCGTCAATCCTCACGGGCATACTGAATGGATCTCCGAACTGAATCGATTTACCACTCATGCTCATCAAGTTTATCGCCAAACTACCCAAACTCCATACGTGCGCTTTGGTGACTGGCTGACACCTCTATTGCTGGCGACTGGGGGGATCTTATTTTTGACTCCTAAAATGAGAATAAGATCGTAGGCTCCGCCAACGAATCAGGGGGCACGATCTGGGATTTATGTTTCCGCCTCCACTGATTCTTCCGGTGCGGGTTTTGGTTTCTTCTCAAAAATCTGAATACCTGCATCCACGATCTCTAAGCCTTGGCTACCTTTACCCAACTTGCCACTAATCGCTCCCGCCCACATTTCAAACCCTGCCGCATTAGCTTCCGCTTTGCGCCAACTTTTGCCATTGAGAATGACGCTGAAGGCGATCCCATTTTGATCCGTAAGTTCGATTCCGACTTTTTTGTCTGGCAGTGACTTGGCTTTGGGCAGTTCGGAAAATTTAAGCACGATTTCGGATTTAGCTGAGGACATAGTTGAATCTGATAACTCGACAAAATTTGATTTTAAACCGATTTGGGAGCAGATTTTTCAGGTACAAACAAAATTGGCTGGTAAGCAACTTACCAGCCTTTGAAAGCTTAAACCCCGATTTCCCTTAGTAATGGTGAATTTACAGTGAGACCAGCATTACTAAAAAAGAATTATTAAATTCAGACTGCGAAACTTAAAGGACTTAAATTTGCGCGTTGAATCTATATGTCCAAGATAACTCAACTCCCAATTCTCCACATCAGCCATTTGATTGAAGTCTGAATCCCGATCGGATCGCGGCCAAATGGCCAAATAGTCAATGGATCGGCGTGGATCCGTAATATTACTGAGTTATTCAGCGCGGGCACTGCGTCGATCGGTAATATCACTTAGTAGATTTGGCTCAGAGGAGGGGTGAGTTTGAGGATCTAGACTAAATTTCGATCGGTCAGGATCTCATAGCCATCTTTGGTAACGAGTACGGTATGCTCGAACTGAGCGGATAGAGATTTGTCGATCGTCACCGCCGTCCATTTGTCGGGCATCATTTTGGTGACTTTGGATCCGGCATTGATAATTGGTTCGATCGCGATGGTCATTCCTGCTCTGAGTTTGACATTGGGCATTTCGCGAGTGCGGAAATTAAAGACTGAAGGTTCTTCATGGAGATTGCGCCCTACTCCATGCCCAGTAAAATCTTCCACGATACTATAGCCATGGCCCTCTACATGGTCTTGAATTGCACCCGCAAGGTCTAGGAGGTAAGCACCTTCTTTGACCTGTTCTATGCCCTTGTAGAGGGCTTCCTCTGCGACGCGAATTAATTTAGCTGCGGCGGGAGTAACTGTACCTACACCGATCGTGATACAGGAATCCCCGTGAAAGCCCTGGAAATACGCCCCAGTATCAACTTTCAGCACATCTCCATTCTTAATAACTTTCTTGCGGTTGGGGATGCCATGAACGGCTTCATCGTTGATACTGGAACAAATACTGGCGGGAAAGCCATATAATCCCTTGAAGCTAGGAATCGCATCCATTGCCCGAATCCGTTTCTCGGCATAGGCATCTAAATCAGCGGTGGTCATCCCTGGCTCTACCATTGTCGAAATTTCTTTCAATACCGTGGCGACGATTTTCGCTGACTGACGCATGATGGCAATTTCACGCTCGGTTTTGATCTGAATCCCTTTCTGTTGCTTTTTTTCGCGGGTGGCTTGGGGTTTTTGCAGTAGTAAGTCAGTGAGAATGTTCATGGGGGAGGGGTGAGGGGTCCGGGGTGCGGGGTGAGGGGGTGAGGGGGTGAGGGGGTGAGGGGATGGATGGGGTGCCCTTAAAATTTGCGATCGGCTTTCACCATTTTAGTGCTTTCTAGGGCGATCGCGTGAGGTAGCGATAGTCGGCTGTTGAGGGCGGGGCGATTTTAGCGATTGGGTTTGGGATCGGGATTGAGGGTAAATGTGGCAATTATGATGCCCACAATTGACAGAATTGCGGTGGGAATAAAAGCATTGGTATAACTGCCGAAAATGTCCTTAGCACTACCTGCAATCAGGGTTCCAGCCAAGGCTCCCGCACCATAGGCGGTAAAAACTATGCCATAGTTTTTTGTATAGTTAGCTGGATGAAATAGTGATAGGGTGGCGACGGGGGCGATCGCCAACCAGCCACCTAGTGAAAGCCAAAGTAAGCCAAAGCTAAAAAAGTAGTTAATAACTTGCCCTTTGCCTGTATTTAGCATGACGATCGAGGCAATTAGAATCATCACATAAGAGATAATCGCCGCCTTTTTCGGCTTGAGTCGATCTGTTAACCAACCAAAAATCGGTCGCCCAGCACCATTAAAAATTGCGAAAATTGATACTGATAAAGTAGCTGTATTAGTATCGAGACCGATAATTTCTTTGCCGACATTAGTGGCGATGCCGATCGCCATTAAACCTGCTAATGTACCGATCGCATAGCAAATCCACAGGGCGAAAAAACTAGGTGAACTGAATAAATTATCGCTTTCTTGACCGATCGAACTACTAGAAGCCGTCGCCGAAGTTTGCCAATCTGTGGGCGGAAATCTAAGTTGAGTGGAGATCGCGACCAAAATTATTGTAAAAGCTACGCCCAGAATTCTAAACGTACTGTTAGTACCATAACTCTCAATTAAAGACTTTGCTAAAGGTGCTGTAATCAATGGCGACAACCCAAATCCAACTACAGTTAATCCGACAGCCAATCCTTTTCGATCGGGAAACCATTTGGCAGCCACCGCAATCGGTACACCATAGACAATCCCCACCCCAGCTCCAGCAATGACACCATAAGTCAATACGAGCAGGGGAATACTCGTGGCAAAACTAGAGAGAAAATAGCCTAAACCGACGATCGCACCGCCAACCGCAGTTACTTTGGCGGCACCATAACGCTCGATATATCTACTGGCGATCGGCATTACAATCGCAAATACTACCAGCAATACGGCAAAAGGCAATAACGTATCTGTTGCCTTAATTGTCACACCTGGCTTTGTTAAAGCTGCTTCAAGGGGTTTGCGAAAAATACTCCAAGAATAAACCGTCCCCAAACAGAGTAATGTAGTGATTCCCAGCGGCAAAAATAGCCATCTACCCTGTCGAGCTGGAAAGCCGAATAACTTCAAGTCATTTGTCATCTCGATCTTGCCTATTGCCTTTGAAAATTTACCCCCCAATTCTACAGCTACCGTGTATACACAAGTTGGCTAGACTTCGTTTTAGGTTGATTTACCCCTCCCCTTTGCACTCATTGCTCAGATCCGTTGAGATTCTAGTGCTAAGAGAACCCGGATCTGGGGGTTCTGA
>JANMEL010000010.1:0-6652 GCA_031376885.1 Chamaesiphon sp. OTE_70b_metabat_96 | reverse complement strand
CCGACGAGCGCGCACCGCTCTGACCCCCAGACCCCCCATTGGGTGGGGGAATGTCCCCCCCCCAAACCCCCCCTCAAAGGGTCTGGTTTGAGGCGGTGGAGTGGGCTTACGGCAGATTTGTTGGTGTGTGGGAGGCGGATGTTGTTGAGAGAATCGCAGAATCCGTCTCAGGAAAACTTGTGTTTACACGGGGGGTTGGGGGGGTAACACGGGATTACGATCTCTCGGAAATCTATACATTGAAGGGGCTAGCAGTGCCCAGCCTCCGCTCACGATCTTGATGAAATTATTAACTATCCTTAATTCGGGTTTTACTCTCCAAAATCTCTTTAATAATTAACGTCACGGCGGCGAGTAAGGCGAGTAATACTGCGGCAGAAAAAGCGGCTTCTGTTTCATATTGTTTGTAGGCTTCCTCGACAAATAATGGCAGACTTTGAGTCGTATTTGCCACATTTCCCGATACTACCGACACCGCTCCAAATTCGCCCATCGCGCGGGCATTGGTCAATAATACTCCATACATCAACCCCCAGCGAATATTCGGTAGCGTCACGAGCCAAAATATTTGCCAATCGCTAGCACCTAATGTTCTAGCGGCTTCCTCTTGGTCTACACCAGCCTCTTCCAAGACGGGAATTACCTCTCTCACCACGAACGGCATACTCACAAAAGCGGTTGCCAAAGCCATCCCTGGAAAGGCAAATACAATATCGATGCCGCGATCTTGGAACCAGCCCCCAAACCAGCCTTGACGACCGTAGAGTAGCATAATCATCAAGCCTGCAACTACCGGAGAAATCGATAACGGGAGATCGATAATACTCAATAATAACGTGCGCCCAGGAAATTTGTGCCGCGCGATCGACCAAGCCGCACACAAACCAAAGATCGTATTAATGGGCACGGTGACTAGAGCGAGTGATAGTGTGACCCTAACAGCATTGAGAAAATCTGGTCGAGTTAGATTTTCTAAAAAGGGGGTGATGCCCTTATGAAATGCTTGATAAAAAACATTAATTGCGGGGATATAAATAATTAAAATAATGTATCCGAGCGATAGTCCAATTAAGGCGATCGGAATCCAATTGACCGATCTTTTCCCTGGCCCTTGTCGTACTAGACTATTAGTGGTGTTACTTGTCTTCATAACGCTGACCCCAAGCCTGTAAAATATTGATTCCCAGCAGTAATACTAGCGATATCCCCAATAACACCACCCCAATTATAGTCGCGCCTGCATAGTCGTATTGCTCCAATCTTTGGAAGACTAGCACGGGTGCGATCAAATCTTTAAAAGGTGTATTCGATGCAATAATTACCGTCGAACCATATTCTCCCACCGCACGGGAAAATCCTAGAGCCATCCCGGTCAAAATTGAGGGTAATAATGGGGGTAAAATCACTTGGCGAAAAGTCTGCCAATCCGACGCACCCAGACACCAGGCTGCTTCCTCAATCTCCCTTTCCATCTCCATCAGTACAGGTTGCACTGTACGGACGATAAATGGTAGGGAGATAAATAGCATCGCCATCCCCACTCCCAAGCGGGTGAAGGCGATTTTAATGCCAAATGGCGCGAAGATACTGCCAATCCAGCCATTGTCGCTGTAGACTGTTGCCAAAGTCAGCCCAGCAACTGAAGTAGGTAGGGCAAAGGGTAGATCGATCGAAGCATCGATAATCCGTTTGCCAGGAAAATCATATCGTACTAAGACCCACGCGATCGCCGTGCCAAATAAACCATTGATTAAGGTGGCAATCAGAGAAGTTACGAACGTAATATCGTAGGTTGAAATGGCGATCGGACTAGTGGCTACGGCCCAGAACTTATCCCAGCCTTCACTCCCAGCCTTGACGAACATTGCCCCCAGCGGCAGAAATAGCATCGCACTCAGGTAAAACCAGGTAATTCGCCAAGTCCAAGAAAGGTGACGGATGCGATCGAACCACACTTTCCAAGCAGGTTTAGGCTCAATTACACGGGCGGTGATAACGTTGCTCATAATTTAGGGGATAGGGGATAGGGGATAGGGGATAGGGGTTAGGGGTTAGGGTAGAGGGGTTAGGGTAGAGGGGGCGATTATCCTCGTTAGATCTAGTAACAAAAAGCTTATTCTCATATCTTGCACTAGAACTAGAATACTAATAAAAGTGGTCTGTTCTATCCCCTAACCCCTATCCCCTATCCCCTAAAACACTAGTAACTTTGTTTTAATGCAAGGTGTTAGTATTATTTGCCAGATTGAATTTTGTCATAGATGCCGCCATCTTCAAAGAATTTTTTCTGAAAGCTGTTCCAGCCGCCGTATTGTGCGATGGTTCCCAAGCTTTTGACCTTGGGAAATCGGGGATCTGCTGGGGCGGTAGCTGCTGGGCGATAACCCAATTTCACAAATTCGGCTTGGGATTCGGGCGAGAACATATATTGGGCAAAGGCTTCGACCACTTCGCGATTGCCATGTTTCTCCACATTTTTATCCACAATCGCTACTGGCGTATCGATCGACACATTCACATCTGGCACTACATAGTCTAAAGCTTGACCTTTCTCTTTGGCAAAGATAATCTCATTCTCATAGTTTAATAGCGCATCGCCTTGACCTTGCTTGGCAAAGGCATCGGTGGCTTCTCGCGCATCTTTGGGCTGCACGACAACGTTTTTGAAAGCAGTGGTGACAAACTCGGTAGCTTTAGCTTCGTTACCACCAGCTTTAACAGCATTATTCCACAGTGCCAAAAAATTCCACCGCGCACCGCCAGAGGTTTTGGGATTAGCTGTTACCCATTTAACATCCGGGCGGGCAAGATCTGCAAAAGATTTAATTTTTTTAGGATTACCCGTTCTGGTAATAATCGCTGCGACAGACTGAGCTACAATTCCATTATTCGGTAACTTTTTGTCCCAATCTTTGGCTACTAATGAAGCTTCGGCTAATTTATTGACATCGCCACCCAAGGCTAGATGTACGATATCCGCAGGCAAACCATCAATCACCGCACGGGTTTGAGAACCGGAACCACCATAAGTCTGTTTGAAAGTAACTTTTTGATTGTGTTCCTGTTGCCATTTAGCAACGAACTTCTTGATAATCCGATCGTGAGCAGGCTTAGGCACGGCATAGCCAACTAGAGTGATTTCGACATCTTTTTTCTGTGCCACTCCAGATCCAGTTGTGCCTGTCTGCCCAGATCCGCAAGCAACCAGGGAAATCAAACCCATACCCATAAATAACCTGGTGAGCGATTTTCTCACTTGCTGCTCGACGGTCATGATGTTGCCTCTCAAAAGAATCTACTATATTTAAAGCGGAATAGTGTTTAAACCTGACCATCATCTTAGCAACATCCATAACATAGGTCAAATAGCAAAAATCGGCGTTGCTGAATTAATGTATGATTTGCCCCTCACCCCTAGATTGGAGCCTAAAATAATCACTCGATCGGCCAAAACTACAGAATCACACAAGATCCCCGACTTCTCCAAGAAGTCGGGGATCTGTCGTCTAGTTTATCAAGCAGATTTAGGTGCAGTGCGGAATGTGAGGCTAGATCCTCAGCTTCTCAAAACTAACCTCTGACATCTGACCCCTCTCCCCTCGATCAAAGCTCACCACTAGCGGGGGGTAAACCTTCCAATTCTGAATGAGCTTCAGGGAGATATAGCCGCTCCTCACTGGCATCATATTCAAATAACTCGGCATATCGCCCCCAATCTACCGCCGTACCGAACTGACGCTCGGCTTCTGCGCTAGGCACGTATTCACTCCAGAGATTGAGAAAAAAGTCGCCACGAATCGAACCACTCCGTTTTTCTTGGAGAGCTTTGACCATACTTGCTAACACAGGAACATGCTTGAGAGCTTGCTGACGAAATAAATCTTTACTGCGGAGAATGGTAGTGGTGGCAAAATCTTGTCCGGCGGTGGTGAGCTTGATATCGCCCTGAGCAATTTCGGCGAACCGGAGTAATACAGTAGCATCGACGATCGGCAATAAGTCATCGACGGCTAATTGGAGACTTTCGGCGAGACGGGGAATATCATCTGTGCCTTCAGTGCGATCGACGATTAGTTCGAGCAGTCCACTAATACTACCGACGCGAGCGTGAGGTAGAGGTTTGGCGTAGGGAGATGTGGAAACTAGAACATTTACTTGCCCCGTAACTTCGATTTCGGGGTTGGTAATGATCGTGTAAATGTAGTCTACAAAGGCTTTGAAAATCGGATTGGCGCGATCGTGGGGGCGAGGTAGATCGATCGAAACTTCCCCCCGAATACAGCCTGGATTGGAGCCTAAAATAATCACTCGATCGGCCAAAAATACGGCTTCCTCGATATTGTGAGTGACGATTAGGATACTTTTGGAGGGAAAGGTTTTAGCGTTCCATAGATCGTCGATTTCCCCCCGCAGATTTTCCGCTGTCAAGACATCCAACGCACTAAAAGGTTCGTCCATAAATAGGATTTGGGGTTCTAATACAAACGCCCGCGCAAACCCCACCCGCTGCTTCATCCCCCCCGATAATTCCTTGGGATAGGCACTCTCAAAACCATCCAAACCGACAAGATCGATCGCCTTCAATGCCTTAGTCGATCGAATTTCCCGACTCACACCTCTTGCTTCCAAACCCAACTCGACATTTTCCTGCACCGTCAACCAAGGCAACAGCGCGAAACTCTGGAACACCATCGCCACATCATCATTCGCACCTTGAAGTAACTTTCCATTACTCAATACTTGCCCCTGACTGGGCGGAATCAACCCCGCCATAATTCGCAACAGGGTACTTTTACCACTCCCACTCCGCCCCAATAGAGCGACAACTTCCCCCAGTCGAACCTTCAAGCTAACATTACTGAGTACCGGAAATTCCCCCTTCCCACCAGGCAATGGAAAACTTTTATTCACCTGTTCTACGGTGATAATATCTGTCCCAGTTACGTTTGTCATCCGCTCTCCTTCCCGCTCACAAATGGTACTTTGTTTCTGCTAACTTGTATAGTCGCCGCCACAATAGTCGATTTAAACCGACAACGAATAAACTCATAATGCTAATTCCCAACGAAATTCGTGCCCAATCTCCGCTTTGTGTAGCTGCGGCGATGTAGGCTCCCAACCCTGTCGCTGTCAGTGTCGTCGCGCCCCATGTCACCACTTCCGAAACAATACTAGCATTCCATGCCCCACCACTAGCAGTCACCCCGCCTGTAACCCAAGCCGAGAAGATCCCAGGAATAATCAGCTTTTGCCAACGTTTCCAGCCGCGCAGTCCGATATCATCCGCCATTTCGCGCAAATCGGTGGGGATGCTTTGAGCACCTGCGATCGAGTTAAACAAAATATACCACTGGCAGCCCAGGGACATGAGTAAAATACTACCCCAGTCGAGACTAATTCCGGCGCGAATGAAGAAGAGTGTGGCAAATGGAAAGATAAAGTTGGCAGGAAATGAAGCGAGAAATTGGACGACTGGTTGGAGGAATTGGGCGAGTTTGGGGTTGAAGCCAATGGCAACGCCGATCGGTGTCCATACGAGGGTAGCAAAGATTAATAATACCGTGACTCGGAGCATGGTCACTAAACCCAGTCCAAAAGCTGTAATAACTTCGCCCAAGCCAATGGTCGTGAGAATGAAGTGAATTATCGTCGTGGATAGGGTACCGACGATCGCCAGTAAGATTAGATTATAAACTCGATCGCCGCTGATTTGTCGATCGACATCGATCGATGGGACAGCATTGAGTGGAGTGAGATCGGAAAGCGTACGATCGAGCCAATCTTTCAACGGCTGTAAAAACTGCCCTAGCAGGCGTGGAATTCGAGCTTTGGTCAAAAGGTCATAGACTAGGGATTCGGGGGCATTGCCGGAGCTATTTTGTTCCAATCTGAACTTATCTGCCCAAGCAATCAAAGGTCGCCAAAATAATCGATCGACCAAAGCAATCGTCACGGCGATCGTCAATAATGCCCAACCCAAATTCGACAAATTTTGGGCTTCCACAGCAGCGGCGACATAGGAACCGATACCAGGTAAAGTATATTTCTGATTGAGCACACTGATCGCTTCACTGGCGACGACAAAAAACCAACCACTCCCAAAGCTCATCATCCCATTCCAGACTAAGCCGATCGTCGCCGAAGGTACTTCTAGTTTGGTGAATCTTTGCCAACCTGAGAGCCGATACAACTTTACAGCCTCGTCGAGTTCTTTGGGAATAGTGCGGAGAGAATGGTAAAACGAGAAGGTCATATTCCAGGCTTGACTGGTAAAAATCGCAAAAATCGATGCGGCTTCTAATCCTAGTAAGCTTCCAGGAAATAGAGCGATAAAACCAGTCACCGTAATCGACAAAAATCCCAGCACTGGTACTGACTGAAGGATATCCAAGAGCGGAATCATCACTCTTTCCGCCCGACGATTGTGAGCGGCAATATATCCATAGCCGAGGGTAAAAATTGTCGATAAAAATAGCCCAACGAACATCCGTAACGTCGATCGTCCCGCATAGTAAGGTAAGTTGCGCGGATCTAGATCGACGATCGGCGATATCGGCGGGTTGAAACTCACCAATGTCCCCGCCCCAACTCTAGCAACTAATGCGAGTAATGTCAGTGTCCCAAGAATTACGGCAATATCCGCCAAACCAAT
>JANMEL010000306.1:0-15522 GCA_031376885.1 Chamaesiphon sp. OTE_70b_metabat_96 | reverse complement strand
GGTGGGGGTTTTGGGGGGGCCCCCCCCCCCCCCCCATGGGGGGGGTGGGGGGTCCCCACCCCCCCGATCCTGGTTCTATCCTCACTCGTAACAATCGAAATTACTCAAGATCCAAGGGCTTCTGACCCCTCTCTATTACTTAATTGTGGGAGCCGATAAAAATTCTCCCAGGGCGATCGGATTTACTGGTTTGTGAGCGATAGTAGGTACCGAATCTCGCAAGTGAGCCGTCAGAGAAGTAGTTGTCGAATCATAAATCTGTGTCAGCAACTTGGGATAGAAACCCACCCCAATAATTGGGATCAACAGACAGGCGATAATAAATACCTCCCTGGGTTCAGCATCGACTAATTCCTCATGTTCTACCAGCTCCTGATTTTCCGCACCATAGAAAATTTCTCGCAACATCGAGAGCAGATAAATCGGTGTGAGAACTACGCCAATTGCCGCAATTAACACCATAATCACTTTAAATTGGAGATTGTAGGCATCGCTCGTCACAAATCCGACAAACACCATCAATTCGGCAACAAAGCCACTCATGCCAGGTAATGCTAGAGAAGCCATCGAGCAAGCAGTAAACATCGCGAAAATCTTCTGCATCTTTTGCCCCACACCGCCCATCTCATCCAACATTAGCGTATGAGTGCGATCGTACGTCGCTCCCACCAAGAAAAACAAACTCGCACCAATCAACCCATGTGACACCATTTGCAACATTGCACCGCTCATTCCCACCTCAGTGAAAGAAGCAATCCCAATTAACACAAACCCCATATGGGAAATGGAAGAATAAGCAATTTTTCGCTTGAGATTTCGCTGTGCAAAAGAAGTCAACGCTGCATAAACAATATTGACAACCCCCAACACCACCAACAGCGGTGCAAAAGTAGCATGGGCATCAGGTAACATCCCCGCATTCATCCGAATCAGGGCATAACCGCCCATCTTGAGCAGAATTCCCGCCAATAGCATATGTACGGGTGCAGTGGCTTCTCCATGGGCATCAGGGAGCCAAGTATGGAGCGGGATAATGGGCAACTTTACCCCATAAGCAATCAATAATCCTCCATACATCCACAGTTGGAAATTGAGCGGATATTCCTTCTCCGCCAATGCCACCATATCAAAAGTAGTGTTCCCCCCATAGAATCCCATCGCTAAGGACGCTACCAGGATGAACAAGGACGCTCCAGCCGTGTAAAGGATGAACTTAGTCGAAGCGTACAATCGCTTCTTTCCGCCCCAAATTGACAGGAATAGATAAATGGGGACAAGTTCTAGTTCCCAAACTAGGAAAAATACCAGCATATCCTGAATGGCAAATACAGCAATCTGTCCGCCATACATGACCAACATCAGGAAGTAAAATAATTTGGGCTTGTAAGTAACTGGCCAAGCCGCTAAGATTGCCAGGGTAGTAATAAACCCTGTCAGCAAGATCAGTGGCATCGATAAGCCATCTACTCCGACTGACCAATGTAGATTTAATTGAGGAATCCAGTTGTAACTTTCGACCAATTGTAATCGATCGTTACTCGGATCGAATCCAGTACAAAAAGCATAAACGATCAGCGCAAAATCGATCGCCCCGACGATCAGAGCATACCACCGTACTGTTCGCCCATTCTGGTCTGGAATAATGGGAATCAGTAGGGATGCGAGAATAGGGAACAGGATAATAATAGTTAACCAGGGCAAGCTATTCATTAGACATATAAATTCCGAATGTGCCGTACGGATCGAAAGTTGGGTAGAAAAACCGCTTAACGCCGTTACATAGGCATATTATGACAGATCTAGGTATGTAAACTCTAGCATGTCCAATTCCCTGCCGATTCGCCCCAAATATGTTACTGAGCACATCGAAATTACCCGCCCGCAATTGAGATCGAATATGGCGATCGTGATACAATCATCCCTAAATAGGTGTTGTCTAAGTGTGGAGCTGAATTTTAGTATGACCAGAAGATCGATCGCTATCTTTGGCTGGCTCAGTGCGATGAGTATCTGTCTATCTCCATATCAACTACTTGCTGAAACCCTCAAAGTATCGGTGAACAGTACTCCTGCCGCCTATGAGGACGATAAAATTAAAATTACCGCCCAAGACTGTAGCCGAAAACTTCAAGATTTAGTCTGTCAAGTAACGTTCATTAGCAAAAATGCCGATCGAGCAATTTATCTCAATGGCGGTAATATTCGACTGGTAGATTTTGAGGGGAATGAATATCGTCCGAGTAGCATAAAACTAGCCAATATAGTCAGTGAAAATAATTTAGTTGGCACTGAATTAGTCGAGAATGTCCCATTCAAAGCAGTTTTTGTGTTTGGGAAGGTAGCCACTACTGTCAACAAATTCGCGCTACTTCAAATTCCTCTCGGCGGCGGACTTTCGGGAACTGCTAAGTTTCGGAATGTTGATGTTGCTGATGCTAACCCACCGAAATCTACCAAAACTGCCACCACTACGCCACCCAAAACAGCGACTACCAGTTCTGATATCGGCCCCAATGATTTAGCTTTAATTTGCCCCGATAATACTAAAATTCTGTATCGAGCAGCATCTAAAAGTTATCTAATGTATATTTGTGGGGGCAAAAATCCCACTCATTATGTCGGACTTGCCAAAGATGGTTCTCAAGGAATTACACTTAGACTACGTTATTACGATCGCACTCGTTTTTCGGCTGATAATGGGGCTACAAATTATACGATCGCCGCTAACAAACTCATCATTAGCAAGAGTGGAGAAGTTATCTATCAAGAAAAAATTCAGGTTCTCCAATCATTACCAGTAAATACCACAGTCGAAGCAACTCCAGCAAAAGTTCAACCTAAAAAGACTCCCGCAGTCGAAGCAGCCCCACCCAAAGTTCAACCTAAAAAGACTCCCACAGTTGAAACAACTCCACCCAAAAGTCAACCAAAAAAAGCCACCACACCTTCAGAGCCAAAGCCACCAAATAAAAAGAATCCTTCATCAGTTGGTAGTTCAACGGAAAGGCAATAAGGCACGAATACTGCCCCATCTAGAATTTAGCGGCGCGTAAAAACAAATGAGGGGAATTAATAATTAATAATTGGTGTTTGTTAGTTAGATTTTGTTTTACTTTCATTAGACAAAGCCAATCCACATTTCCCCAGGTTTCAGGGGGTCTGTTTTGTGATTATTGGTGGGGGGTTTAAAAGTTGATTTAGTTCTTCGTCATAAATGCCTAGTTCCCAGTTTTGACTTTGTTTGATTTGGTTGACGGTGAGATGTTTGGTTTTACGAAAGTCAGTTTTATTGATATTAACATCACTAAAGTTTGTTTGAGCCAAATCTGCACCGCTGAGATCGGTTTTACTGAGATTGGATTTGCTGAGTGTTGCACCTTGAAGGTTTGCACCGATTAGGATTGCACTAGTCAGGTTGCTGTTACCTAGACTGGTATTTATTAGTTTTGCGCCGTCTAAGATTGCATCGGTTAGATTGGCTTTATTTAAGTTGGCTTCGGTTAAATTAGTGGAACTAAAATTGGTGTTGGTAAGGTTTGATAAGATTAAGTTAGCTTCGTTGAGTTTTGCATCGGTGAAGTTGGCATTATTGAGATTGGTGTTGCTGAGATTGGCAAATTTGAGGTTGGCTTGACGTAAATCTGCTCCAATTAAAATGGAGTTATTTAGTCTGACTCGATCGAAGTTTCCGCCGATTAGATTGGCATCACGTAGATTGGTAAAGCTCAGATCCAAGTATTTGGTATCATCTTCAAGAGTCGTTGCTCTTCGTTTGATAACAGTTAGAGCTGCTTGAATATCAGCGGGAATTGTTTGGGTTTGGGATGTATCTTGCCCTTTGATATCTTGTTTTCCACGGATGAAGGATGATAAAACTTCCATAATTGTCCATCCATCGCGAGGCGAGTCATTCGCGATCCTTTCTAAAGCATAAATACCCCCAATTCTGATGGTTTCAGCATCATTTCCCAGTTGCTCGATCGATCTGGTAAATCTTTCGGTGATTAGTCTATTTTCACCTTGAGAAAAATTGAGAAATAAAATTATCCCCCCGAAAATTGTTGCAGTAGTGCTCAAACTAGTAATGATTAATCGAACTAACTCTAAGATAAAAGTACGACGACTGAGTTGTTCGGCTAATTGTAATTGGACGATCGCCGCTTGCCAATTTGCATCGGGATTTATGGTACCTCCGCCTTGTGCTTTCCAGATTTCGTAGGCTTTGGCGCGGATAATTTCAGGCGCGATCGGGGCAGATCTAAATAAGGATTGAAAAAATTGCCACATCGTTTACATTCTTTAGAGATCGAATGAATTGCCACAATCACAAACACTAGTCGAACGACTATTTTGGAACCGAAAAGCACCACCCATCAAATCTTCGGAATAATCTAACCTGAGATTTTCGATATATATCAACTGTTGACTATCGATCGCAATCGATATCCCATCGATCTCATAGACTCGATCGCTACTATCAATTGTATCGGTTAAATCGATTGTATAGTGAAAACTCTTGCAGCCGCCCGCCGCAATGCCAATCCGAAATTTACTCTCAGGTTGCTGGCGAAATATTTTCATGCGATCGATTTCGGCGATCGCCGCCTTACTGATTTCGATCGGCATTGGCAGATTGGACATAGGAATTTACAATTAATACCAGGTGAGCCACCTCTAGATTAGTTAATTTTAGCAGAGATCGCGATCGAAATAATATCCCCGACTGCTCTAAGTAGTCGAGGATATATTCTAAGCGCGATCGTTTCAACTAGACATTTCGTGCATAATCATCTTCAAACCGCACGATGTCATCTTCACCGAGATATTGACCATTTTGAACTTCAATAATTACCAAGGGAATCACCCCAGGATTTTCTAACCTGTGCTTGGTGCAAGCAGGTACATAAGTCGATTGATTGCTGTGGAGAATTTCTTGTTTACCATCACAAGTCACGATCGCAGTACCAGAAACCACAATCCAATGTTCGCTACGATGATAGTGCATTTGCAAGCTGAGGCGATGTCCTGGTTTTACTTCAATCCGCTTGATCTTGTGTCCTTTGCCTTCTTCCAGGATGGTAAAAGAACCCCAAGGACGTAATTCGGTAGCCGCAATGGTATTTAATCCCATTTGAGGGGTAACTGTCAAATCGCTATGTTGAACTTGAGTCATAAAGGTAGGGGTGAGGGGTGAGGGGTGAGGGGTCAGACAATATCGGTTAAAAAAATATCTTTGCTAATATTAGTACAGCTTTAGCGAAAAGTGCGGTCTTGGGGTCTCCCCAAGTAGAGCACCTTTTCAAGACAGGCGGACTTTGCATCACTAGCCGTACTCGCGGAGCGTATCCGTTAGGATGGCTTTAGTCGCTGGCTAACCGATTCGATCGTTGTTAACCGCTACTTTAACAGACCAGATCGTTCATCCGTATCGATAAATATGCCGATCGCATTATGCACTTTTGCGGCAGTTGCGGAGGCTCGATTTATCAATTGTCCACCAAGGTAAAGGCTTGTGGAGCTACCGCCATCGAGATTGAGTGCATCTACTGCCCCCATTTGTTGGAGCAGTTGAGCCATTTCAGTGAGGGTTGGGCCTTTTCCGCCGAGGCGATCGTGGACAGCTAGCACTACGATCTTACCCGTGGAGGTACTAGCGATCGCACTTCGGACAGCTTGCTCGCGGGTGAATGCGGCACTAAAGTTTTCACTTTTACCGTCGAGAACTATTTTCCCATCTTTTAGTAGCAAAGGGCCAGCCGCGAGAATATTTGGATAGGTATCGAGTTCGGGTGGGTTGGTGCGAATTTGGGGGGTGAGGGTGGTACCGATGGATAAGCTCTGAGCCAGCTCTGGATGACCGCGCAAGGCTAGTAAATAACCATTGGCGGGGATAACAAAGGCTTTGATGGTTTCGGTGTCGTCGCCAGGGGTAATGTCGGTCACTTTGTCATTTTGCACGGTGACGATTAGCTCGTTGGCTTGAATCGGGGTGTAGGTGACACCCCAGTCGGTGGTGTATCTACCGACTCCAATTTGAACGTAGCCACTATTGAGCGCGAAAATGGGGATTTGCTCGCCGTTGGAGGTTTTCAGGGTTTGAGTCATCTGCAAGCGGCCGATCCCGATCTGGCCCAATTCGTTCCAAGCGATCGCACTGCGATTTAAAATCGGACTGGATAACCATTTACCTTCGCGTTTGATGGCACCGAGTGGGAATCGATTGTTGCGATTGAAATAGCCGCCATTAATTGCAGCGGCGGCTTGGGTGGGTGGGGCAAATTTGATGAGGGGATTGGAGCCGATCAGCGTATTTTCTTGAGCGAGAATTGGTTTGATTTTGATTCCTTTTTGGCGGGGATCTATTTCTAGGTAGGTGACAGGAAAGTTATTGTTGTTTAATGCTACCCATTTTTGATGCCATTTTAATCCTGGTGCCCAATTTATTTGACGATCGGGGATAGTTTCTAGGGTAGGATCGATCCTAATTTCGAGGGTGGTTGGGGAGAGTATTTTTGCTCTAGCGCGTTGCCCTCTGACGATCGGAAATTGGACGATCGTTTGGCGATCTTTATTGCTGACTTTATATTCGATTTTTTGAGCGGTGGGATCGTCATCGGGGTCGATATTATTATCGACAATCGTTGGGGGTGTATTGAACCCTGCGAGTAAGGTGGGGTTAGCTTGAGCTTCGATCGTCAGATAGCCTTCTGTTGGTGTTTGGCTGAGTTTCCATGGTGTATGTCGATCGAGTGTGATGGCGATCTTACCATTTTTGGGGATGGTTTGGCGTTGGATATTGAGAATTTTGGTGGCGGGAGTATTGAGTTGAAGTTTACCGCCGACTACTTGCCATTGCCAACCGCTATTTTTGGCGAGATCGGTAAGATCGAGGTAGCGATATTGACGACTTAATTTGGCATCTACATTAATCGGTTTTACGCTGGAGGTACCATACCAATCGATCGCTTGTGTGTTATAATTGCTATTATTAAATAGTTCTACCCCCATCTGTTGAGTGAGTCCAGTATCACTAATTCCTAGCCGCAGACTATTTCCAATTTGCCACTGTGCCCAAGCTACATTAATTGTTTTACCATTGAGGAAGATTTCTGTACCTCGATCGACAAAAGTTTGATTCGTACTATTAGCTGGTAAAGTTTGGGGCGATATTGGCGGTTGTGACTGAGCGATCGCAGTTAAAGTTCCTAGCCACCAAAAATTAGCGATCCAAAGTGCAACAATGGGTAAGTGGAGTCTGAGCTGATTCATGGTAGAGAGATTAAAGGTCTACCGTAATTATAAATCAACCCCTTCTATTTGGTCATAAATATGAGCGTGTTGGTTGGGTTAAGCTCGATCGCAACCCAACCGACGATGTTTCGTTATTTCAGGAGTTTTGCACCTGACGATCGAGGAGAGTAAAACCTTGACAGTTTTATCGATCGGCTTGCACCATCAAATACTGACCGTTTCCATTATACTCCCCATCGCAAGTCGCAAAAGCAGTTCCCATCATCAATAAATAGAATCGCCAAATTCGGCGAAACTTAGCATAATCCATCCCATAGTCTAGCAATTTGATACTTTCCTGAGCATCATCAAATCTCTGGAGCCATGCAGCGAATGTTTGATGATAGTTGGTGCCATTGACATACCATCGTTCGATCGTTTTCAAATCACGATCGTGACTAGGAATTGCATCATAATTCCAGTAACGCCCGTGGGGAAAAATATACTTATGGGTAAAGCCAGAAGACATATTATTGGGGATGCGAGCGGTAATTAGGTGGATGAATACCTTACCATCACTTTTGAGCAGCGAGGAGAGCTTTTGAAAAGTATTGGTGAGATTTCCGATATGGCAAAATACGCCGATCGAGATAATCTTATCAAATTTTTCGGTAAACACGACCTCATTTAGATCGCCTTCGTATAGAGTAAAACGTCCCGAACTCAAATAACTCTCGGAATCTTCCATTTTGTGACGCATATACTCACACTGATGCTGACTCAAATTTAGCCCAGCAAAGCGCACATTTGGAAATTTGGACATGACATAATTGGCCACACACCCCCAACCACAACCAAAATCTAGGATATAGTCACCATCGACAATACCTAAACGTTCGATCGCCAAATCGAGCATATGAATCTGAGATTCTTCTAAATCTTTGGCCCCATTTTCCCAATAACCCATACTATACTTGGGATAAATAACTTGCCAATCACCCAGCATGGGATTGAGCATCGCTTGGGGTAGATCGTAATGCAATTTCATCAATTCTGGCGAAGATTCAGCCGATCGATCTGATTCTTGCAGCACCCATTCATAGGGAGCGAGTAAGCCTGGAGCATGTTTAAATAAAATCGGCATTGATGTCTGCCAGATCGAGCGAATCGCCGCGTCGGGTATTTCGATACCATTAACATAAGCTTCGGCTAAAGCCATCTGAGTCGAATTCAAGACACTCGCCATCAATCTGGTCGATCGATAGCCAAATCTGTTATTTAGATTTAGATTTTCATCGCTTGGTAAATCTAGATCGATGGCTGGATACAAGTTTTTAGAAGTCATGTTAGGTAGAATCCTACTTAGTGGACTAATCGATCGACAAAACATCGCTCCATTTATGATATCCAAGCATAATGTAGCATCGATCCCAACTAACATTAAACCAAATGAATGTGAGGAAGTTGTGAGGATTGCAAGTCTAATGCTATATTAGAGATTCGAGTGGGTATTGAATTTATTTTCCCACCAAATGACGATCGCCGCTCCAGTAGCATAAGCAATAATATCATGCCAATCAAAGCTACTCCCCAATATTATCACTAGTAACTTGTATTGCCGAATCCCCAGCATATCAATAATATTCAGATACTGAAGTCCTTCAACGATGCAAGCAAAGACAAATACAGATGCAATTGCAATATTTGAACGAATTTTCCAAAAAGATTTAATCAAACAATAAATCAGGATAACTACCAATACATCGCCGACAAAAGGCCGGATAAATCGATCGCGAACAAATACACCGATAAAGACTTCAATTAAAAAAAGTACGATCGTTGCGTAGAAATATTTTCGATTAAATTTGAGCATCTGATTAAATCTGTACTATTATCACCATAGCAGTTATCAGTTAGACGACTAAAAAATTTGAGTCTATGATAAGATCGGTATATGATGCGATTACATCTCGGCGAGGCTACGCTAACGAAAGCACCTACTGCACACCTAATTAACATGCTTATTTTGGAATTGATTTTGATGTGATTTGGCAAACTGTTCGACAAGATTTACCACCTTTGATTGCGTCTTTGGAACGAGTCCTAGAGGAATTGGAAACTTAATTCTTGATTCAATCGATCTCATGAGACTGTAGGGGTGGGTTTATGTAAACAAACATCACTAAATTATAGGAAAATCGAACGAACCCACCCAACCCCACTAAGCAGGTACAGAGTTTATTTGTTGACACCATTGAGCAAAGGTTTTAGGTTTAGATTGCTGGGTAGCGATCGCCGTTGCTGGCAATGCTTGTAATAAAAGTGCCAATCCGCTGACTAATACAATAAGTTTTTTCATAATTTTAGTTCAATTTTATAATTGTCGATCGAGTTTGAACTGTAGAGCATCCCATTATGGCTAATACGACGGATTTAAGACCTTTGCTGGAGCATAACTCTCGATTGCTGATTTTATGCTATTAGATACGCTATCTTTAAAATTATTTCTGCCACGATTATTTTTAGATTGCAAAGCTGTCATATATAGATCGAATTCTCCTTCCTTTTTAAAGAAATTGGCAACTAATTCCACACTTTTTTCGTTTGCATTTGAAATATTATAAGTAAACGGATGAAAAGGTATCTTCATATCTTTCACAGTGACTTCACCAATTGAAAGAGTACTATTTATGACAGTATTGAGATAAAAACTAAGGCTGAAAGATGATTGTTCTTTCAGCCTACTAGTATCAATTGTTTTAAACTTAATACTTCCTCGTGCACCTACACTAAGTATGAGTTCATCCTGACCGACGGAGAAACCAGTAAAATCTCCACTGTTGTCAATTGATATAGTCTCGACAGAAATCTTAATATCTTTATTAAGGGGTCTTTCCTGGAGCATCTCGGTGATATTTCTTTCCAGTGTTCGTTTAATACCTTCATCCCATATCACACGAACTGCTGGCGAAAAATTGTTTTCTTGTATGTACTTGGCTCCGGCTAGATAGTTTTTCCCCACGGTAATAGTAGATCTTCGTATTATATCTATTTCATCTGTTGGAAATTTTGGTCGGGCATCTACTAGGTCGAACGACCCAAATCCAATATTATTGACTATGACGATCGCGATAGTAGCGATCGCTAACATAATACTTTTCAATTTATTTTCGATCGCTATTCTTCCCATGAGTGACTTTTAAGTAGTTTCTACTACTTGCTGTTAGTTGTAGATGTCGATCGAGTTTAAATTAGTCGGCAATATTTTCGATCGACCTTGTGTAGTGGTAGGCATTGCTTATTCTACATCTGTAGTTACATTTATAGCTAAGGAACGCGACGTTCTCCAGCACGTTTGTTTTCATCGGCAGCTTGAGCACGAACTTGTGGCGTTACGCAAACAGTATCGTCAGGAGTAGTTTCACGCCAAACATAACCCTGCTTACAGGTATCAGGCCCATATGGGCCGCCATTTGGTTCTCGGCGGCTGGCGGCTGCGGCATTATCAAGTTGAGCTTGAGCGCGAACTTGGGGCGTTACACAGACTCGATCGAATGGGAGTGCTTCTCGCCAGACATAGCCCTGTTTACAAGTAGCTGAATCGGCAGCATTGGCAGTACCTCTAGTAGTAAAAGATATCTCTTCCCAAGGACTACATTTTGAACTTGCCAAGATGCGGGACTTGCAAGCTTGAACTTTGAGTCTATAAGTACGATTCGGTTTAACATTCTTCAAGGTAAAGGATCTCGAAGTATTTTTCACTTGTTTTTCTTCACCACCCGATTTATAGCGGACATGATAAAAATCCGCATTTTGCCCTTCCCACCGGAAAATCACTTTATCGCCAGACTGAGCGGCATTTCCTTCATACGTACATGCTTCATCACAGACAGGTATACCGACAGACTCACTCGCTTGTACTGGATGTTTCAGAACTAATGGTGCGATCGCCACTGTAATTGAAATCACAGACATTAATGTTCTACTCAGAATATTTTTGTGTGCTTTGATTTTGCTATTTGGCATTTTTGATATTACTTGTGAGAAGACAAAGATCGGTTGAGTGAAGATTGATGGGCTTTGATAGTTGATAGATATCACTACAGATCGCTATTAGCACTTTTCGGAAAGATATTCGATCTGCTGTCTTGCCGAGCTAAAAAATTTGAGTCTATTGAGTAGCTTTAGTCGAATAAAAAAGGTAGACAGTGATGTCTACCTTGATATTTTAAGTGTTAGTTGCCCATTGTCATGACTAGCATTAGGGAGCTAGAGCATTACCTCTGAGGAGACTGCCGATCGTTTTGGCGGTAATCTTCATTTGAACGAGTGGATTAGCGACTGTGACAGTTTTGTAGAGATAGCTGTCGAAAGTGAGCTTTTGGACATCGATGTCGCTGCACATTTCGACAAAGGCTTCGCGAGTGGCATCAGAGCGGTAGAATACACGTTGGAGGATGTCCAGTACCGTGTAGGTAAGACCGTAAGCTTTATCCCAGTTTTTGATGTAGACTTTCAGATCTGCTTCGGTGGGGATTTTCGCGCCCTGCTCGGAACGTTCGACGATCGTTTCAGCACACATCCGGCCTGATTTTGCAGCGAAGTAGATACCTTCACCAGAAGATTTGGTGACATAACCAGCCGCGTCACCAACTAGAGCACAACGTCCGACTACGCGACGAGGGCGAGGATGTTCGGGGATAGGATGAGCTTCAACTTTGATAATCTTGCCACCTTCTAGCTTCTTGGCCGCCCGTAAACGGATTCCGGCTTGCAATTGCTTGATGGAGGCTTTGTTGACCTTCATCGTCCCTGTACCCACCGCTACGTGGTCGTGTTTGGGGAATACCCAGGCGTAAAAGTCGGTGGAGACATCATCGCCGACATACATTTCGGCGAGAGTGTGGTAGTAAGCCATTTTGTCTTCTGGCAACTTGATTCGCTCTTGGAAGGCGATCGCATAGTTGTAGTCTCCAGCGTCCATTGCTTTGGCGACGCGAGAATTTGCCCCATCCGCACCAATGACTAGATCGACTTTCAGGGTTTTGGCTTCTCCTTCAAGACTACCATTGGCATGATCTGCGTAGTGGAGGACGTAAGGATCTGTACTGTTCAGAGCTGGCATTTCCAGTTTGTGGACGGTACCGTTAATTAATTTAGCACCTAGTTTCTCTGCTCGATCGCGCAAAAATCCATCTAGAACTTCCCGACGACACATGCCGATATATTCACCAGGTTTGAGAGTTTGGCCGATATCGACTTCAATATCAGAAGGGGAAATCATTTTCATTTGCCGCACTTGGCGATCGATAATCTCTGGCGGCAAGTCAAATTCACTTACCATACATAGAGGTATCGCTCCACCACAAGGCTTGGCGTTATCTAGTTTGCGTTCAAATAAATAAGTTTCAATTCCAGCCTTAGCCAGAACTTCAGCAGCAGAAGAACCCGCAGGCCCAGAACCAACAACAGCAACCCGTAGTACCACAGCTATATCTCTTTATAATAATTTGTGCTTTTGACACTCGGATGTTAACACGGTCTTTGTTGATGGAGTGGGTGAATACGATCGAGTTGCTTGGAAATGAAATATTCCTTTACATATCGACACAATTGAAGTGGAGGGGTGGGGGTTGCTGTAGAGTTATACTATTGCCGATTTGAGTGCCAATCGTGATGGCGTAGATATATTGAGTTCGATCGAAACAGTTCAATTCTCAGATGGAAACTTGAATTTGAATCCTAATGCCTTTCCAACTCAGTTGGCGATCGATGATGTCACGATCGTCGAAGGAAATAGTGGTACGAAAAATGCTGTATTTACTGTCAGTCGTTTTGGCGCAAACAACCTGGTGAGTACAGTTACATATGGCACCGCCAATGGCACCGCCACAGCAGGAAGTGACTATACCAGTAAAACAGGGCTACTGACATTTGCGATCGGCGAAACCACCAAAACTATCTCTATCCCCATTCTTGGCGATACGACGCTCGAAGGTAACGAGATCTTCTTTGTCAATTTGAGCGGCGCAACCAATGCAACTATAAGTGATGCACAAGGGCAAGGATCGATCGATAATGATGAATTAAACGATAACTTTGCCGATCGGTTTATCTTAACTGGTAATAGCGTCAATACCACTGGTAGCAATATTGGGGCAACGGGAGAAATTGGCGAAATAAATCATGCAAGTGTTTCGGGAACTCTAAATTCTGTGTGGTGGAGTTGGAGGGCAACGGCGAATGGATCTGTCACCGTCAACACCGCTGGCAGCAATTTTGACACCACATTAGGCGTATACACAGGTAATTCTGTATCCACTCTTACTACCATTGCCAATAATGATGATGCTGCGGGAGCGAATACTTCTGCGGCTACTTTCCAGGCGATAAGTGGCACCACTTATCAAATCGCCGTCGATGGGTATAACTCAAATACGGGGAACATCAATCTGGGAATTAACTTCACTCCAGGTGTAAATCTTACCTCAACGATTTCGATCGCCGATGCCACTATTGTTGAAGGGATTAATGGCAATCCAACTCAATGTTTAGTCACCATATCTCTATCTCAAGCCAGCACTCAACCGATCGGTGTTATGTACGCCACTGGTAATATTACCGCAATTGCTGGCACTGACTATATTCCTGCAACTGGTGGAGTAACCTTTGCTGTGGGTGAAACATCCAAAACGATCGCCATCCCTATTCCCGATGATAATCTCAATGAAGCAGATAAAACTTTTGAGATCGTGCTGAGTGCGCCGATTAATGGGTCGATCGCCGATAATAAAGCCATTGTCACCATCACCGATACCTTGAGTACCGATGTCACCACCACTCTATCAGCTTTAGTCGAAAACCTCACCCTCACAGGCACAGACGATATCAACGGCACAGGCAACACCAACGACAACACCATCACTGGCAATAGTGGCAACAACATCCTCGATGGTGGGATTGGTAACGATACCTTGATTAGTGGTGGCACCCCTGCCGGATTTGTAACTGGCAACGATAGCCTGATTGGTGGTAATGGCAATGACACCTACGTTATTGATAGCAGTCTCGATATTGTCACCGAAGCTGTGGGTGGAGGTATCGATACCATCTTCTCATCCGTCAGCTATTCCCTAGCTGACAACGTTGAAAACCTCATCCTAGATTTTGGTGGCAGTGATAGCAACGCCACAGGCAACGCTCTAAATAATCGCATCACTGGCGACATTGGCGACAATATTTTGGATGGGGGCATCGGTAACGATACTCTGACTGGTGGTGATGGCAATGACACCTACATTATCGACAGCACTCTCGATCTCGTTATCGAAAATGGCTCCTTTTCAGCAGTAGATACCGTCAAATCCGCTATTAATTACACCCTAACTACCAACGTCGAAAACCTCATCCTCACAGGCACAGCCAATATCAACGGCACAGGTAACACTGAAAACAACATCATCACTGGCAACAGTGGTAACAATATCCTCACCGCGAATACTGGGGATGATACCCTCCTTGGTGGTGCGGGCAATGATATATTGTATGGTGGTGCAGGTAGCGATATTATTGACGGTGGGGATGGGATTGACTATGCTAGTTATTATTCCTCTACAACTGCGATCGCTGTTGACTTGACAAATATCACCAATAATGCAGGAGATGCCGCAGGGGATACTTTTGTCGGGATTGAATATCTTCAAGGTTCCCGCACCGCATCAAATTTTCTCACTGGAGACGGTAATAATAACCAACTATACGGCTACAACGGGAATGATACTCTCGTTGGTGGTGGTGGTAACGATCTCCTCGATGGTGGTGCTGGCAATGATACCCTCCGTGGTGGTGCTGACAATGATGTGCTCCGTGGCGGTGCAGGTAACGATCTTCTCGACGGTGGGGATGGGATCGATTTAGCTAGTTATTATTATTCTACAACTGCTGTCATCGTTGACTTGACGAATGCCGCTAACAATACTGGTGATGCCGCAGGGGATACCTTGGTGGGGATTGAAAATCTTCAAGGCTCCCTTACCGCTGCTACTACTCTGATTGGTGATAGTCTCAACAACAGTTTATCGAGCTACAACGGTGATGATACTCTCGTTGGTGGTGGTGGTAATGATGTGCTCAGTAGTGGCGCAGGTAACGATCGTCTCGACGGCGGGGTGGGAAATGATAATCTCTCTGGCGGTGCGGGAAATGATACTCTCATTGCTGGGGAAGGTAATGATGTTATTACTGGTGGTGCAGGGAACGATCTTCTCAACGGTGGGGATGGGATCGATCTAG
>JANMEL010000291.1:0-7509 GCA_031376885.1 Chamaesiphon sp. OTE_70b_metabat_96 | reverse complement strand
TACTGCTGCGCGTACAGCAGCGATCGAAGCCTTGAATTTAGGGGCGCGAGTTGCGCTGATTTTGCCCGATTTGGCGATCGAACGAATCAGTTCAGATTGGGATTTGTACCCCCAAGCAATGGCGGCGATCGCCAAGAGTAGTCGAGGCAATTTCACAAGGCTTGGTGCCCCTGCTAGCTACCCCTGGAAGTATGCAAAGGGGGCGATCGATCGACTAGAGCAACAGCATCATCCGGCTTTGTTAGCGGCGATGGGTATCGATCCGATCGTCGGGATGGGAAAATTTTATCGCCGCCCCCAATTGGAATTTAGGATCGACGAAAGATCGATCCGCGCAAAGACTTATCTCATCGCCACGGGATCGATTCCGGCGGCTCCCAAGATTCCAGGTTTGGAAGAAATAAGTTATCTGACAGTCGATCGATTAATTACCTTAGTTGATGCTCCCATTCCGTCACGTTGGGCGATTATTGGGGCTGAAAGTATTGGGGTAGAATTGGCGCAGGTTCTCGCTAGATTGGGATGTCAAGTCAGCCTAATTATCGAGACAGAACAGATTTTGCCTCAGGAAGATCGAAGATTTGCGAACTATATTCAAGCTCAATTAGAAGCCGATGGAGTGCGGATATATTTGGCTAGTATTGTCACGGGTGTGAGCGAAGATATCGACTCCAAATTAGTTACGCTAGACTCAGAATCAATTCCTGTTGATGAGATTTTTATCGCTCTACCCGAACGCCCATTCATCGAACCTTTCAATCTCAAGGATGTAAATGTGACGTACGATCGGCATGGTATTGCAATCGATCGACGACTCCAAACATCCAATCCCAAAATTTATGCTTGCGGTAGTGTCTGTGGAAATGTTTTGGGCGGTTATCGGAGTGAGGGGTTAACTAAATCGGAAGCCAAAATCGCCGTTCATAATGCTCTATCTCGGCGCAAAACCAAGATTGATTATCACAAATATAATGGCTTTCCCTGGGCTGTTTATACAGATCCTCCGCTAGCACGAGTGGGGATGAAAATTGATGCGGCGATCGACAGCAAACGGAAAGATATTATTATCCTCGAACAGTATTTCAAAAATTGTCCTCAAGCAGTTTTAAATAATACCACTACTGGTTTGTGTCAGATCGTCGTGACTCAGAAAGGTCAAATCCTCGGTGCGGCGATCGTCGGTCAAAATGCCCCAGAATTGATTCAAATTCTCGCTTTAGCCATTCAACACGACCTCACAATTCCCGACCTTAAAACCTTTCCTAGCCTATCCCCAAGCTACACCGAACTGATCGATCTGACGATCGATGAATGGTACAAATATCAGCGGAAAAATGCCAAGCAAGGTAGCTGGCTAAGTCGTTTGTGGAGATAAAGTATGGCGATGCAACTCGATTCTCCAAAGGAGAGGCTACGCCAACGAGTAGTTCCATTTGGGCGAACATTAGCTGAATACAAGTTGATGTTTAGTTTGACGGAGCGAGATTTTCAACGACGAATTTTGGATATTGGCGCGGGGCCAGCTAGTTTTACCGCAGAGATGTATAAACTAGGGTATGATGTGACGGCGATCGATCCGGTTTATCATTTCAGTGGTGCAGAAATCAAGCAGCGATTTGATGATTGTGTCGATAACATTATTCAGCAAGTTGAAGATTCTCGCGAGAATTGGGTGTGGAAATATCACAAGTCTCCTGCTGACTTACGGCAGACTAGAGAGTTAGCTCTGGAGTTGTTTTTAGCTGACTATGATGGGGGGAAAGTTGCTGGTAGATATATTGCTGGAGAAGTCCCCGATGCGATTGGGGGTAAATATTACGACCTGATTTTATGCTCTCACTTTTTATTACTTTATTCAGCTCAACTCGACTGGGAATTCCATCGTCAAGCTGTAACTGCCTTACTAGAACATGGTAAAGAATTGCGAATCTTTCCACTGTTGACACTTGATTGGGACCTGTCGCCATATATAGATCCTCTTTGTGAATATCTAGAGCAATTAGGATATCATACCGAAATTGTTACCGTTGAATATGAATTTCAACCAGGCGGAAATCAGATGCTAGTAATTAAGAAATTAGATTAGCAAAGTTAGGCATAAATCCCCGACTGCTCCAAGAAGTCGGGGATCTGAGTTGACTTCTATTAGCCTATTTAATCAGCGGTTGTAAAATTACCTAATTTAGTTTGCTCGGCATCTGACGATCGTTAAGAGGAAAATCTCTTGATATCAATGCTATCATTGGATTAAATCAACCATTTTATGTAAGACTAGCGATACATGGCTAATTTAATTGTGCGTAATGTTGCAGACTCGATCGCCAACGCCCTCAAAGTGCAAGCCAGCAAGCACGGCATCAGTGCTGAAGCAGAGCATCGGCGCATCCTAGCACAAGCTTTGCTTCAGCCCAAGAAGAGACCGTTTCTTGAGGCTCTGAGTCAGATTCCCGATGTCGGCACTGATGCCGATTTTACGCGGGTTCAAGATCTGTCAACCACGAACCCCCTCGACTGATGTACTTAATCGATACCAACATTATCAGCGAACTACGGAAACGAGATCGAGCCAATCCTGGAATTGCCCGTTTTTTTAGGCAGATTGCCGAACAAGAAGCAATCTCTTATCTGAGTGTGATTACCATCGGTGAACTGCGGCGTGGAGTTGACATTATTCAACATAGGGGCGATTTTACCCAAGCTAAATCCTTAGAAACTTGGTTAGAAACCATTCTCGATCATTACGCTGAAAACATCCTCGATTTTGGTCAAGAAGAAGCTCAGATTTGGGGACGATTGCGTGTTCCTCACCCTGAGAATGCTCTAGATAAACAGATTGCCGCCACAGCAATAGTCTATGACTTAACCCTAGTGACCCGAAATGTAAAAGATTTTGTGGCTACCGGAGTAACCCTCATCAATCCCTTCGAGTAACCGATGATATTTCACAAGTAGATCTAAATGGGATCGGATCGATCGATCGGAATCCATTACACTAGTAGGGGAAAGCAGCGGGGAACGATCGCCGCCGCTATTTCGGATACAATTTGGAAAGATCCTGAATGCCGAGTATTGTCGTCGATCGACTTAGTAAAGTTTATCCTGTCGCCATCAAAGAACCAGGTTTCAACGGTACCGTCAAGCACTTCTTTCAACGTACCTATCGTCAAATCAAAGCGGTACAAGATGTCTCCTTCCAAATCGAGCCTGGGGAAGTCGTCGGCTTTTTGGGTGCAAATGGAGCGGGGAAAACTACTACCCTGAAAATGTTGAGCGGGTTAATTCACCCATCTACTGGTACAGTTACAGTTGCTGGGCATATACCCTTCAAACGGGAAGCTGCATTTCTCAAGAAAATTACCCTCGTGATGGGGCAAAAACAGCAATTAATTTGGGATTTACCCGCGCTGGATTCTCTCAGGATAAACGCAGCGGTGTACGGTTTGACCGATCGAACTGCCGAAATGCGGATTGGCGAATTGACGGAAATGCTCTCGCTGCAAGGGAAACTTGTCCAACCGATGCGGAAATTGTCCCTCGGCGAGCGGATGAAAGCAGAATTACTCGCCGCATTACTCCACGAACCTCAAGTGTTATTTCTCGACGAACCAACATTAGGTTTGGATGTCAACGCTCAGGTGGCGGTGCGGGCATTTTTAAAAGATTACAATCAGCGATATAACGCGACTGTTTTACTTACCAGCCACTATATGACTGATATTACCGCATTGTGCGATCGAGCGATCGTCATTCATCAGGGCGGATTGATCTATGATGGCAGATTGGATGAATTAGTCGAACGTTTTTCACCCTGTCGGGAAGTCAAAGTCGAATTTGCTCATGTCTACCCACCAAATAAATTGGCACAGTATGGCGACATCCAGGAGATAGACGGCGCATCGGTGAGATTTCTCGTCACTCAGGAAATATTGACCAAAACGATCTCCCAAATTCTGGCAGAATTGGAAGTAGTCGATCTAAGTATTACAGATCCACCGATCGATGATGTCATCGGCAGGATATTTCAATCGGGTAGTGCGGAGGTGGCGGTATGAAGCAACTAATTCGCGTCTTCACATCCCTCTTAACGACTTATTATGCCTATATGGTCGAGTATCGGTCGGAATTAGTCCTGTGGGCACTTTCTGGCTCTCTCCCGTTCATTCTGATGGGAGTATGGACTCAAGCGGCAGCAAAAGCTGATTTTGGTTTATCTTCGATCGAGTTTGCGCGGTACTTTTTGGCAATTTATTTAGTCAGACAGCTTACTGTGGTGTGGGTGATTTGGGATTTCGAGCGGGAGATTGTCGATGGTAAATTGTCCTTTCGATTATTGCAACCATTGGATCCTGTTTGGCATCATGCAATGTCACATATCGGCGAAAGATTTGCACGGTTGCCATTTATCTTAATATTAGTCTCACTATTTTTCTGTCTGTATCCAGATGCTTTTTGGGTACCGAGTTTGAATAATTTGGGGTTATTTGCGATCGCGTCTGCTTGTTCGTTCGCGCTATTGTTTCTGATTCAGTATACTTTAGCAATGTTCGCTTTTTGGACGGAGAAAGCTAGCTCGATTCAGGAAGTTTGGTTTTTAGTATATCTCTTTCTGTCTGGCGCGATCGCCCCCCTAGAAATATTTCCGCCAGCAATTCGGACGATCGCATTATGGACACCTTTCCCCTATATTCTCAATTTTCCCGCTAGTCTTTTGGTAGGATTGAAAGTCGATGCCGTCCATAATTTTGGGGTAATGTTATTGTGGGGCGTGTTTTTTGCGATCGTCAATCGTTGGCTGTGGCGAAAAGGATTGCGCCGCTATTCTGGGATGGGTGCATGACTGAACAAGTAATCGATTTAAATCGATCTGCACTAATTATCGCACCAGAATTAATCGGTTGTACATTAGTCCGAAAACTTGCCGACGGGACAGAGTTACGCGGTACAATTGTCGAGACAGAAGCCTATCAAGCCGGAGATCCAGCCTGTCATGCTTATCGCAAACAAACAGCACGAAATCGGATTATGTTTGGGGCGGCTGGCTATATTTATGTATACTTGATTTATGGGATCTATCACTGCGTAAATGTTGTCACAGATAAAGATGGAGAGCCAAGTGCAGTACTAATTCGGGCACTAGAGCTAGATAGAGAGACACAAAGCAAGATTCTACTCAAACCCAAAGAAAAGCCAGAAAAAGCCGCCGCAGGGCCAGGAAAGCTGTGTAGAGCGATGCAAATCGACCTCGATCTCTATGGGATAAAACTAGAAAAAGGCAACGGAATGTGGCTAGAACCTCGAAGTTTAGATTGGCAATCGAACCTAGATACAGGTAAAATCGAACTCATCCAAACAACCCGAATCGGATTGACACAAGGGGTAGAATTGCCTTGGCGGTGGTATCTAAAAGATTGTCAAGCAGTCTCAAAATGGTGATTCGATCGGTTGAGAGTTGACAAAAAGGTTTTTAAAAATGGGAATGACTAAATTGCTATTCAGGGCAAGATTACCTAGCAACGATTTTGAAGCTTCTTGGCAATACCTTCTAGATGAGTGCGGCGAGCTTCAGCGCGGCGAGATTGCTCTTGACGGCGACAAGTTCGACAATATTTGGCGATGGTAAATAAACCACCTTTTGCTGACTCATACCACCACTTTTGCTGCTCTGCTTTCCAGATTTCTGGACTATTGCAACCAGCACAAGTAAACGGTCGATCGATATAGTAGCCTAGTTTAACAAAGTCTGGCTCATCGTAACTATTATTCGGCGCAAGAGCCGTAATATCGACGATCGGGCCTCCCCGCGCTATGATGTATTCCAACATCAGAAGTCGCTCGGCTGCTAATGCTGCAATTTCTCGATCGCCAATTTTGGTTTGACGAGATTGTTTTCGTGCTTTAAGTTCGTTTCGCCGTTGTTTTCCACTCTTCATATTGCTACAAAAATTAGAGTTGATGCGGTTGGGTTTTCTCCGATGGGAGACGCTGCAAAGGAAGTGGCTCAACCCAACCTACATGGGTGTTATATTTAATCCCACCTACCTAGATCGATCTTTCCCCCACTCTGGATCGTTACAAGACTGGCGATCGCTGGTGCCAGGTAGTAGACTGTTCGTAAACGTGGGCGACTTGGAGTAATAGATCTTCTCGCAATACGTTACTGAGTAATTGTAGACCGATCGGCATTCCGCGATCGTCGAATCCACACGGAATACTAATTCCTGGTAATCCGGCGAGATTGACGGGGATTGTCATCAAGTCGGAGAGATACATGCTCAAAGGATCGGCGGTTTTTTCCCCTGCTTTGAAGGCGGTGGTGGGTGCGGTGGGAGTGATGAGGATATCTACCTGTGCAAAGGCGGCTTCAAAGTCTGCTTTGATTAGTGTGCGGACTTTTTGGGCTTTGAGATAATAAGCATCATAATAACCTGCGGATAAGGCGTAGGTACCCAACATGATTCGGCGTTTTACTTCGGCTCCAAATCCAGCGGCTCTGGTTTGGGTATACATCGACATCAGGTTATCTGCTTCGGCACGGAAGCCATATTTTACCCCATCATAACGAGCTAAATTAGCTGATGCTTCCGAAGGTGCAATGACGTAATAGGTAGGTAAGCCATAGCGGAAACGGGGGCAAGAAATTTCTTGCACTTCTGCACCGAGAGAGCGGAAATGTTCGATCGCAGTTTGTACAGATGCGGCTACTTGTGGATCCAATCCTTCGCCAAATGTTTCGGTAATAATCCCGATTTTCAAACCTTTGGGTAAGTCTGGGGTGAGTAATTGGGAATATTTGGGAATCTCTACTTTGAGACTAGTCGAATCTTTGGGATCGTATCCGGCGATCGATTCCAATAGTATAGCCGCATCCTCAACCGTTCGGGCGAATGGCCCAATTTGATCCAAAGAAGAAGCATAAGCCACCAATCCAAATCTCGATACTAACCCATAGGTCGGTTTTAGCCCCACCACGCCACAGAAAGATGCTGGTTGACGAATTGAGCCGCCAGTATCGGAACCGAGGGATACAACGCATTCTCCCGCTGATACAGCCGCAGCGGAGCCACCGGAAGATCCCCCTGGCACTCGCGCCAAATCCCACGGGTTGGCAGTGACTTGATATGCCGAGTTTTCGGTAGAGCTTCCCATGGCGAATTCATCCATGTTGGTTTTGCCCATGGATACCACGCCTAAATCTTGGAGCCTTTGGGTGACGGTGGATTCGTAGGGAGGTACAAAACCTGCCAAAATCTTCGAGCCGCAGGTGGTGGGGATACCCTGGGTGCTCATGTTATCTTTGATCGCGATCGGAATTCCGGCTAATAAGCCGATTTCTTCCCCCGCCGCGATTCTAGCATCTACTTTTTGGGCTTGGGCGATCGCTCGATCGGCGGTAATGC
Source organism: Chamaesiphon sp. OTE_70b_metabat_96 (assembly GCA_031376885.1). Classification (GTDB taxonomy): domain Bacteria; phylum Cyanobacteriota; class Cyanobacteriia; order Cyanobacteriales; family Chamaesiphonaceae; genus Chamaesiphon. The sequence goes on along the minus strand of JANMEL010000291.1, from coordinate 112 downwards.
ACAGGAAGCTACGGAGTTGGGGTTCGAGTTTGTGGACACGATCGATCGATTCCTGGGCAATTTCTACTGCCGATCGTTCTTTGTTGACAAGCTGCTCGTGTAATTCGCGGAT
>JANMEL010000274.1:0-8727 GCA_031376885.1 Chamaesiphon sp. OTE_70b_metabat_96 | reverse complement strand
TGCTCTAAGGCTGATGAATAATCAGGTTCAACTAATTTTCACAGCCTTATTCGACCCTATTCTCTCGATGACTGGAGCTACTGGGGCGATCGATATTAATTTCTCTGACGACAATTAATCCACCCTGCTTTCCAAGGGGGGGTTGGGGGGGTAAATCAACCTAAGCCGCAGTCTAGCCAATTTGTGTACACACAGTAGCCTTACAAGGACTGAGCCTGTCGAAGTGCAAGGTAAAAAGACCATGCAGCAACTCAAACAACCGCTAACTTAATCGATCGTAGATTCACAATCAAAAATGAACAGAAGAACATTATTATTTACCGCACTCATCCCAATTGGTGCAGCTAGCGCGTTATTTTTCTCACCCAAAAAATCGGCATCGATAGCACGAAAAGTGGGTAAATTTGAGGTGACAAAAACCGAAGCTCAATGGCGGAAGATCCTCACACCTGCCCAATTTGACGTACTGCGAAAAGAGGGCACAGAAAGAGCTGGTACCAGCCCTTTGACAGACGAGCATCGCAAAGGTAAATTCGCCTGTGCTGGTTGCAATTTACCACTATTTACTTCCGAAACTAAGTTTGAAAGTGGTACCGGATGGCCGAGTTTTTATGACCCGATCGCAAATGCTGTCAAAACATCAGTAGACACATCATTTGGAGAAACTCGCACAGAAGTTCATTGTCGTCGCTGCGGTGGACATTTAGGTCATGTATTTGAAGATGGGCCGAAACCGACTGGTTTGCGCTATTGTATGAACGGTGTAGCAATGAAATTTATCCCTGCCTAATTAAAATTTAATTCTGAGAAATTGCTGAGATTGGCATGATAAAGTTTTCAGAATAAATTTAGGCAATTCCTAGTTTTAGCTCAGAAAGGTTTCAGCCAAGTTCGAGATACTGTAATTGTTGAGCCAGATTGGTTCACTTAAAAACATTATATCGATCGATAATCGATCGGGAGTACTCCATGAAATTAGCTACTGTATTCGCAAGTATCAACCACACCAAAAACTGGAAAGTCTTAGCTCTCATCGCTGGACTCATTCTGTCTACTACTCTTACTTCTTGCTCGAATACACCAACTGCAACCCCTGATGCTATGAAAGGTGATGCTATGAAAGGAGATGCTATGAAAGGCGATGCTATGAAGGGTGATGCTATGAAGGGTGATGCTATGAAGGGTGATGCTATGAAGGGTGATGCTATGAAGGGTGATGCTATGAAAGGCGATGCTATGAAAGGCGATGCTATGAAAAGTGGTGCAAAACCAACTCCGACAACCAAGCCATAGATTCAGGTTTTTCTAAGTAATTTCTCGAAATTTTATCATTCTTCTGCAAGCTCGATCGCCGATCGTTAGCTACAGCAGAAATGCAAATCAACTTACCGTCATAACCAAGGAATATTTAATCATGAAATTTATTCAAGTATCGATCCTATGTTTGGCTTCTTTCGTATTAATTAGTTCGGCAAAAGCTGCAACCCCAGATCGGGTTCCTGCTAGCTCTGCGGCGATAGATTCTATGATGGAGATCCGCCCACAAACAACTCAAATGAGCAATTCAGATCGTCCTTTGCAGTTGTCAGCAGCAACAACTCTCAAATCCGGTCAATTCGTTCGTGCCGAACAAGCAACCAGAGGTGGTGCCAGCATCATCACCAAAAATGGTCGATCTTTTCTACAACTGGATTCGTCATTCAAAACTTCTAGCCAGGGGCCAGATTTGGTAGTTGTTTTACATCGCTCTGCTAATATTCTCGGTACGACTCAAGCACCCAATTATGCATTAAAAGGCGGTGATTACATAGTTCTATCTCGCCTCAAAAAATATAGTGGTGCCCAAACTTATGCCATTCCTGCTAATATCAACCTCGCAAATTATCGCTCGGCGGCGATCTGGTGTCGCAAGTTTAATGCTACTTTTGGCGTTGCTAAGTTGGGCTAAAACTAATCTAATCGCAGCCAACTCGTAGTCTGTTGGCGATCGAATCGTAAATAATCGATCGATCTCCAGCATATTATTTATTTAGATCGATCGTGACTATTATTGCTATCCGAAATCAGATAAGCTCCGTGGTGCTGACGAGGACATATTCTTGCAAACTAGTAGAGCGACGATATAGTCTAAATTTGTTGCCTCTGTCGTAAGCTTCCGTACTAGGTGAGAGAATTTCGATAATCAGGCAAGGATAACTAATATCACACATTCCGCACTATCGCCAAAGGCGTTCGCGCAGCGTCTGCCTTAGCAGAGGCTACGCCAACAAGAAAGTATTATCTAAATCCAGCAGTTTCCGCTCTAGAGACGACACGAATCGCTGCCTCTTTAGCTTCACCCCTGACCCCACACCCCGGACCCCACACCCCAAAACACAAGAAATTTCGGGTGAATTCTGTGAAGTGCGGAATGTGGGTAATATACTTAGTAGCATTGCGGTCGCGCCGGAGTAAAGTGTGGTTGCTGTGCTCTGAGGGCAATCATTTTGAAAAACCATCCTTTCAGTTGGATAGAACAATTCTACCACGCTCGACTATGCTCCCGTTGTTTTTGTCGTCTTCGCGGATGGCGTTACAATTAGATTGGGGCGATCGCCTTACGCTAAACTGAGGAACTATACCGCCCCCTCCTCGCCCAAATCTATAGCCCTTAATTATGACTCAGGTGCCTGTTTCGCGAATTCGTAACTTTTCGATTATTGCTCATATCGATCATGGGAAATCTACCCTTGCCGATCGATTGTTGCAGGAGACGGGGACAGTCAGCAATCGGGATATGAAGGCGCAGTTTCTCGACAATATGGATTTGGAGCGGGAGCGGGGAATCACGATCAAACTCCAAGCGGCGCGGATGAACTACACCGCTCTAGATGGGCAGGAATACATCCTCAATCTGATCGACACTCCTGGACATGTAGATTTCTCTTACGAGGTGTCCAGAAGCCTAATTGCTTGCGAAGGAGCCTTACTTGTCGTCGATGCTTCCCAGGGTGTGGAAGCTCAGACGTTGGCGAATGTCTATCTGGCGATGGAATCTAATTTAGAGATTATTCCGGTATTGAATAAAATCGACTTACCAGGAGCCGAGCCGGAGCGGGTACGCGCGGAAATCGAGGAAATTATCGGCTTAGATTGCAGTGGGGCAATTTTAACTTCGGCGAAACAAGGGATTGGAATTCAGGAGATATTAGAATCGGTGGTGTTATTGGTGCCACCACCGAGAGATACTGTTAATGAACCTTTACGCGCTCTAATTTTTGATAGTTACTATGATAGTTATCGTGGAGTGATTGTTTACTTCCGCGTGATGGATGGCAGCGTCAGAAAGGGTGATAAAGTCCGCTTGATGGCGAGTGGAAAGGAATATGCGATCGACGAACTCGGCGTACTTTCACCCACCCAAGTAGAAGTAGATGAGCTTCATGCTGGGGAAGTTGGTTATTTTGCCGCATCGATTAAAGCGGTTGCTGATGCGCGAGTGGGCGATACAATTACCCTCGTTAGCAATCCCGCGTCTGAAGTTCTCCCAGGTTATGCAGAAGCAAAACCGATGGTATTTTGTGGTTTATTTCCAACGGATGCGGATCAATATCCAGAGTTGCGAGAAGCATTGGATAAGTTGCGGTTGAATGATGCGGCTTTAAATTATGAGCCAGAAACTTCCAGCGCGATGGGATTTGGTTTCCGCTGTGGATTCCTCGGTTTATTGCATATGGAAATTGTCCAAGAAAGACTAGAGCGAGAATACGATCTAGATTTAATTACGACCGCTCCTTCAGTAGTTTATCGAGTCACTGATAATCAAGGGGTCGAAAGTTATATCGATAATCCTAGTACTCTTCCCGATCCCAATCATCGCCAAAAAATTGAAGAGCCATATGTGAAATTGGAAATGATTACCCCCGAAGAATATGTGGGGACATTGATGGAGCTATGCCAAAATCGGCGCGGTGAATTCAAAGATATGAAGTACCTCACCAAAGGACGAACCACCGTCATTTATGAGGTACCTTTAGCCGAGATTGTGACGGATTTCTTCGATCGCATGAAATCTAGTACGCGGGGTTATGCCAGTATGGAATATCAAGTCATCGGCTATCGGGAAAATAATCTCGTCAAACTAGACTTGATGATCAATGGCGATCCTGTCGATGCCCTAGCGATGATCGTTCACAGGGATAAAGCGTATAATGTCGGTCGAGCAATGGCTGAAAAATTGAAAGAACTAATTCCCCGTCACCAGTTTAAAGTACCGATTCAAGCGGCGATCGGCAATAAAGTCATCGCTAGTGAAAATATCCCCGCACTCCGCAAAGATGTACTCGCCAAATGCTATGGCGGTGATATTTCGCGGAAGAAAAAACTCCTCCAAAAGCAAGCCAAAGGTAAAAAACGGATGAAATCTGTCGGTACTGTAGATGTTCCTCAAGAAGCATTTATGGCTGTCTTGAGATTGGATAAAGATAATTAAATGAATTGAGAATTGAGAATTGAGAATTGAGAATTGAGAATTGCGGATGCAATCACGCGGAGGTTCCCTCCGCATGTGTTGCACCAAGCAGAGAATTGAGTTTTTAGGGTGGGGATTTCAACACCACCCTAAAAACAATCCACCTAAAGGTGGGGGATTTAGACCCCTGCTTCTCGTTAAAACCGACATTCCGCACTTCAAGAAAATGATGTCCGAAACGCCCTTTTCAAGGATGAAAGTAGGGTGTGTTATCCCGTAGGGTAACGCACCGTCTAGGTTCACTCCCACGAGAATTGTTGCGTTGTGCTACCTTTGACAATACACCATACGCGAGAAATTGAAGTGCGGAATGTGAGTTAAAAGAGATAAAATGCAAAATTTATCGTGAGTTAGGCGATTGAAGCTCAGAGAGTTCAATCGAGGTTAATCATGACGGAGCTTCTAAAACCAAAAACTGCCAAAATTATGGCGTTCGGTGCGTCATTAGGTATAGCGGCTTGTCTGACTGGCTGCCAGCTCAAACCGCGTCAAGCTCAGGCTGTACCAGCTAATCCTGCCCCTGTAGTAGGTGAGGTGGAGACAGGCAAATCCACAACAGTTGCCACAAAACAGCCCTCTGAGATTGCCATCAAGCCGCCGGAAGTATTCTTTATCGCGAATGATAAAACAGGTAGCGTCAAATCTTCCAAAATCCCCAACTTGACGATCGATCCGGTGATATCTCTAGCTCAATCTGTGGCGAAAAATGGGGGAGAGGTGCGGATGGGCAATGTCTGCACCGATAGCGATCTCCCACTAGCCTCCTTCTACGCTTCCGAACCGCCTAGTTTGCCAAATCCGCCGCCACAGAAACCCACGCTCCAAACTGCTGGTAATCCGCTCAATTTGCCTAAGCTCAATGTGGAATATCGCCAGCAATTAGCACTCTATCAGCAGCGGGAAGCGGCATATAACAGGGAAGTGGCGGAACGGGAGCGCGCAAACAAGCAGAAAATGGGTACTTTTATCAGCCAGGTGAAGGAATTGCTCAAACAGCCAGCTAACTGCGGTGCGACGGATATTATCGGGATGATGAATCGGGCAGATCTCTACCTGAACGAACCTGATTCTAACTGGAAACAAAAGCCCCGTAAAGTCGCGATTCTGATTACTGATGGGTTGGAAACAGTCAAAGCCAATCCCAAACCGATCGAATGGACTTCTAAGGCTGAGGTGGTGCTGGTATCGAGTGGTGGTGAGGCTGGCATTCTCAAGCCACTGTTAACCAACACGCCATTCGATAGTATTAATGCTGCTGTCAGATACGTTATCGTCGATCGCTAATCCAACTATCCCCTGTCATCAAGTGATGGCAGGGGATTTTAAATCCGTTGCTGGATCTGTGCATGATTCATCAAATTGAGATCGCTAAAACCATCGGTAGGGGTAATTTATGAATTACCCCTACCGATGATTTTATATCTGCATTCAGGAAAGGATTAAAACGTCAGCCAAAAGTACTAAATCGGAAAATACTGGAGTAAATTTTGCAAAATATGCTAGGGATTGCCGATAGATATGTATGGACAAATTATCGAACAGGTAAATGATTGAAATCTGCAAAAAATTGTCCATAAAAAACGACTTATCAGTATACCTTAATTAGCTCGTAAATATGTTTTCTAACCCTTATTTTACGCCTGAATGGGCGGTTGTAGCTAAGAATAGTGCGGTAGCCAAAACTAAATACCAACATTTAGTAAGCAATCTCCGACGACGATTGCAGTCGGCGATCGATCGTCAGGATCGGTCGTTAGTGCGGGAACTCGAACGAGAGTTAGAGGTACTAGAACGGGAGCTGTAATCCAATTGCATCTACACAGAAGAGGGCGATCGCGGAAGATGTGCCCTCATAATTTAACTCTAATTTTAATTTTTGATGAGGTTTATGATCGAGACTAATAATAGTGGAAATAACGATAATAGCGCGAAAACCCAACTCAATCTCGATTTGAAGTATCTGATGCGATCGATCGATGCAATGTGCAAAATTTGGGACAAATACACAGATATCGATCCCAAGTATTGGCACCACTTCGACACAAACGAGCAACATCTCAATCCAGAAGCGAAGCATACTTCTGAGGATACTGGTTTTATCTTACAGTCTTTATGTAACTTTACTATTGATTTTGTCTTGTTCCACGGTGTTGTGGATTACATGATTAAAATTGGCGTGCCGAATTGTCCCGAAGAAATTATTCTAATTATGAGTATTATCTTCCCGATCGCATTTTTCTTCGGCGAAATTGCTGCTAATAAGTGGATTCGATCGGCAAAAGCGGGGATGGATCTCCATGATGACGATCGCGGTGCTAAGGTTTGGTTTGTATTCGTCTGTTTCTTTGGGCTATTGTTAGCTTTATTCCCTTCGGCAGCATTTGCATACGTGATGAATGCCGCACTGGAAGAGACACAGCAATCACCGTTATTCATCGTTATTATGGCAATTTTGGGAGTGGTGATTCACTTGATGGTGGTGTTCGGCGACCATGTAATTGAGTCGAGAACGCGGATTTGGGCGAGGTTTCGCCACTGGCAGTTACAAGGTGCGCGGCAGACAATTCATCGTGAGTTGGGTAAGGCAGCGCGTCGGGTTGATAGCTGTAATAAAAAGCAGACAATACCAATGGAGCTTACTCCCTCAGTTGAAGACATTATTAAATTTGTCAATAACGGCTGGCATCCGATGCACCCATTAGGTCGTCCGCCCAAATATCGGTTTGGTGCATACAGCAACCGCGACTACGATCGCCATGATAACACCGACGATCGCCATTCTGACGATTAATAACTCTCAACAGGCAGGTGGAACCCAGTTTCACCTGCTGTTTACTTTTGCAAACAATTTTGCCAAAAAAGTCACTCTCTTGACGATCGATTAAGTAAGCAGCTCGAAGTCGGTTCTAGAGACTGGAGATCGAGCGATCTACACACGTTACTACAAAGGTTATGATCCCATATTCCGCACTTCAAGAAAGTATTATCCAAATCCAACAGTTTCCGCTCTAGAGACAACACGAATCGCCGCCTCTCTAGCTTCCCCCCTCACCCCTCACCCCTCACCCCTCACCCCTAAACACTAGAATTTTCGGGTGAATTCTGTGAAGTGCGGAATGTGGGATGATGAATCCGATCGTTGCGAAATTAATTACTGCCATCCTGGTGAAAGCGACCCTCTTGGCTAGATTTCATCCTCTATTTCACCAATGCCAACAAATCGACTAACTCTAGATCGTTGGAGCTGGAAAGAGTACTAAAATACATACGTTACAAAAAAAAATAACAGATGATTACCTGACGCTACGCTGGCGCGAACGACTACTCAGACTAATCCCCAGTCTCACCCGATCACTCCTCACACACAAGTAAATCTCATGACTTCTATCATCAAATGGCTGACTAAATTAGCCGCCCAACTAGCCCAAGCATTGGGGTTAGATCCAGAGTCGAATTTTGGGATATTAAGAAATGGACGAAGAAGAAGTCAGGCCGATCGAGCATTGGAGTTATATTCAGAGTCAAGTTCTGACGTTCCAGAATCTCAACTCAAATTCCTCATGACGGTATTTCAAGCCATCGCCCAGAATAATGGCAATTCCCAAGTCATCTACCCCCTATTCCGCGATAATTTAGCCCTGCTCAACGAATCACTCATTCCCCTCCTGACAACCTGGCATCAGACTAAATTTGCCGAGGTAGATGAAGATGGCAAACAATTTCTTGCTACTGTTCTTGTTAAATTCGCCAATCTAATTCAACAATTCCCCTTGGGAAGTCGATTAATCAATCTCGAAATCGCGATCGAATGTTACCATTTGGCTCTATCAGTCTATACTCTCGATGCCTATCCCGAACAGTGGGCAGGGACTCAAATGAATCTGGCTGTTGCTTATCAGTATCGGATTCGGGGGGAACGGGCGGCTAATTTAGAAGTGTCGATCGAGTGTTACCATTTGGCTCTATCAGTTAGAACTCTCGATGCCTATCCCGAACAGTGGGCAACGACTCAAATGAATCTGGCTAATGCTTATCAGCAGCGGATTCGGGGGGAACGGGCGGCTAATTTAGAACAGTCGATCGAATGTTACCAGTTGGCTCTATCTGTCTATACTATCGATGCCTATCCCGAAGATTGGGCAAGGACTCAAATGAATCTGGCTACTGCTTATGGGGATCGGATTCGGGGGGAACGGGCGGCTAATTTAGAACATGCG